>DMFR01000221.1:1649-9858 GCA_003450125.1 Prolixibacteraceae bacterium | reverse complement strand
TGTATCCAGAATGTTATCTTCAGATTCTTTTGCTGCATTATTTTTCAGGTTCGGCATCGTAAAACTTCTTCACCAGGTAGATGGGCCGGTTCTGCGATTCCTTGTAAATGCGGTATACATATTCGCCTACTACTCCCAGGAAGATCAGTTGGATGGACCCCAGGAAATAGATACTCAACACGGTTGAAGACCAGCCGATGATTGCAAAGCCAAATATTTTGGCAATCAGCACGTAGATCCCGGCACACATAAATACAATGGTTCCGAGGGTTCCCAGGTAAAGGCAAACCTTGATGGGGAACTTTGAAAAGGAGAAGATGGCATCAGCGCCCAGAACGATGAGTTTGCCAAGGGTCATTTTGGGTTCACCCTCCAGGCGGTCTTCACGGACATATTCCACAAACCCTTGGTGGAAGCCAATAAAGGTGCGTAAACCGGGCAGATAGCGGATGGATTCCTTCATCTGGACCAGGGCATTCACAGCGGCCCTGTTCATCATGGAGAAATTGCCCGAATTTTCCATATCACCTATTCCAGAGACCTTTTTAAAAAAGGCATGAAACAGGTTAGTGGTTATCCTAAGTCGCTTTCCTTTACGTCCTGTTCTTTTACCACTGACAATATCAAAGCCTTCATTCTTGATTTTATGATACATTTCGGAAAGTAATTCAGGAGGGTCTTGAAGGTCACCGTCCATCATGGCTACATAGTTTCCCATGGCAGCTTCCAGACCGGCAGTAAAAGCAGCCTGGTGTCCAAAGTTTCTGGAAAGATCAACAATCTTAATTCTTGAAAAGCGCTTACGCACTTCAATCAGCTTATGGAGCGTAGAATCTGTACTTCCGTCGTTTATAAACAGGATCTCATAGTGATCCGTGAACGATTCGATGGCTTTGACAGAACGCAAGGCCATTTCATCAATCAATCCTTCTTCGTTATAAACGGGAATTATCAGTGAAAACATAGGTTTGATTTTTATTCACTCTATTGCTAAAAGTCACCCAATGCCTCAACGCTATGGGTTAACAAAGTTTAAAGATACAGATTTTCATCCGTAAATAATTCAAAATAAAAAACTGCCAGTTCGGGGAGGTTATATTCCCTTCGCTGGCAGTTGTTGGTTGGTTTAGAACAGTATCCCGGTTGAAGGATGAAAAGCTATATATAATTAAATCAAACTATTAAATGGTAGGTATTTTCCATGGAGCACGGAAATTTCTCATGAGCAGTTTACTGGCTTCGGCATTGTTGATGATCTGCTCTTTTACTGGGTCCCATTGGATTTTCTGTTTGGTAGTCATGGCAATTTCGCCCAGCAGGCCAACTGAGATGGCACGATGGGCAACTTCAGCAGGAGCGATGGTTTCTTTGCGGGAACGGATACATTCCAGGAAGTTACCCCAATGCTCGTTGCTTACATAAAGCGCTTTCTTGTTGGCACCCAGTTCTTCAGAAAGAAGCTCAGGTTTAGAGGCGGTAAGGACATCACCACGGTCAACATGAATCCAGCCATTTTCACCATACCAGGTAACGCCCATTCCCTGTTTTAGCCTTGAGGCATTGGCTACACGGATGGTAACCCCACTTTTATACTTGCAGTTGAAATCAAATTCCATAGGGACATTATACAATTCACCTGATGGGGGATAGATACCTTCACCTACAACTTCGATTGGGCCGGTACGGTCCAGTCCCAGACCCCATTGTGCAATGTCAATGTGATGACCTGCCCAGTCGGTTAACTGACCGCCTGAGTAGTCCAGGATCCATCTCCAGTTCCAGTGACAAACGCCACGGTAAGGAACCTTGGGGGCTGATCCTAGCCAGAATTCCCAGTCCAGTTCAGCAGGTATAGGTTTAATGGAAGGCATTCCTACCAGTTTGTTGGCATTGGGTAAGCCTACTTCGACATGGTCAACTTTGCCAAGGCGTCCGTTGAAAACAAGTTCTGCTCCCTTGTGAAAGTTAGCAACAGAGCGCTGCCAGCTTCCGGTTTGCCATATAATGTTGTTCTTCTGAACAGCCTTTACAATTTGCTGGCCTTCACCAATGCTTCTGGCCAATGGTTTTTCACCGTAGATATCAATTTTCTTGTTGGCTGCTGCTACATAGGCGATGCTGTGCCAATGGTCGGGAACCGAAATACAAACGGCATCGAGCTTTTCCTTTTCCAGGAACTCGCGGTAATCCTTGTGGGTGCGGCAATCCTTGTTGTTGTAATGATTATTAACTATGGCTGAGGCCTTTTCGAGGTGGCTGGAGTCAAGATCACAAAGGGCAACATATTGAACTTGCTTAAAAGGAAGGAAGTTGTTCATGTTACTGGTTCCCTGGGAGCCAACGCCGATTGAGCCCATGATAATTCGGTCACTGGGAGGAACAACTCCATTCATTCCCATGGCTGAGGCGGGAATAATATGGGGCAAAATCATCGTTCCGGCTACTACCGAAATCGAGTTTCGAAGGAAAACTCTGCGTGTGCTTTTATTGTCCATTTCCTTTTAGTTATTAGTTAATATTAAGTTCAAAGTTTCAGGTTCCAAGTTCCAGATTGCCGCTCTAATCAGAAGTGGAAGGGTTGTTTCTTGTTCCTTATTTCTTATTTCTTGTTTCTTATTCTTTGTTCTATATTGCTTTATTTATCATTCAATATCATTCAAGGTTCCAAGTTTCAAGTTGTCCAAGCCTCAGCTCCGATCTCCTTTTCTCACCTTCTCCTCTTCTCTTACGCCTTATGCGCAGTACCCGGAACAGGCACTTCAAACTGCATGTCCACAGGGCCGAATTCGATCTTCTGAGGGCCTAGATCCATGTCCGACTTATAGATCTCATCCCACATGATCTTTTTGCCCGTATAGGCCGCTGTACGCCCCATAATGGCCGTTAAGGTTGACAGGGCAGTTGTTTCTGCATGGTTCACATACTCACCCGTGCGGATGGCATGAACAAGATGCATGTGTTCCTGCACATAGGCCGGTATCTTTATATGATCGGTGGCATTCCCGTTTTCATCTTTCTCGTATTCAAATTTCCATTTGACTGTTCCGTCCAGGTTCCAGATGGTATTGGCGCAATTGGTATATCCCTCAGTTCCCATAATGAATTCACCCGTTCCATTGGCACAGTTATCTATCTGACGGCACATGCTGTGTGAAAAAACCCCTTGTCCGTAATCAAAGTCAATGCTGAAAAAGTCATACTGGTCGCCTGTTAAACGGCGTGCACGGCCTCCATAGCCTACAGCGCTTTCAGGCTGGCGGCCTACGAACCAGTTGATCACATCGATGTTGTGAACATGGGTGTCTAAAATATGATCCCCGCACAACCAGCAGAAGTTGTTCCAGTTGCGGATCATGTAAGTCATGTCATCCCAGCCTTCTTCACGGGTACGGAACCATACATGGTTCTGGTTCCAGAAAGCCCTTGCAGAAACGAGCTTGCCGATAGCCCCATTGGCTACCTGCTGGTAAGTTTCAATATAATCCTGCTGATGGCGGCGTTGGGTACCCGTTACCACGTTCAAGCCAATGGCCTCTGCTTTTTTGGCACTGGCAATCACAGAACGGATTCCAACAGGGTCAACGGCCACAGGCTTTTCCATGAAAACATGCTTGTTCTTCAAGACAGCTTCCTTGAAATGTTCAGGCCTGAATTGCGGGGGGGTAGCCAATATGACCACATCCACATCAGCCAAAGCCATCAGTTGCTTGTATCCGTCAAATCCTGTAAAGCAATTCTCGGCAGGAATATCCATTTTCAATTTAGAAAAGCGTTCCCTTCCGGCATCAATTCTATCCTGGAAGACATCTGCCAGGGCAACTATGTGTAAATCAGGCCCGCAGCTGATAAAGTTCATCGCAGCTCCGGTTCCCCGGTTGCCCACTCCTACCAGTCCTGCACGCAGCTTTTTACCCTTGGGAGCTGCCTTTAGAATAGGAGGCAGGCCTAAAGCCTTTGCATCCTTTGTATTTTTGCATCCTGAGATCATGGCGCTTGCACCCAGCAATCCGATACTGGCAAGGGCAGTAGATTCGAGAAACCTTCTTCGGTTAAAACCTTTATTGTTGTTTTCCATCTGGAATTTTTTTTCTAATTAATGTTTGGATCTGCTTCACAAACCACCCTGAAACCGATATCAATGCAATCGGAGTACCACCATACGCTCTTGGGCATTTGGGGATCGGTCACCAGCCATGCCTTCGTTTTGGTAAAATCACGGGCAGCACAACGAACATCTTTGGCATCGCTTTTAAACGATCCTCCTCGGATCACATGCTCCTGTCCTTTTTTGGGTCCTTTGGGATTAACAACCCCATTTTTATAGGCCATATAGGCTGTGGGCGAATAGTAATCGGAACAGAATTCATATACATTGCCCAGCATGTTTTTCAGTCCGAAAGGATTCTCCTTCACTACGCCAGGCTCCTGAGTCTCAGCAGGACTGGTCTCCTTATAGACTACATAGGATTGAATGACAGCAGTGTCACGACCAAATATTCTCTTCAGGAAGCCATCAGAGGTGAATTTCTTCGGATTTCCATTGAAGAAGTAGGGTGTTTTCGCACCTCCGCGTGCAGCATATTCCCATTCCGCTTCGGTGGGAAGACGGTATTTTTTACCCGTCATTTTTGAAAGCCATTTGCAATAGACATTGGCAGCCTTCCAGGTCATGGTGATGGCTGGTCTGGAGCCTTTGCCCCATCCCTGATCTGGAGCTCCCCATGGTGGTGTTGGTCCTGAGATGGCATCCACCTGATCGTTTTCTGTTTCTTCCTTGCGTCCCTGTGAGGAGGTCGCCTTGAAGAATTCCAGGTATTCATCCCAGCTCACTTCTACCTTGGCCATGAAGAAGCGGGACAGTTTTACCGGATGGGCAGGTCCTTCATCCGGTTTCCTTAGAGGCTCGCTTTTCGGACTACCCATGATAAACTGTCCACCGGGAATGGCCACCATCTCAAATGAAAGGCTGGTTCCCGGAATCTTTTCCGTAAAGTTTTTAAAATCGGTAACAGGAGTGGGTTCTGTGTAGGTAACGGCATTGACAGTTGCAGTAACTCCAAAGTTTTTATTGTGCTCGTGTTTTCTGTTGGGATCAAAATGTCCCACATCAATGTGACAGTTTAAACAGCTCACCTCGGTTTTGCTGGTAAGATAATTCAGGTGGGCATTTTCACCTTCAACGGTAAGGGTTTTAGGAAACAGGTTCTGATGGCATTTGGTACATGATTCAACATATACGAATTTCTTGGCCTTATCGATGGTGCGCTTGGCGGCCCATTTGATGTCTGCTGAATCCTTGAACAGGTACCCGTATAAGTCGATGGCCCCGTGTTTGGCCTTGGCCACGAGCATTCCATGTCCTTTGGGCGGAAGGTGGCATTCGACACAATGTACTACCACTCCCGACTTGTTGTCGTAATGGGGTGAAAGTTTCCAGCTTTGCTCGGCATGAGGGTGAACATGGCACGACATGCAGTATTGATCGGTAGAGGTATAAGTCACCATTTTGCCTCCCACTTGCATGAAAGTAATTCCCACAATCAGGCCAATCACAATCAGTGCTAAAAAGGCTCTTTTGCCGGAAAACAGAGTACGAACGGAATGCCAAATCTTCATAAAACCGAATTAATCATTTCTTATTAAATCTTTATTCGCAGGAATCTGCAATAGAAATATGAAAACAAATCTAATACAAGGCAATTAGCAGGCTTTTACCTGATGTTTATAGCCGGGTTAAGTGTGGGTTAAGTGTGGGTTAAAATTTACCCTTAAATGGTTGGTCAAATATAGCAATAACGATGATATTGAGAGGATTAATAATAAATAAATAAAAATTAACCCTGTTGCAAAACATGTTTTTTTATTAGGCAATCAATTCTTCAAATTTACCTGTAAACTTCTCCCCGTACATTTCTTCATAGAGGGTACAAAAGCGATCATAGGTGAAACGACTTAGGTTATAGTTGTCTTGTTTGATCAGAATCTTCAGTTTATAAGCCAATGCCTGATCGTTTACCGGGTCAGTTACCAGGATGCGGTCAGTTAATTTCAAGATCAGTTCACTATCGTTTTCAGTGGTTAGTTCATGGATGAATTTCAGTAGAATATCAACCACATTGTTTCCTACAAAGCCTTTAAAATCATCGAGCCAGTCGTATGATTCCCCTTTGAAGAGTTCCCCTTCCTGGATGATGTTGTAAAATTTCAAGCTAAAATCAGTGTCATGGATCTTTTCTCTTTTCAATAAATCCAGGCAATCTAAATAATCGCAATACACTGAACTGCCAAAGGCCATTGACCAACGGTCAATGTGAAAATGAATTTGAACAGAATCCATCGATTCGAGTATGAGCCTCAATTTACGTATGGTCACCCCACGGCTGTTTTTAGCGCTTTGCGACGAATGTCCCATCCAGAGTATGTCAGTAAGGTCTTTGGTTGAAATACCGTTCTTATTGCGCTGTGAATACAGCAGAATGATCAGGAACAGCTGCTTCAGCTTGGGCGTAAACTGGCTGGTAATGTCGTTCCCTACTTTATCTAGCACTTTAAAATCACCAAAGAGCTGTATATAATTTGCCTCAGGCTTGTGACTAATGGTATTTTCAATGCTGCGGATTTTTTCGGCTATTGAAACCTTCTTCTTTAATTTCCGGAACGGAATTTTAAAATAGGCCAGTAGAATCAATGACAATGCCAATATGGCCACAATGCTCCTGGATAAAATGGGATAAAGAATAAAGACATTCTTTATGGGTACAATTTCGATCACTTCTTTGCTCAATCCCCATATTTCTTCCTCGCCCAGGTCTCTTGACCAGATGCTCAGGTTATCGATATCGCCCACCATGTAGGAGGACCAGTTAAAACCTGCCACTCCGATGTAAAGATTATCCCTTCCCTTGTAGGCCGGGTGCCCCAGAGAACGGCTGTCAAGCTTGCCGTTGAGGAAGATGGCCTGTTCGCCGCTCAGCTTGTTGTAGCGCCATACCAGGTGGTACCAGGTTCCGGCTTCAAGGACCGTTTTCCCCCGCAGGTCGTTGTTGTAAAATCCAAAGTAAGGCTTCTTATCCCTGATCAACAGGTGGATCCCTTGCTGATAGGAATTGTTCTTGGTCCCGATGATGCAGTAATCTTGTTTACCGGGCAGATACTCCCTGATTTTAACCCAGGCGGCTACTGTGAAGTCGTGATCCCGCATTTTAAATGATTCAGCTCCAGGGAGGATAATAAAACTATTCTCCTCAAAAGCCGCTACATTGGGACGGGTGGAGTCGTTTATAAAGTGAACGTTGGTAGGTTTACCATCAAATTGATTGATGCTGCCGTCCCGGCATTCCTTGGCAAAGGTATAATGGCCTTCAAGGTTATCGGTAATTTCATACGAAGTAGCCACAAAATGCTGTATGATGCTTTCCGAAGGTTCATTAAAAGTGGCCGTTTCAGGAGTAAATCGAAAGCCTGGGCTCTTGGGAGTCAGGATAAGGTTATCGCCCGGACCTACAGGGAAACAATACTTCCCGCTGGTAAGGCTGCCGGTTTTATCCCAGTTTACATAGTCGAGCACCTGCGCGTTGTAGGTCACCGTACCCTTGATGATCTTAAAACCCCTCAGGTAGGATACAATGCCCAGCACCCAGTCTTCGTAACGGTCGAGCATGATAAAATTGGGCGTCTTTCCCGTAGTGGTCCATGTGTTTTTGATATGCTCGATCAGGTAAGGATTCTGGTTGCCTTCAAATTTTAGGTTATTGGAGCTGTCACTTTTCTTGGGGAAATTATAATCGTTGTAGATCAAAAGGCTGTTTTTGGGATCTCCTTTCAGAAATTCACCTTTAAAGGCAGGGGCTTCCCAGATGGAAAAATAGGGCTCAACGGCATGGTTCCATACATAGTGCAACCAATCGGGACTGTTGCGGTGCTCCTGCATCGAAAAAACAACCAGCCTTTTGTTGTCTTCTACCATCGATTTAATGGACCGCCATCCTTCCTTGGCATCATAGGTGTAGAGGTATTGGTTGATGCCCATTTCCTGAATGATATCGCTTAGTTCGTTGATATTGGTATTGAAGTCCAGAAAGAGGGTCAGGATTTTATCCGGATTGTTGTCCATGAATTTCTTAATCACCAGCATTGTTTGCTTAAAGGGGATGGACGTTCCGTCGGCCTTTTTAATCATGAGTTGATTTTGCTGCTTCTCCCATTCGAG
>DMFR01000221.1:623-1641 GCA_003450125.1 Prolixibacteraceae bacterium | reverse complement strand
ATCGTCACTGGCTTTGGCATTTATCGCCAGAGCAGAACAAAACCAGCAAATCAAAATAGCAATGCAACGAATCCCTGTGTTCATCTATCCCTAATTATTTGTTCTAACCCCTTCATCCAAAGAAAAGTAAGATCCATCCAATTCCATGAAGTAAGCGATTCCAAAAATAGTTTTCTGAATCTAAAAACTCAAATTTAGAGGAATTATTCAGCAATCACCAAATAATGCAAATTATTTATATTTTTGTGCCTCGAAAGTCATACACAATAAGGGCTGTTAGCTCAGTTGGTTTAGAGCATTACCTTGACAGGGTAGGGGTCACTGGTTCGAATCCAGTACAGCCCACTTATTAAAATTAAAATGAAAAGGCAGTAAATTTAAGGTTTACTGCCTTTTTTATTGAACCAATTTAAACTACTTATTCTCCCTGGGAAATTAGCTAAAACAAAAAGACGTTCGAATAATTGTAGTTAATGCCATAAAGTCGTTCGAATAAATGTATATTTGCACATAAAGTCGTTTGACTATATGTAATTAAGATCAATAAATTATGCGGAGAACAGCAATGCAAGCCTTGATATCATGGAAAAACAAGCCGGGTAGGAAGCCTTTAATTATTCGTGGTGCCCGTCAAGTGGGCAAAACATGGTTGATGAAAGAATTCGGCAAAAATGAATATACACAGACAGCTTATGTGAACTTCGAAAGTTCAAAGCTGCTCAAAGCATTGTTTGTTGACAATTTTGATATTCAACGAATCATCACTGCTGTTCAGATTGAATCAGGTGTTCAGATTAATCCTGAAAATACACTGATTATTTTTGATGAAATACAAGAAGCTGAGGGAGCAATTACTTCCTTAAAATACTTTTGCGAGAATGCTCCGCAGTACCACATTGTTGCAGCAGGCTCTCTGCTTGGGGTAGCGCTTCAAAAACACACCTCTTTTCCTGTCGGGAAGGTTGAGTTTTTGGATCTCCATCCACTTAATTTTACGGAGTTCTTGATGGGCCTCGAT
>DMFR01000221.1:0-508 GCA_003450125.1 Prolixibacteraceae bacterium | reverse complement strand
GATCAACTACCTCTGCTTGATCTTTTAAAAAACAGGGATTGGCTGCTTATTAAAAGTTTTAAAGAGAAATACATTCAGTTACTACGACAATACTATTATGTTGGTGGTATGCCCGAAGCAGTCCTTTCCTTCAAAATGGAAAACGATTTTAAGGAGGTAAGGGTTATTCAGAAGAGAATCCTATCAGCTTATGAGCAAGATTTCTCGAAACATGCTCCCAGTGAAATCGTTCCCCGATTAAGGATGCTCTGGAACTCTATACCTGCTCAACTGGCAAAGGAGAATAAAAAATTTATCTATGGAGCCGTTAAACAGGGTTCACGGGCCAAAGATTATGAATTGGCCTTGTCGTGGTTGATCGATTGCGGTTTAGTCCATAAAGTTTGCAGAGTTTCAAAGCCCGGTATTCCATTGAAAGCGTATGAGGATGTTGCAGCGTTTAAATTGTTTATCGTAGATGTAGGCTTATTGGGAGCTATGGGCGATATTGATGTCCGCACTTTAATCG
>DMFR01000279.1:12982-23977 GCA_003450125.1 Prolixibacteraceae bacterium | reverse complement strand
CAATGAAAGAAAATAGAAACGACCGTCAGTATGGGCAAACTTCATCTGGTCAACAACAGAATGAGGTAGGCCCATCCAACGAAAAGCGGATGAACCAGGGTAGAAATTATTCTGGATCAACAATGGATAGTGAACCTTTCGATCCGGAAGATTCAAACACATCAATTGACCAACCGCAGACTCGAAGCAGAAGATCGAAAGAAGGAACTTGGGGCAGTGAAGGAAGTCCTTCTTCTTTCTCTGGTAGAGAGCGCAGTGGGGAGTATTCATCCGATGATGAATTCGATGAGATGGATGAGTTGGAAGACGACGATATGGTTTCACGAACTGAGGAGGAGGATGATGAACTCTGAGGGAGGATGAAAACTCCCGAATCTATCCGCTCGGAAGACAAGAACCGGATTTGGTCCAGTGAGCACTATAGAACGTTAGCAATAACGGTTTCGATTAAGGTGGGCAATCAAAAGATAACCATAAGGGATTGCTCACCTTAATTTTCCAATACCACACAGTCAAAAAATTGAATCACAAAAAATAACTTAAATCACAAACAAATAAAAAATAACTTTTATGAAAACAATAACTTTTAAACTATTCATAATGGCTATTCCTGTTATAATGATGGCATGCAATAGCTCTCAGAATCGAAATAAGGACAATAAGAATGCAAGTACAACGATGAATAATGACAGTGTAAGCAAAAGCGCTGTTCTAACTGAAAATAACAATGATCAGAATAAAGATCAGGATTTTATAAAGGAGGCAGCTAACGGAGGCCTAATGGAAGTTGAACTGGGTAAATATGCACAAGAACATGCAATGAGTCCAAGGGTTAAAAACTTTGGTGCCATGATGGTAAGAGATCATATGAAAGCCAATGATGAATTAAAAAGTATAGCAGCTCGCAAAAACATCAATGTGCCTTCAACGATAGATGATAAACATCGCGAAACGATGAGTGATATTCAAAAGAAAACGGGTGCCGATTTTGACAAGGAATACATGAAAGAAATGGTTGATGACCATGAAAAAGATGTAGACAAGTTTAAAAAACATGCCGAAAATGGAGTTGATCCTGATCTAAAGGCATTTGCATCAAAGACTCTTCCTATGTTATTGATGCACCAGGATTCAGCTAAAAACATCAGGGAGGCAATCAAAAAATAAGGAATGAAAGCGTTGGCTGATCAATGAATTTCTGAAAATTGCAGGGCTTGCAGATGAGACAATGAGATAACGATAAAAAGTTATCTTGAAGTTTAAAATAAACTATTGTAAACTAATACTGACGAAGTAACATGAAAAAAAATGGAATCGTAATCTTATCCCTTATCCTCCTTTTGATTTCCCTTTCAGGTTGTGATTTCATAGGAACGATATTTAAAACAGGTATGGGGGTAGGTGTTATTATTGTCGTCATTGTACTTGTCCTGATTCTTTATTTGTTTCGTAAAAGGCGGGTATGACAGCATCTAATCTGTTTTAATAAGTATGTCAATTACTAAAAGAGCAAAACAGAAGCTTAAACACCCTGAAAACAGGAATAATTCTTCTGGCTGTGCTGCTGTACTTTATCCGATTGATTGAAGGTTGTTTTGAATAACCATTTCTAAAAAATCGGAGAAAGCAGGATAAAAGCACATCATGAATATTGATGTGCTTTTCTCAAGCAAGTTAAAATGATTTGATTTCAAGTTTTTCTTTTTTCAACTGAGCAATGAAATAGCATGAACGATAAACCCATAGGGCAAAAACCATTTATAAAACAACTTCCCCATGAAACGTGATGGACAGACAATCAGCTTGTGGCAGCATGAAACTCTACCTTATAAGACGAATACTGAAGAATTGCCAAATGAAGCAGATGTAGTCATTGTAGGGGGAGGAATTACCGGTTTAAGTACCGCCTTTCAGCTTCAGTTGGCAGGAAAGACTAGTGTGGTGATTGAAGCGCAGGAAATAGGATTTGGGACTACAGGAGGGACTACGGCGCATCTGAATACGCTTTTGGATACCTCCTATTATGAAATCAAAAACCATTTCGGGGAAGAGAACGCAAAGAAAACGGCACAAATTACAAAACAAGCCATTGACTTAATAGAAAAAAATATTTCCGAATATTCCATTGATTGTGGATTCAGCAGAAAACAGGCTTACCTATTTTCACAAAATAAGGAGCAAAGTAATGAATTGGAAAAGATAGTTATCGGTGCAAAAGAAGTAGGAATTAATATGCAATATTCGATGTCGGTTCCAACACCCATACCTTTTGAAAGCGCAGCAATGGCCGATGGTCAGGGTCAAATGCACATTATAAAATACCTATATGGAATTGCAGAAGCATTTGAAAAAGCGGGAGGCAGAATAATTCAAAATTGTAGAGTAAAAGAACATGTGAATTCAAACAAAGAAACTTTTCTTATCACATCAAAAGGAAGAATAAAAGCAGGGAATGTGGTGTATGCCACCCATATTCCTCCGGGTATCAACATACTTCATTTCAGGTGTGCACCTTATCGCAGTTATGCCATGGCGGTAAGACTAAAAGGAGAAAATTATCCGGATGCATTGGTTTATGATTTGTATACACCCTACCACTATTATCGGACTCAGGAAGTGGATGGGATAAGGTATCTGATTGCAGGAGGTGAGGACCACAAGAGTGCACATACAGAAAATACCCATTATAGTTTTTTAAAATTGGAAAGTTATATTCGCAGATACTTTGATGTTGATAGAATAGCATTCCAATGGTCTTCACAATTTTTTGAATCGGTTGACGGCCTACCCTACATTGGACATTTACCGGGCAATACAGAAAATATTTTTGTAGCAACAGGCTTTAGCGGTACCGGAATCACCTATGGAGTTGCATCGGCCATCATTCTGACGGAACTCATTTGCAATGGGACAAGCCAATACAAGGAATTATTTAATCCAAACAGGGTAAAACTTGTGGCAGGCTTTGAAAATTTTGTAAAAGAAGCTACTGATGTGGTAAGCGTGTTTATTGGCCGAAGATTTGGCATTAAGGAAATTGAAGATGCAATTGAATTGGCTAAAGGTGAAGCAAAGGTAGTCAAATATGAAGGTACCTCCCTGGCTCTATACAAAGATGAAGCTGGTAAATTATTTGCCTTGAATCCTTCATGTCCACATACGAAATGTGTAATTGGATGGAACAATGCAGAGAAAAGCTGGGATTGTCCCTGTCACGGGTCCCGTTTTTCGTTCACAGGCGAAGTATTGAATGCACCGGCTACAAAGAATCTTATAAAATTTGATTTAAGCCATCTGGAAAAAGCCCAACAGAAGTAAGAATCCTTCTCTGTGATATAAAAATCGTGCCGGACATTTACATGTAACTTATTTCAAAAATTGTGTAAAGGCTAATGGGCCAATGTTCTTTAACTTTACTAATTGATCCATTTTCAATGGATAAGTATTCCCAGAATAAAATATCATGCATTTGAAATCAGGGGTACTAAAAGTCAGTAATCACTTAAAACGTAAGACTATGTTTTATCATGTTAAAGAATTACAGTTTAACGCAAGGGTTACAAAACCTGATGTGCGATTTGCAAAACTCCTACTTGAGCAATTTGGTGGCGGGAATGGAGAGCTAAAAGCTGCTATGCAATACTTTGTCCAGGCATTTGGTTGTCGAAAACCTTATCCTGACAAGTATGATTTGCTTATGGACATCGCCACAGAAGAATTTAGCCACCTTGAAATTGTGGGCGCTACTATCCAAATGCTTTTAACGGGTGTGAACAGTGAATTAAAAAATGCTGCAGATGAATCTGACCTTACCAAAATGTTGGATGGACAAGCGGCTAAACAAGATTACATTCATCAGGCCATTGTAAATCCTCACTTCTTCCTGCTTAGTGGTGGAGGCCCCACAGTCACTGATTCTCAAGGCATTCCATGGTCAGGAACATTTGTCAATGCAATGGGAGATCTCACCGTTGATCTTCGATCGGACATTGCTGCTGAAAGCCGTGCAAAATTGGTTTACGAGAACTTATTGAGCTTTACCGATGACCCATTAGTAAAAGAATCATTACGTTTTCTCATGACAAGAGAAGTTGCACATTTCCAAATGTTTGAAGCGGCACTAGAAAGCATTCAACCCAACTTCCCTCCCGGCATATTGCAAAGTGACCCACGCCATAGCAATAAATATTACAACATGTCACAAGGTGAGGATTTCAAAGGGCCATGGAACGAAGGTAAAAGCCCCGAATTTGGCGAAGATTGGAAATATATTGAAGACCCTATAGAGTACGTACATAAAAGCAACGGATTGCTGAAGGAAAAAAGCGAAGGGTCACCGCGTACAGAAATGTCGGTTCAGAAAACCAATAAATTATTAAGTGCTGAAAGGAGAAATGAAGTAAGTGAGGCTACAAGTTCTGGTAATGGTGAAATGAGTTGGCAGCGCATTTTACATTGATTAGAAATTTTTGTCAGAAATGGCAAACGAACCTCTCAACTTCTTGTTTTGATTAAGTCATGAATACATCCAATAGATCATCATTAGAGATACCGATAACTTTCGGTATCTCTAATATTTATCAAAGCAAATTATAGGCCTATTCCTTTATTTGAAATGATTTGTTTTCTCAATGGATGATGTCTAAGGAGGCTAATGAGTTTTTCTTCATGTCAATTTATTGGTTCAATTTTTTAGTTCTCATGAAATGCCCGAAGGCCCTTCCATAGTATTGTTAAAAGAAGAAGTTCAACAATTTGTTGGAAAGAAAATAATTGCGGTAAAGGGGAACAGCAAAATTGAACAAACCGATTAATAAATGCACAGGTTCATTCGATAGTTGGGGAAAACATTTTCTGATATGCCTGAAGGATTTTACCCTTCGAATTCATTTCCTCCTATTTGGCACTTATCGGATTAATGAAGAAAAGCCCCAGCCTGTCCGTTTGAATCTAACGTTTAATACTGGCGAGATCAATTTTTACTCTTGTTCAATCAAAATATTAGAAGGAGATCCGAATGCGCACTACGACTTCAGTTCTGATGTTATGAATATTGCATGGGATCCTAAAAAAGCAAAAGCCAAATTGAAACTCATTCCCGATGAACTTGTTTGCGATGCACTGTTAGAACAACATATTTTTTCAGGAGTAGGTAATATTATAAAAAATGAAGTGCTGTATCGTATTCATATCCATCCCGAATCCAAGATAGGGAAATTGCCTCAGTCAAAAATAAAAGAGTTGATAGAACAAGCTCGAATCTACAGTTTTGATTTTTTGGAATGGAAGAGGAAATTTGAATTAAAAAAACATTGGCTGGCCCATACAAGAAAAACATGCCAGCGTTGTAATCTTCCATTTATAAAAAAACATACTGGAACTAAAGACCGCAGAAGTTTCTTTTGCGCTAACTGTCAATTCCTATATACATAAATTGCAACTAATAGTATTAACAACATAAAATCACACCTATGAAAGCACTTGTTTTCCACAAAATTGGTGATGTGAAAGTAGAAACCGTTAATGATCCAATTATCGAGAAGCCTACTGACGTCATTTTAAAAATAACCTCAACTGCCATTTGCGGATCAGACTTGCACATTTACAACGGGATGTTTCCTCAAATGAAAGACCTCGTACTTGGTCATGAATTTATGGGGGAAGTAGTTGAAACAGGCGATCTGGTGAAAAAATTCAAGAAAGGGGACAGGGTGGTTGTTCCTTTTCCTATTTCTTGTGGTTCCTGCTGGTTTTGTACTCACTCCCTTCCTACTCATTGTGAGAATTCTAATCCTGAGAATTATGGCCCTGAAGGAGGCATACTAAAACAAAAAGGTGCCGGTTTATATGGTTATACAGATTTATATGGAGGTTATTCGGGCGGACAAGCTGAATATGCCAGGGTACTCTTTGCCGATACAAATTGTAGGCACGTTCCCTTGGACTTACCCGATGAAAAGGTCCTGTTTCTGACTGATATTTTTCCCACTGGTTATGCAGCAATTGACTGGGCTCAAATGAAAGGGGGAGAAACTGTAGCAGTGTTCGGTTGTGGTCCTGTTGGTTTGATGGCCCAAAAAACGGCATGGTTAAAAGGCGCTGCCAGGGTTATTGGACTTGATGTTGAGGAATACCGCATGAAAACCGCCAGAGAAGTGTGCAAAAGTGAAACAATCAATGCCCATGATTCATCGGCCATTGATAAGATAAGGGAAATGACCAGCGGCCGCGGGGCTGATATCGTAGTAGATGCCGTGGGGATGGAGGCTGAAAGATCAATTCTTGATCGTGTTGCAAGTGTAATCAGGTTTGAAAAAGGAACCATTAATTCCCTGCGAATGTGTCTGGACGCTGTAAGGAGAGGTGGAATCGTTACGATTGTTGGGGTCTATGGAATGAACTATGACAATTTCCCACTCGCTCAAATTTTTGAAAAGGGAATCACCATCAAGGCAGGACAAGTGCCAGTTCAACGCTACATCGATCATCTGATGACGCTTGTTGTGGATGGAAAAATTACCTTAAACGATATTATTTCGCATCGACTGCCACTTACTGAAGCAGAAATGGCTTACCGCATTTTTAACAAAAAAGAAGATAACTGTGTAAAAGTTGTCTTACAGCCTTAGCAAATTTAAATAGAAACAAAAATTAAAAACAACTAAATTTATGACAGATCAAAAATTTCAGGAATGCATCCAGGCATGTGATTCCTGTGCAATAGCCTGTAACCATTGTGCAACAGAATGTCTAATGGAAGATAATGTTAAAATGCTCGTCCATTGTATCCAGTTGGATATGGAATGTGCCTGCATTTGCCGTTCTGCATCAGAACTAATGAGCATGGGCAGCGAATTCAGCATGGAACTATGCCGTATTTGTGCTGAAATTTGTAATTCCTGTGCCGAGGAATGCGATAAACATGCAAAAATGGGCATGCAACATTGCCGCGAATGTGCAGAAGCCTGCCGTGAATGTACAGAAGCCTGCATGCAATTGGCACAAGCCGCCTAAAGAGATTTGAAAGTTCTTATCTGTCAAATCCAGACAGATAAGAACTTTTATACAATGAGTTGTCCAAAAAATTAAATGGATTCAACCTTGCAGCTCGGTCAATGCATGGACTCGCCTTAAAATCAATCTATAAACTTGATGAAGATACTTTGCTATTTGATGTAATGAAATATTCCAGAAACATGTTCTGATTTACGATACCCCATGCTTCAGAACTGCCAAGCCCGAAGCCAAAACTATACATTAAATGAGACACGCCATTACTATCGTGTGACGGATGAAATGACATTCTGTTCTCCGACAACTCCGACAGTTCCGACAACTCCGACAACTTCGACAATTGGTATTTTTAACCTTTGAAAAGAGATGAAGGGGTATCTTTGTCATATCCTTCAAATACAGACAATTGGTTCTATTCATCTGAACAAAATTAATAGAGAGTCAATTGTTACTTCCAGCCCCATTGAATTGTATTTGTCAAAGAGCACGATTGTCGGAGTTGTCGGAGTTGTCGGAATTGTCGGTCCATACCCAGATTTCCAATACATTTCAAATTCTATTATATTCTGTTATAGGTAGAACCTGCAATCAAGGTTTCAGAAGCCAGAATCGTCATTTTAGTCGTAACACGACATCAGTGTAATGATCAGTGACATGTCCCAAATGAATGGACGAATTTGGTTACTACTGACTGATTCTTGTTCCTAGCCAATTATCCAATGTCCAATAGACAAAAGCCCAATGCGCTGTTTTTGAGGCAACACTACTTTAGTGTCGTGTTACAACTGAAATGATACCTTGTTCACTGACACAACTGACACAACTGACAATTGGTATTTTTAACCTTCAAAGGGGTGAAATTGAACAGCGGTTGAATGATATCACCAATACCCTGGCAATTGGTCCTAAGCAAAGCTGAATAAAATGAATAGAGAAGCACTTGTAAAACCAACCTGCTTCAACATTTTGTGGCAAAAACTACAATTGTCAGTTGTGTCAGTGAAGAGGGTACTCTCCCCGTAACTCTCATCTATTTTGTAATTTACAGAAACCTGATCGGATGTTTACCCTGGGTGATTTTCATCCCAGAATCTTTTGCAAATACACAACATTTAGCCAATCATCTGATCAGGGTTAACCCACAAAGTAAATTGCTCATCAGTTACCAAACCGAGTTCAATAGCAACTCCCCTTAGGGTTTTATTTTCTTGTAATGCTTTCTTGGCAATCTTTGCAGCGTTTTCATAGCCAATATGCGGATTGAGTGCGGTTACCAACATTAGGGAATTCTCTAAATGCTTTTTGATCATTTCCTCGTTGGGTTCAATTCCTACTGCACAATGATCATTAAAAGACCTGCAAGCATCGCCTATCAATCGGGCTGATTGTAATACATTGGCTGCAATCATCGGCTTAAATACATTCAATTCAAAGTGTCCTGTTGCACCGCCAATGGTGACTGCCACATCATTCCCCATCACCTGAGCACAAACCATGGTCAAGGCTTCAGCCTGGGTAGGGTTTACTTTACCGGGCATAATGGATGATCCGGGTTCATTGTCAGGAATATTGATTTCCCCAATTCCACAACGCGGTCCTGAACTAAGCATACGGATATCGTTGGCAATTTTCATTAACGATACTGCACTTCGTTTGAAGGCTCCACTGAGTTCAACCATTGCATCGTTTGCCGCCAGTGCTTCAAACTTATTGGGTGCAGTCACAAAAGGCAAACCTGTAAGTTCACCAATCTTTGCAGCCACAAGTTCAGCATAACTCTTGGGGGCATTCATGCCGGTACCAACAGCCGTTCCTCCCAATGCAAGTTCGCCCACCATTTCCATGGCACTTCGAACTGCTCGCATTGAATTATCTATTTGCTGGACATATCCCGAAAACTCCTGCCCAAGAGTAAGCGGCGTTGCATCCATAAAATGGGTACGACCGGTTTTTACAATGTCTTTAAAAGCTTCTGATTTTTCAGAAAGTGTATTCCTTAAGGCCTGCAATCCGGACATGGTAACTTCTGAGGACAACTTGTATGCAGCAATGTGCATCGCAGTAGGAAAAGTGTCATTTGATGATTGAGATTTATTCACATCGTCATTGGGGTGAAGAACTTTCCTGGCATCGCTAAGCTTTCCACCTGCCAAGACATGCGCCCGATTGGCAATCACTTCATTTACATTCATGTTGCTCTGTGTTCCTGAACCTGTCTGCCAAATAACAAGTGGAAACTGATCGTCAAGCTTGCCATCCAGAATCTCTTGACACACTTTTGCAATCAGATCACGCTTTTCAGCAGACAGTATTCCCAATTCGAAGTTAGTGTGAGCAGCAGCTTTTTTCAGGAATGCAAAAGCATGAATAATTTCTTTTGGCATACTGGCTTCAGCTCCAATCTTAAAGTTCTGTCTGGAACGTTCAGTTTGTGCGCCCCAGTATTTATCCATAGGAACTTTTACTTCACCCATGGTGTCATGTTCAATTCTGAATTCCATATGTTTTATATTTATTGTTACTAATTGGAGGATAACCTATTAAATATGCAATGCTCATTCCAAATCTATTTGTCACCTTTCCTGAAATCCAGGTATAGTCACTATTGGCTACTTCCTTCGCCATCTGTAACATTTCATCAGGTGTATAAAGTCTTGAAATGGAAAATATTCCATCCCATATAGTACAAAAAGGAATGATTGGAATCAGGTAAGTAAAAAGCAATCTTGAAATTCTAAATGGTTTAAAAAACGGCGTACAAAAACACAAAAGAATTGGATGAACAATCATGAGAAGTATTACCATTACGATGCTTCTGTCGCCCCCATCAAAAACTCCTATCCCCTGCCTTGCATCGACGGCACTTTTCAACACTCTAACTGCTTTTTTGGGTTCGAAATGATGAAACCCGGAGAACAAAGTTCGAAAGCCTTTCAATTGAAGTGGAACATCACAAGCATCAATGGAATTATCAATAAAGGAAATACCGCCATTGGTCTCGTGGCGTATATGTTCATAAACCAACAAACTTGGAAACAGATCGGTTAAAGTTATTTTGATATTAGGATTGAAGGTGCGTTTGAGATTTTCATAGATACCTTCCATTGCGCCACCACTTCCTGAGCATAAATCGATGATATGATGGGTATCGGTTTTAATAAGTGCATCTTTTATCAACGGTAATACCGGTTGATAAAGCTTAAACGTATGGAATAGAAACCGAAGGTAATCAGTCATGCTGTCCCTGATTATTTCAGGAAACCAAGGTTGATCTTCAAATTCAAAGCCTCTAAGTTTCATTTCATGAATTTTTGAAGATAATTGTCAAAGTCAACGGCATTAAACTCCTGACTTCGCAAAGCGATGAAATGGTCAGGTCGAACAAGGTAGTAGCCTTCATTTTTAAACCCAAGGCTTTTAAACAGAAGTTGGTTACCTACTTGCTTTTCAATATGAATTACTGAAACGACATGGCGATAATGATTAATTATCTGTTGAAAAGATTCTGGTAGTAGTTGTTTCCCCAAGATGAAAAGTGTAAAAGTTGAATCACCCATACAATCATAAATTGAAACCTGTTTTCCATTCATTCCAAATGTCAGATATGGAATGCGCTCTCCGGGTTTAGGGATCAGAATAGGGAAACTGTTTGAAGAATGCGCAAGTAACCCATGTTTATATTTTATTCCAATTCCTGAAATTGACATAAAAATACCTCTACGTAATCCGGACCTGTATTTAAATCCTATTATAAATATAGGCAGCAGCAATGGAATAATCGTTAAACGCAAAAACCTTATAAAAAAAAAATTGGTCGTCATAAATGAATAGGCCAAATCCGTATATCGGATAACACGTAATGCCAATGGCCTACGTTCTGCCTCATAGGTCTCCAACAATTTGGGAGAAGCTTTTCCCTGTATAACAAAGGCCAGTTTCCAGGCAAGGTTATGCGCATCCTGCAGACCTGTGTTCATCCCC
>DMFR01000279.1:8146-12829 GCA_003450125.1 Prolixibacteraceae bacterium | reverse complement strand
CTGCAGACCTGTGTTCATCCCCTGCGCTCCAACGGGACTATGGACATGGGCAGCATCGCCTATTAAAAAACAGTTATTTCTCCTATATATCTCAGCACATCGTGAATGCGATCTGAATACGGAAAACCATTGTGGACTGTAGAGCTCAACACCCGTATAAAGTTTATCGCCAAGAAAATTGCTGACTTCCTTAAAGCCAACATCCTTCTGTTGAATTAAAGGAATATGTCCATCCACGCGCCAACGATTATCCGGCAGTGGGAAAAAACCGGAAGTATAGTCAGATGCGAATGAAAAGAATATTTCGTGGGCAGATAATTGTAAACTGGCTTCACAATCGGTAATAAATAGTCTTGAGTGTTGTGTTTTTCCCGAGAAAGGAATATTCAGCTGGCTTCGTACTTGGCTGTTGTTGCCATCAGCACCAATTAAATACCTTGACTTTATAAACTCAATTGACCCATCGGGTTTGTTTATCTTCGAACAAATCATTTCACTTTCTTGGGTAAATGAATGGAAAGACGCATTGTTTTCAATCTCATGCCTCCGCTCAACCAGAAATTGAATCAACAGCCTTTCGGTACGCCATTGTTCAAGCATTAGTAAGTAGGGGAATCGTGTTGAGCTTTTTCCTATATCGCTAATATCAAATGAGAAATTTTTGAATCGATTAAACTGAAGCTTGATGGTTTGTGCAATGATACCGTCATCTATTGCCTTTTCTGCAAGACCCATTTGATGGAGAATTTCAAGCGTTCGAGCATGTACAATTAGAGCGCCCGAATGAATGGCAGGTGATGCTTTTTTATCAATGATCCGAAAGGAGATATTTTGCAAATCAAGCTGACAAGCCATCATCAAACCTGCCGGTCCGGCTCCGACAATCAAAACATCTACAATATCTTTTTCACCTGATTTCATAATCTTAACCAGTTTTCACCACTACCAGGTATCTGAAAGCCCATCGCCATTGGATTGAAATATCATTCAATCCAGCCTGATGAAGCAATTTATACAATTCTTCACGGGTAAATGCCCTTAGAACTGAAATAGGTCCATCATGCTTTGACAATACAGTACCATTGAGTAACCTTGTCAAGAACCAAACACTATAATAAGCAATGAAACTTCGTTGTAAATCATTAATGACAAATCCCACGCGAGCATATGATTTCAAATATAGAAATAGTTCTGACAACTCTTGGTTATTGAGGTGATGGCAAAAAAGGGAACAATGAACGATATCAATGCTCGGTTCAGTCTGGAGATAATCCTGGTAATCACTCACTACTCCATTAATCTCGGGATATTCTGAACAGTTATTGACCAAATACTGTATCGCATCCGAATTCTTATCCACCCCGGTAAGCTTTACCAAAAATTGATGCTTCCTTGCCCACTGGGCAATGTATTTCAATACATCTCCACTCCCGCAACCCAAATCGACAATGTGATATTCCTTATGGTCTCGAGTGCTTTGGATCAATCGCTTAATGCCCTCCATTGAAATTGAGTGACCTCCAAGGTAACGGTTCAAAATATCTAATTCTCCAAGGTTTCGATGAAGCAGTTTAACTGGAATATCAGGAGCATCCATCAGTTCCGACCGACTGGAACGGGTTTTAAAGGAAACCATGGCAGATGATTGATGCTGTTTCAATACTGATGCCAGGTCCAAAACCCATTGCAAATACAGTTTCTCCATCAATCGGATTACTTTTATAAATCTCGTTTAATACAAACAATATGGTGGGAGATGACATGTTTCCATATTGATTCAATACCCTATAGGAATGCCTCAATTCGTTATTGGTGAATTGCAATGCATGTTGAACAGTATCCAATATTTTTTTGCCACCTGGATGGACCGCCCAATGATGGATCCGATCAATGCTTAGATTTAGCTTTTCATAGACGGAAAGCATCACCTCTTCCATTTCCTCTCCCAGGAATTCAGATACCCCTGCTGCCAGGATCATTTCAAAATTTACAGAAGTAATGTTCCAACCCATTAATTCTTTTCCCCGATTAAGCACAATCGGGTAAAACCCGGTCAGAGAAAATCCTTTTAAGTTTCGTTCAGTTGCCACCGAATCAGAAACCACAATAACTGCTGCAGCCCCATCACCAAAGATTGTATTGGAGAATAAATTATCACTGTTGCTTTTCGGCTGAAAGTGTAGGGTACAGAGTTCAACGCTCACGATAAGCACACGTGCATCGTGATGTGACTTGACAATGCTATCGGCGATCTTCAACGCAGGAAAGGCAGCATTACAACCCAAGAAGTTAAGTGACGTGCGAAAAATATCTGATGGAAGATCCAGCGCCTGTAATAATTCAATGTCTAGACCAGGAGAATATATTCCGGTACAGGTAACGGTTATCAGATGGGTAATTCCAAATTCAGCAACCGAGGACTGGATGTTTTTAAACGAATCTTCTACAGCCTTGACAGCAAGAGGCAAGGATTGTTGTTTATAAATATCGATACGTTCCGACACCATGGGTAATTCATGGCTAAGGGGGAAAAGTTGTCGTTCGTCTGTATCGGAAAAATCAGGCACTGCTGAATGTCGTGAATGAATGGAACTGTGGTGAAACAGTATATTCAATTTTCGGGAAACTGCCGGATCATGGTATTCCTTATGCATAAAATTAAGAATCGTATCCTGACTCATTAAATAGTCTGGAACTGCGGTTCCAATGGAAATAATTCGACTTGTCTTAGAACCAGTTTCCATAACGATTGATAATTAAGAGTAAGAAATAAAGATTCATGATCGAAGAGGTGAGTAGATTCATATCCATGGTATTTTCAAAATCAGCATGAATGACATCCTTTCTTACTTGTGCAAACCAAACAGAAAGTTTGTATATGACAGGAAGCATCATCAGTAAGAATATGATCAAAGATATCGATTGATGTTTAAGGTTAAAATAATAGAAAAGCAAGACAATGGCCATTGAAAAAAGTAAACCTGAAAACACAAAAGTACCTGTGTAACCCAATTTATAACTTAAGGAAATAACGCCATCATTCTTGTCTGCTTGGTGTTGGTATATTTGCGTTAATGGGTAAATACTACCAATAAACAAGCTGGAAATACTCATGCAGATCATTGAATTTTCAGAAAAAATGATTGTCCAATTCGCATCACTTATCGCAGTCAGGGCCATAAAGTACACAAATGCTCCCTGAAAGATAAACACTGTAAGAAACCCGATTACCGGGTATCTTTTCAACCTGATGGGTCGGTAACTGTATGCCCTCGACATGACAATAAACACCAAAACCTGGAATGTGAAATCGACCGAAATAAACAATCCACACAATAAGGCTGTAATGTCCAAAAGTAAAGTAGCAAAGTATAAATTGGACGTTACTTTCGGAGGATATTTAATTCCGCCAATGCTGGTTTCGTCACGATCCTGGTAACTGTTGTAGCCATTGCTGGATGGAAATACCAGGCCATGCAGAATCAGAAAGGCAAACAATGTATAAATCCAATTGATTTGTTCGGATTGACTAAGGGCAAATAAAAATACTGGCAACAGAAAAAAAGAAAATGGCAATCTCAAATGCTTTACTGTACTTCTGTCGAACCAAGTTCCCAGCGTATAAAAAAAACTCATAGGCCAAGGCTATATATGATAATTAAGATCCATTTTCAATTTGCGTGATCAAATAATTTTCTAACCCCATTTGTTCAATTTGTGCTTGCTGTTTTTCAGCCCAATCCACATGACCTTCTTCCATTTTAAGAATTTTGGTCAGCAAATCCACCGTAGCCTGATCTTCAACCTCCCGGGCAAGAGTGATCGCTTCATTATAAGCTCTCACGGCATCCTCTTCATCGACAGCATCGTTGTTGACCATATCTAAAACAGACTTTCCAATGTGCATCTGATTGAGCTTGGATACCGTTGGAATGCCTTCAAAAAAGATGATCCGTTCGATCAGCCATTCCGCATGGTACATTTCATCCATGGCTTGTTTTCGAATGGCTGAATGAAGTTTCCCATAGCCCCAATTCTCACACATTTCAGAATGAACCATGTATTGATTAATGGCCGTAAGTTCATCTGCCAAAAGTGTGTTTAAAACTACCAATAATCTTTCATTTCCTTTCATGAGATATAGAATTAAATTGTTAGATAAATATACACCAATTTGTTCATAAATAGCACTTCTTCAAGGAGTTTTCATCAGCATGACTTTGCTATTTTTTTTGATGAGTATTTTTTATTAAAACCCATAACTATTTAAAATGTTCAATGTAAACAAATTGAGTTATCAACTGTTTCCCAATCACATTTTGTACCATAAAATGTTTATTTCAAAAACCATTAAAACTTTAGACATGAAAGCATTATCAAATGATCAGGTAGCCAGTCATTTGGCCACTCATCTAAAAAACTGGAATTTTAAAGAAACTGCTATTAATAGAGATTTTAAGTTTAAAACCTTTGTAGAGGCTTTTTCCTTTATGACCGCCATTGCCCTGGAAGTTGAGAAAATAGATCATCATCCTGACTGGACCAATAGCTACAATAAGGTAAGTATCGATTTATCAACTCACTCAGAAAAAGGAATTACTCAACTGGATTTTGATTTAGCGGATAAAATTGATCAGATTTATAAAAAGTACGAATAGTAGATCAATAAATTACATTTACCTT
>DMFR01000279.1:1230-7928 GCA_003450125.1 Prolixibacteraceae bacterium | reverse complement strand
GAATCAATAGAATCTTTGGAACAACTGCTGTTGGAGTAAGTTGATGAATCAAATGGTGTGATTTATGTAATATATTCTCAAAGTTATACAACAAATTTAGGTTAGATAAATAGTCACTTTACATTCGAAAATATTTCAGACTACATATACCAATGGAAACGCACATTGTAAAAATCAAATCAATTGAGAAAGTCACTCATGATGTTAGAAGATTTGTAATCGATAAGCCTGTTGGGTATCATTTCACACCCGGTCAAGCCACAGAGATAAGCATCAACAAAATGGGCTGGGAGGAAGAGAAAAGACCTTTCACCTTTACCTGTTTACCGCAGAATGATTACCTGGAGTTTACCATCAAGACCTATCCGGAACGCAAAGGACTAACGAATGAACTTCTAACCCTGAAAAGCGGTGATGAATTGATCATACGTGATGTATGGGGCGCCATTACATATACGAATGAGGGCATCTTCATTGCCGGGGGTGCAGGAGTTACACCTTTTATTTCCATTTTCAGGCACCTTCATTCAAAAAACGAAATCGGTCATAACAAGCTTATATTCGCCAATAAAACAAAGCAAGATATTATTCTTGAAAGTGAATTTAAAGCAATGTTAGGCAATGCTTTTATCAATATACTGTCCCAGGAAAAAACTGTGGAATATCATTATGGAATGATCAATGAAGATTTTTTGAGATCCATCATCTCAGACTTCAACCAACAATTTTATGTATGTGGTCCGCCTCCCATGATGGATGCTGTACTTCATCAACTCGTCCTGTTAGGAGTTGGAAAAAATGCAATAACGGTAGAAATTTAATGTCTATCCGTGTAATTCGTTTTAATCTGTGTAATCTATATTTATATGAAAACGGAAAAAGAACTCAACGCCAAAATAGTCTCTTTAACAGAGAAGATCCGGGAAAGACGTCCTGAATTAGTCAAGTACATTGAGGAAATGCCCATTACAATTCCCAATGACAACGATCCTGAAATCACTAAAAAGATTCTAAAAGATTATATCGAATCCCTTAAAGACCTGATGAATAAAACGCAATTTTAATTCTACTCATTCAATCAGCCAATTACCGATTGTATCTTTTTGTTATTTCTTTAAGGAAGAGCGGATGATTTGAACGTATCTGTGGCCAGGAGAACCGCCAATCCCAGTTTCCTGTTGCCGTGCCTGGGGTATTCATCCTGGCATCGGTATCCAGCCCCAGAACATCCTGCATGGGAATGATAGCCGTCATGGCCGCTGATGCCCAAATATATTCAATCATTTGACGAACCAGTTCTTTCCCATTCCCTTTTAAATAACGTCGTAATCCCTTTCGTTCCTTTTTCTCAATCGAATTAAACCAGCCTAGTGTGGTATCATTATCGTGAGTCCCGGTATAAACCACAAAGTTCGAATCATAATTATGGGGCAAGTTGGTATTTTCCTCATCCGATCCAAAGGCAAACTGCAAGATCTTCATGCCGGGTAACCCAAAATCATCTCTTAGTTTTTCTACCTCAGGAGTAATAACCCCCAAATCTTCGGCAATAATATTCACGTTCCCGAACTGTTCCCTCAGCTTTAGGAATAAATCAAATCCTTTTGCCGGAAGCCACTCTCCTACTATGGCCGTTTTTTCTTCTGCAGCAACTGCCCAAAACGATTCCAATCCTCGAAAATGGTCAACCCTCACCTGATCAAATAGGCGCAGGTTAAAATGAATCCTTGCCAGCCACCAGTCGAAATTCCGCTCTTCCATTCTTTCCCAGTCGAATACCGGATTTCCCCATAACTGTCCGGTTTCACTAAAGTAATCAGGTGGGACTCCCCCAACAAGGATGGGTTTTGAATCTTTATCAAGCTTAAAAACTTCCTGATTGGCCCATACATCAACACTGTCCAAGGAAACATACAATGGAATATCACCAATAATACGAACACCCTTAGAATTGGCATAAGCTTTTAATTTAAACCACTGTCTAAAGAATATAAATTGAAGGAAACGGTGAAAATCAATTTCATCATGTAATTCATTATGGGCATCCTGAAGGGCCTGTTGATCGCGTTTGACCAGTTCCTTGTTCCATGTATTCCAAACGGTTTCATCGTTTTTGCTTTTCAGGGAACGAAAGAGCGCGTAATCGTCAAGCCACCATGAATTTTGATCCATAAACAGATGATATTCTTGCTTATACCTGTCAAAATTCTTTTGAAAACCTTCAAATGCTTCCCTGAATAGAATCATTTTCCATTCCTCTACCCTTTCGAATTCTACTTTCTTGGTTTTGAAATGCTGATCAATCACCGAGCTTTTGGAAATCAATCGATCCAATACCAATTGCTGAACATCAATGAATATTGCATTTCCGGCAAAAGCTGAATAACTCTGATAAGGCGAATTGCCATATCCCACAGGACCTAAGGGCAGAATCTGCCATATTTTCTGCTTCGTTTTAGCCAGAAAATCAACAAACTGAAAAGCATCTTTCCCCATTCCACCAATTCCCTCTTCACCTGGAAGGGAACTGATATGCAATAAAATCCCGCTACTTCTTTCCATAACTATTGAATTAATTTCCGGTAATCCTTCAGGAACCCAGCTGTTTCTCTAACTACTCTTTGAACGGCCAAACCATGTTGAAGATCAGGCACAAATGCCTTCTGATCATTACCCGTTGTAAATACATAATGGGCATGAATCATGGAGCGCAACCACCCCGGAGGAACATGACCTGAAGGAAAGCTGCTAATGGGCGTATAATTGCTCCCCACTACCTGCCTGGTCCATTGTCCTGTTTCTTCCAGGTAATATTCGAAGTAATCAGCCGAATGTGACGAATACCTCAACATCCCCTTTTCTGCATAGATTTCCAGGGAAACCAGATCACCCGTACCTGAACTGATACGACTGGCAGATAATGTTCCGGCAGCAAATGATTCAGGGTGAACCAATGACAATGAGCTGAACAAATCAGAATCCATGGGAACATCTGCAAACCGACCAGCCTGGTATGCACTCGTTATTTGCAGGTCTTCTCCTAGAAACGCCATCAATAAACTAATGCCATGCGATCCAAGGTCAGCCATCGCTCCTCCATCAGGAGCAGGGGTAAGACGGGACGCACGTTTGTCACGGTATGGTTTCTGTAAATAATCTCCATGGTAATATTTCAAATCAAAATGTATGGGTTTGCCCAATTTCCCTGAATGCCAGAAAGCCAATGCTTCACGAACAGAAGCAGTCTGCAGATATTGAAATCCAATCTGAATCTTTTTAGTCGTTTCGCCTGCCAGTTTGGCCATTTGTGCTTCTTCTTCCTGATTGGAGCACACCGGCTTTTCGAGATAAATACGTTTGACAGAAGGCATTTCAAGGGCTATTTTAAGATGCTCAAAATGAACATTATTGGGCCCAAGAATCAATACTGTGTTGATCGTTGGATCAGCTTTAAATTCATTGATAGAAAGCGATTTCTTAAAACCATACTTTTGTGCAAAAGCATCCCTACTTTCTTTTCGGGCCGAACAGACAGCATAGCATTCAATTTCCGGTACTTCAGCATAAAAATACCTGAGTGAATTCAGGGCAAAAGCATGTGCTTGTGCAATTCCACCTGCCCCCAAAAAACCAATAACTATTTTTTCTAAAGCCATATCAATAGAATAACTTTATATCACTTGACACCCCTAATCTACCTAAAATTTAACCATTTAACCATCTATCCAACCAACCATTCAACCATCCAACCATTCAACCATTTAACAATTTAACAATTTAACCATCCAACCCTCTATCCGTTAACTATTCCATATTTCCCATGCCTTGATAGCTTGAAGGTGCAGCATTTCCAGTCCATTTTTTGTCTTGGCTCCCTGGGCTTTTGCCTTTTTAAGAAACAAAGTCTCTTCTGGATTGTAAACCAGGTCAAAACAAACATGGTCTTTAGTAATGTATTGATAGGGAATATCAGGACATTGGTCTACTTTGGGAAAAGTACCTACAGGTGTAGCATGAATAATGATCAGGTATTCCTTTAGCAATTGTTCGTTGAT
Organism: Prolixibacteraceae bacterium; assembly: GCA_003450125.1. Classification (GTDB taxonomy): domain Bacteria; phylum Bacteroidota; class Bacteroidia; order Bacteroidales; family Prolixibacteraceae; genus Aquipluma. The sequence continues at coordinate 3,873 of DMFR01000279.1, read as the reverse complement.
CTGGTTGTATCGAATTTCCTTATCAAAACATTGTTCCTCTATGGTAGCTGAAAGATAATCAATCTGCAATTTGTCAAACAAATGCTTGATGGCTTTTGATGCCCCTCCGGTACCCAAAATCAAAGCTTTTTTGTGTTTTGCCTCCAACATTGGACAAAGCGAATGCTCGAACCCATAAATGTCGGTATTGAATCCTTTCAAAAACCGCTTGCCGTTGTTATAGGTTATTTTTACAGTATTTACAGCCCCAATTTGTGCGGCTTCGGGGTCAGTCTCATCCAAAAAGGACATGATTTGCTGTTTGTAAGGAATGGTGCAATTTAACCCGCAAATATTTGCACCGTGGTCAAAGATACCGGGAAACTCATCAATGCTGTCCAGTTCAAAATTCACGTATTCATGATCCGTAAGGTTTTCCTGTTTGAATTTTTCCGTAAAGAAGTTTCTGGAAAATGAATATCCCAGCCGATGTCCAATAAGTCCGAATGTTTTCATACAACAGTTTAAAGTTCAATGTTATAAATTCTTAAAATTAGCTGGCATCTAATAACTGGCACTTGCTGCTCTGACCACTGTGACTGATCACTGCCTACTTTTTATATTTCGCTCAATTCCAGCCAACGCATTTCTTTTTCTTCCAATATGTCTGAAATCAGACTAAAACGAGTCGACTTTTCCTGCAGTTCAATACTGGTCAATGTCCCCGAATTTAAATCGTCGTTGATCTGTGCCTTTTCTATTTCGAAGGCTTCAATATCTTTTTCGAGTAGCTCCAATTCCTTCTTTTCGTTGAAAGTAAGCTTTCGCTCCTTCAATTTTATAGGTTTTGAAGTTTCTTTTGCTTCAGGCTTCCTTAGTTTTTTCTTTTCCAGTTCCTCATCATCCAACTGCTTGTTGCGCCAGATGGTATAGCTACCAGGAAAATCTTTAATCGTTCCTTCCCCATCAAATACAAAAAGGTGATCTACAATCTTGTCCATAAAATACCTGTCATGCGATACAATGATCACGCAACCCTGAAATACACGCAGGTACTCCTCCAATACTGCCAGTGTCATAATATCCAGATCATTGGTAGGCTCATCCAGGATCAGAAAGTTAGGATTGGTCATCAATATGGTGCAAAGATACAGGCGTCGTTTTTCACCACCTGAAAGTTTTTCCACAAACGAATACTGGGTATCAGGAGGAAATAAAAAGGTGGTAAGCAGCTGAGAAGCAGTCAATTTCCTGCCGTCCTCAAAGTTAATCACTTCTGCAATTTTCTGTACAACGTCAATCACTTTATCGCCAGGATCAAATTCGATGCCTGTCTGCTGATAGTATCCAAAGCGGATGGTCTGACCAATTTCAACCGTACCACTGTCTGCCTCAACATTTCCGGTGACAATATTCAGAAATGTAGATTTCCCCGTACCGTTTTTCCCTACAATACCCACCTTCTCAAAGCGTTGGAATTTGTAGGAGAAATCCTTGATCAGGCAAAGTGAATCGTATGACTTGCTGATATGGTATAGATCGAGAATTTTATTTCCGATCCTTGAGGAATTCATGCTCAGTTCAATATTATCCACATTCAGATTCTGTGATGCCTTTATTTTCAGCTCGTCTACACGGTCCATGCGGTATTTCGATTTGTGACCCCGGGCCTGGGGCATACGTCTTGACCATTCCAGTTCAGTTCGAAGCAAATTCTTGGCCTTTTCAACAACGGCTGCCGTTGAATCCATCCGATCCTGCCTTTTTTCCAGGAAATAGGAATAATTACCCCTGTAACGGTAAATCGTATTGCCCTCCATTTCAAGAATCTCATTGCACACCCGATCCAGAAAATACCTATCATGGGTTACCATGAACAAGGTTATTTTTGTTTTCTCTAAATAGTTTTCCAACCATTCAATCATTTCCAGATCAAGGTGGTTGGTAGGTTCATCAAGCATCAACAGATCCGGCTCGTTGATCAGCACATTGGCAAGGGCCACCCGTTTTCTTTGTCCGCCTGATAGTTCAGCAATACGCTGGTCGTAATTGGTGATTTTAAGTTGGGTAAGTATCTGTTTAACTTTCACTTCATAATCCCAAGCATGATGGCGCTCCATCAATTCGGTATATTTGGTAATCTCATCCTTGTGGTTCAGGCGCAATGCCTCCTCAAAGTTTCGGATCGTCTCCACGATTATATCTCCCGATTGGAATACTGCCTCAAAGACCGTATTATTCTCATCCAGATCAGGAATCTGCTTTAGGTAACCGATGCGGATGTCACCAGTTCTGGTGATCTGACCCGATTCAGGGGTATCGTTTCCGGCCAGCAATTCCATAAGTGTAGTTTTCCCGGTGCCATTGCGTGCAATGAGGGCAATCTTTTGATGTTCAAATATCGTAAATGAAATATTATCGAATAATAACTGTTCGCCAAAACGTTTCGATAAATTTTCAGCCTGCAAAAACGGGGTCATATTTTTTTCTACAAAAATAGCAATTTCAGCCAATGAAAGTGAACCCATTAAAATACAAAGATTAAAGTTGAACAATTCTAAATTGCTAAGTTTAAATACAAAAATCGAGGCATTATTCTTTATTGTTATTCGAAGGTTATTCGAAGGTTATTCGAAGGTAGTTCGAAGGTAGTTCGAGTATATT
>DMFR01000279.1:728-1141 GCA_003450125.1 Prolixibacteraceae bacterium | reverse complement strand
AAGGTAGTTCGAGTATATTCGAAAGAACAACGAACAAGCTTCGAATAACCATTGAATTACCTTCTAACAACCTTAAGCAATGTCATACTTCCTTTTAATCAATCATCAAACCCAATGATGGTGTTATAGCAATTGACAAATTAATCCATATCACTCAAATATCAGGCCTTGGACAACCTCTCCATTCCTTTTTTTGTTTAAGTTTGAAATCGACAAATTAACCATATGGAGAAAAAAGAGCTATTTGAACGGGTGATCAGTTATTTTCAGAAGGAAATGCCCATTGCCGAAACTGAATTGGATTACAAAGATTCCTACCAATTGCTGGTAGCGGTAATTTTATCGGCACAATGCACCGACAAAAGGGTCAATCTGATTACTCCCGAATTATTCAAACGCTTCCCTACTCCTGA
>DMFR01000279.1:0-660 GCA_003450125.1 Prolixibacteraceae bacterium | reverse complement strand
TTCAAACGCTTCCCTACTCCTGAAAAGCTTGCAGCCATTGATTCTGAAGAGGTATATGACTATATTAGGTCCTGTTCGTATCCCAACAACAAGGCCAAGCACCTGGTGGGAATGGCCCGAATGCTGGTGAACGATTTTGGAGGAAGAGTCCCTGAAGATATCGATGAATTACAAAAACTGCCAGGAGTAGGGCGAAAAACAGCCAATGTTATCTTATCGGTGATCTATAACCAACCTGCAATGGCTGTTGACACCCATGTATTCAGGGTTGCTGCACGCATTGGATTGACGACCAATGCAAAAACACCCAGGGAGACGGAAAGGCAGTTGTTGGAATATTTTCCACCGGCGTTGCTGCCAATAGCACATCATTGGTTGATCCTTCATGGCCGGTATATCTGTCTGGCCCGTTCACCAAAATGCGGAAAGTGCGGATTAAGGGACATTTGTAACTATTACCAGGAATTGCAACACAAAACGGTATGAGCGAGTGGTCTTAATAAATGGGAAGGCCCATTTATTAACCCATGTAGAACACTGTTAATCAATCGACTAATAAATGTTTTATTTCCAAGGGTAAATAAGTTTTATTAATTTTTTTATATTTTCCCAAACTTCTTACATTTGTAGCGTATAAAACTTAAAAGATTAGAGTTATGG
>DMFR01000229.1:14625-15325 GCA_003450125.1 Prolixibacteraceae bacterium | reverse complement strand
AAACAGGCAACCTGTACCCAACCCATACCCAACGTAAAAGAGAGATTCCATCTTTCCAAAAGAGTCGGATCCAGCTTTATTTGACAATAAATTCTTAATTATTTTCCAGAAGAAAAAACAATCAGGGCCAGCGGTATAGTATTAAAAGGAAATTCGTAATTTTAGAACGGCAAATTGAACTTATAATAAAAAAAATGAAAACCAATCTGGAAAAAGAGATTCTCAATAAGATGAGCCAAGACCCAAACAATTGGAAATGGATGTTTTATTTCAACCGTAAAGACCCACGATTAATTGTTCCCAAATTCATTCCGGCTTTGGGTTGGACCCTGAACTTTGCAAGTCCCTATTCTTATCTGTTTATCATTGCCCTATTTTTAATTATTATTGCTACCAAATTTTTAAAATATTAGGAATGTCCACAAAAATTATCTGCTGTATTATTGCATTCAATTTAGCCTTTTCAGGCTTGTTTGCACAGAACAAAATTGATGCTGGTCTTACCGAATCTGAGCTGGTATTAAAAACTCAAAAGGGTAATATCTATGGTACATTAACCGTTCCGGCCAATGTAAAAACATCGCCCGTCGTTCTGATCATTGCAGGTTCAGGCCCCACAGACCGGGATTGCAATTCAGCCTCAGGATTGAAGACCAATGCCTACAAATTGCTTGCAGAAGGCTTTGCCAAAAATGGCATT
>DMFR01000229.1:5343-14544 GCA_003450125.1 Prolixibacteraceae bacterium | reverse complement strand
TGCATTGGGAAAAGCAAACCTGCCATGACGAAAGAAAGTGAATTGAGATATGAAACCTTTATAAAAGATGCTGAAGGTTGGATTTCTATGCTAAAGGCAGATAAACGATTTTCAAAAGTGGAGGTTTTGGGTCATAGCGAAGGGTCATTGATTGGAATGCTGGCTGCGGAAAAATACCCCATAGGAGGACTTATTTCCATTTCAGGACCAGGAAAACCAGCAGACCTGATCTTGCAGCAGCAGTTAAAAACACAATTGCCCCCTTCCCTGTTGATGGAATCGATCAGAATCCTGACAAGCCTGAAAGCGGGAAAGACGGTTAATGATGTAGACCCTAATTTGATGGCCATGTACCGTCCAAGTATTCAACCTTATATGATTTCATGGATCAAATATGACCCTGCAAAGGAAATCAAGAAATTGAAAACCCCGGTATTGATTATTCAGGGCACCACGGACTTGCAGGTGACAGTGGATGATGCCAAATTATTAGCTGCTGCCCGACCGGATGCAAAGCTTTTAATCGTGGAAAAGATGAATCATGTAATGAAGGAAGCCGATGCAAATGTTACCAACAATATGGCCACCTATAAAAATCCAACCCTGCCCTTAAAAACCGGCTTGTTGGATGATATCGTAAATTTCATCAAGGCTCAGAAATAAAAGAAAGGGCTTTTATGGAAAGCGATGTGCAAACGACCAATTTTAAATAACCTTATCACTTTAAAAATGAACAGACCATTTCTATTTGCCTCAATACTCTTTTTAGCCCTTTAGCCACCCATTGTCTGCACAAATTCTTCCAGAAAATATCCAGATAATTCATTTGGATAAAAGATTGAAAGAGNNTGCTTTTGTTCTTGAATCGAATTCCCAATAAATTATACACCTTTTTCCTTCTATTCTGAGCTGGTATTTCCTGCAACCGGAGAACTACCAGCCCAATACAATTGAATTCAAAAAAAATGAGGAAGTATGCCTTTCTTTTTAACCATTATTTAGAGTTGAACATCCGTGTATTTCGCCTAATTTCCCTTGCCATTTCAATTTATTTTGAGTATCTTTCTTTAAAATAATTCAAAAAACCTGCTGATTGAATTGAACTTACACCTATTGATTTTGGTTGTCTAATTTGTCAATGGATGATCCAGACCACTATCCTGTCTCACGTGAAGGGATATTCCCTTTGCAGCCGGCCCTTCCGTAAAATCTTATCCAACCTCACAGGCGGAACAGATTTATAACTTAGAAATAATGATTGATGATGAATGAATTAAAAATCAATTTATGGCAATTAATCGTGAAACACCCCTGGAAATAAGCCATGATGAATTCAAGAGAATTGGCTACCAATTGATCGATATGATTTCCTACTTCATTGAGACAATAGAAGAAAAGCCCGTCACCTGGGGTGAAACACCCAGCCAAATTCAAGCCATTTTAGGCAATGGCGCTTTGCCGGAAGCGGGTACTTCAGCTTCGCAAATATTTTCAAGGACTACAGAATTATTGCTGAACCATTCTTTACTGAACGGACACCCGAAGTTTTTGGGATATGTCACCTCCTCTGCAGCGCCTATCGGTGCATTGGCTGATCTGCTGGCTGCGGCCATCAATCCCAATGTAGGGGCCAACATTTTAAGCCCCATGGCAACTGCCATTGAAAAACAAACCATCCGATGGCTGGCAGAATTTATTGGTGTTTCACCAACTTATGGGGGAATATTGGTAAGCGGGGGCAATATGGCCAATTTCAATGCCTTTTTAGCCGCCAGGACAGCCAAATCACCCAAAAGAATAAAAGAGAGCGGGCTTGTCAATTCCTCTCCCAAAATGCTCATCTATGCCTCAAAAGCGACACATACCTGGATTGAAAAGGCGGCTGTTTTATTTGGTCATGGCTTGAATGCCATCCGGTGGATACCTACCGATGCCAGTAATAAAATGAATACCCAGCTGTTAATACAAGCCATCGACAAGGACAAAAAAAGAGGCAAAAAGCCTTTTATCGTAGTTGGAAATGCCGGCGATGTGAGTACGGGGGCTGTGGATAATCTGTCGGAAATAGCTGCAGTTTGTAAAACCTATGAGTTATGGTTCCACATTGATGGGGCTTATGGTATGCCCGCTGCTGTTTTGCCCCGGCTAAAAGATCTGTTCAACGGCCTGGAAGAAGCTGATTCCATTGCCATCGACCCCCATAAATGGCTTTATGCTCCACTTGAAGTAGGCTGCACTCTGGTTAAAAATCCCCAGCATCTGCTCGATACCTTTAGTTCACACCCGACATATTACAATTTCAATAACCAGTTCGAGGAGCCTGCCCTGAATTATTATGAATATGGACTTCAGAATTCCAGAGGTTTCAGGGCCTTGAAGGTATGGATGGCCTTGCAGCAGGTGGGAAAAGATGGATACATTCAGATGATTAACGACGATATTGAGCTGGCAAAACTGCTGTTCGAATTGGCCAATAGACATCCTGAACTGGAGGCAGTTACCCACAACCTAAGCATTACCACCCTGAGATATATCCCCCTGGGTTATTTGCACGATCATAAGATGGATGAAGCATATTTAAACAATTTGAATGAAAAATTGCTGAATGAACTACAGCATGGTGGCGAAGTGTTTTTATCGAACGCTCTCATAACTGAAAAGTACTGCTTAAGGGCATGCATTGTAAATTTCAGGACTTCAAAAAAAGATATTGAGGAAATTGTGGAGATCGTCGTTCACAAAGGAAGAGAAATGCATCAGAAGCTTCAGCGAAATGAGGTAACTGAGGACATGGATAAAAAAAACAGATAAGCCGGGTGAATTTAGGTAGTCTTACTTTTAAAAACAGAACAATTGAAAATTCTATTAACCGGAGTGACCGGATACATCGCCCAGCGATTGTTGCCCGTTTTGCTCCAGCAGGGGCATCAGGTGGTTTGTTGCGTAAGGGATAAAAGCAGGTTTAACAACAAATATGATTCCCCCAATATCAGTATCGTAGAAACTGATTTTTTGGATAAAGATAGCCTGCAAAATATCCCCAATGACATTGATTTGGCCTATTACCTGATCCATTCCATGGCAACTGAGGAGGGCGACTTTACCAGCATGGAACAAACCTGTGCCGTCAACTTTAAAGACCGGATTGAGCAAACAAATGCCAAACAAGTTGTATATTTAAGCGGTATTGTCAATGAAAATGCGCTGTCAAAACATCTCAGTTCACGCAAGAACGTGGAGCATATTTTAAGCCAGTCAACTTTTGCCCTGACCACTTTAAGGGCGGGCATCATTGTAGGTTCTGGAAGCGCCTCGTTTGAAATTATCCGTGATTTGGTGGAGAAGCTGCCCGTCATGATTGCACCCCGATGGCTAAAAACAAAGTGTCAGCCCATTGCCATTCGCAATGTGGTTGAATTTCTCAGCGGAGTGGTTGGCAAAACTGAAACATACAATAAAACTTACGACATTGGCGGACCCGACATCTTAAATTACAAAGAGATGTTGCTCCGTTTTGCAAAAGTCAGAGGACTAAAACGACGAATTGGGATTGTGCCGGTTATGACCCCCAAGATTTCATCCTACTGGTTATATTTTGTTACCGCTACTTCATTTGCTTTGGCCAAAAACCTGGTGAACAGCATGAAGGTAGAAGTGATTTGCAAACCCAACAATTTGGCCTCAATGCTTGGTATTGAATTGATTGATTACGACACCTCCATAAAGCTTGCTTTTGACAAGATTGAACAAAACCAGGTATTGTCCAGTTGGAAAGATGCCCAAACAAGTGGCATTTTTAGAAATGGCCTGCTGCAATACATTGAAGTGCCGGTGAATGGTTGCTTCAAGGATGTCCGTAAACGGAAAATGATTGACCCAAAGAATACATTGGATAAAATATGGGCCCTGGGAGGAAGGACTGGCTGGTATTACGGCAACTGGCTTTGGGAAATCAGGGGCATTATAGATCAAATGGCAGGTGGCGTGGGTATGAGAAGAGGAAGAAGAAGCGCTACTGAAATCCGTGCAGGTGAGGCTTTGGATTTCTGGAGAGTGCTCATTGCAAGCAAGCAAGAAAAAAGGTTACTGCTCTATGCCGAGATGAAGTTACCCGGAGAGGCATGGCTGGAATTTAAAATGGATGATGACAATGTCCTCACCCAGACCGCCACCTTCAGGCCCCTGGGATTATGGGGCAGAATCTATTGGTATGCCGTACTTCCCTTTCATGGATTTATCTTCAGGGGACTGATCAATAATCTATAAATCCCTGGATATAAATATATAGCACAAATCGTTCAGATAGAAAAACAAAGTATAGTGTTGGATGGTTGGATGGTTAAATGGTTAAATGGTTGGATCTTCAATCGTTAATCGTTAATCGTTAATATTCAATCGTTAATTATTTAATCTTTAATGGTTAAAGGATTAAAGGATTGAATGAGAAATAGTAAATTGTAAATAGTTAAATAGTAAATTATTATGGAATATTCAGTAAAAATAAACAACATAAAAACGTTAGATGAGCTTGAGGGTTCATGGACCAATGCTGACTATATTGAACTTCTAAAAAGGTTCGATTATGCGGATGCCAAAAAGCTCCAACCAAGTGAGTTAAAAGCCTACCTCTTTATGGCCATTTCTGACTTTGAGCCAAGCGATGCAGCGGCCATTGTGCTGAATTACAAACTGTCAGAGATTTTGGCCGACGGTCAAACGGAGAACCTGTCGCACGAAATATTAAGGGAAAAAGTGTCCGAGAATTATTCTGACATAACGATACACAAGACCTTATTCACGATCAATCAACTGCTTTACAAAGCCTACAACGGGCACTTCCCCGCCACCAGGGCCACTGTTGTGGAATTTGAAATGAAGGAGGAACCGGATCAGCAAACAGAAGTAACCAGGGAACTGGCCTTGAAAGCCCTGTGCTCAGGCCTTTCGGACAAGAATTTAATCAACAGGCTGTTCAAGGATCAACTGCAGGGCAATGTGGCATTTGCAGAAGCTGATGGAATTGTATGGGAATTGCAGCCTACGGGAAATGACCAATATAAGTTGACAACCTCTGAAAAATGGCTCACAAGGGAGGATATCAAAGATTTTGAATTCGAAAGCACAGTAATACCGTTCACAGAAAAAGTGGAAAAAGAATGAAGGGATTATGACATGAGTAAAGAGCAATCCGATCCTAAGAAACTAAGAAAAAAATATATTCCTTCTGCTGAATTTTACAGCCAGGTCATAGACAGCCTGCAAGATTATGCAATTTTCACCCTGGATAACGAGTTCATCATTAACAGTTGGAATTCAGGCGCTGCCACTATATTTGGATATGAACCGGATGAAGTGATCGGCGAACCTTTTGAGATCGTTTTTACCGAAGAGGATAAAAAAAATGGTATCCCGAAAAAAGAAATCGAGACTGCATTGAAAGAAGGGAAAGCGGTCGATAACAGGTGGCACCTGTGCAAGGACGGCAGTATATTTTATGCCTACGGATTGGTTTTCCCGTTAACCGGCATGGAGGGAGAATTGCTCGGATATGTTAAGATAGTTCGTGATCTCACCGAGAGAAGAAAATCTGACGAAGCCATCAAGAGATATATCAAAGACCTGGAAGAACTGAATACCCACAAAGAGAGCATATTGGCCATCCTCTCCCATGATTTAAGAAGTCCATTGGCCGCCATCATTGGAATCTCAGATTTGCTGAAATCAGATTTTGATAAAATGGAGCCCGAAAGCGTGAAGAGACTGCTGGACAGCCTCTATGAAGCCTCTACCAAAGAGTTAAGCATGCTGGATTACCTGGTGGAGTGGGCCAGGATAAAATACGCCTCGGAAGCATTTTCCCCTAAAAAAATCGTCCTGAAACATTATGTGGAAAAGGTATTTGAAAATTTAAATGAAGTGGCTGGCGTCAATACCATCAACCTGCATCACGACCTAAAAGAAAACGCCCATGTTTTTGCTGATGAAAAGATGTTACTCTCTATCCTTCAGAACATTGTTTCAAATGCCATTAGACATTCGCATCCCGGGGGCAAAATCACAATTACCGCAAAAAGGAATGAGAATAAAATGATTGTTCAGGTGAAAGATACCGGTACTGGCATGTCCAAACAAATACAGGATAAACTGTTCACCCCCCAAATGAAGGTTCTTTCCAATACCCGGAAGGAAAACAAGGGGGCTGGGATAGGATTATTGCTGGTGAAAGGCTTTCTGGAAAAAAACAGTGGTGAAATCTGGGTTGAAAGTGTAGAGGGAGAAGGCTCCTCCTTTTATTTCACATTACCCATCAAAAAACCCCTGGATAAGATCGTTAGCTCTGATCAAATCAAGTTCGACGAAAACGCTTGAACGGCCTTCAAAAGTGATTTTAATGGACCAAATAAAATCTATCATTATCTACTTCCCTATCAACAACTTAACCCTTGTAAAGTTTGAATTTCCTTTGGCCGTCACATAGTAATTCCCTGAAGAAAGAATATTTCCGGTACTTACTTTTTCTGTCAAAATACCATTTCCATCTGCCATGCGGGAGCTGGTGTACATAGCCTGTCCTGCAAGGTTGTAAATGGTGATGGAAACCTTCTCATTGGGGGCAAAATTACCCATCGACAGGTTAAAATCACCCGTGGACGGATTGGGATAAAGTTCAGTTGTATTTTCAAGTGATAAGCTGGACACTGAGGATACGATTGCTATGGGTTCCAGTATCCACATGGCGCTCCACCACGAAGTTTCAATGGCTCCATATTGTGCCTGGCCTTGAAGATTTTCAATATGAATGGAAGTATTCGGGTTCCATTCACTCTTCACAAACACATACCCACTTCCGGCATCCACCAATGACCATCGGGAACTCATGGCCCCCGGTGTACGGGTTGTACATTGTACATAACCTGTTAGATTTTCGATGTGCATGTAATCACCTGTCGAACTATTCTTGATCTCCTTCACCCCATCAATGTCTTCAAACAGCCACAAATAGGTATTGTTACCGGCCGTGGCCGAATACTTCACACGGTCGCCCGCATCGTACAGGTATGTGTTTTGCCAGCGGTTCTTGATCCTGTAACTATAAACCGGGGTGCTGGTTACATTCACTGTGCTGGCAGCCGTAAAATTGCCATCCTGCGTGGTTGCGGTAATCGTGGTCTGTCCTTTGGATAAACCGGTCACTATCCCATCAAAACTAACCTTCGCCACTGCCGGATTGCTCGAAGTATAACTAACCGTTTGATCAGAAGCATTCTGGGGGGTGAAAGCCGGTACAAGCTGTACGGTTGCCCCGCCCGCGACATCGGTACTTGACGGAGAAAGACTTACCCCGGTAACAGCAGCAGGCTCGCATCCTGTAAGTGCAGTCCATGTAAAAGATCCTTTGGCCGTTGAATTCACATCTGCGGTGGCATTGCCTCCACGGTTTGAATAAACCAGGTTGCAATAGGTACCATATCCGGTAAGCGTACCTGCTGAAAATAAAATGCCATATCCCCTGGCCCGGCTGGTATTGTCCGCATTGTTAAACGGATATTCTTTACCAGTACCATTAATGGTAATGTTTTGAAAGATTAAATTATAGAATCCTTCACCGGCATTTTTATAAATATAGATGGCATCGTTCTTTGAATCAAGGATATCGATGCTTGAAAATTTTACATTCTGGACTCTTGTTCCAGCCACATTACTACAGGCCAAATCAATGGATCCAATCGGCTGGTTCCATAAATCATTATAAGTGCCGCATCCAATAAGGGTGATGTTGGAAAACTCGTGCATCCCGGCAGCCCTGAACCCAATGCCTGCGAAAAAATTGTTGGCCCTTAACCCGGCTTCAAGGTTGTCTTTGATGATCAGGTGATGCGCCTTGTTGCTATATCCTCCATAGATGGCACATCCGGCAGCCCGCCATCCGTTTTCAACCGTATTGTATCGGAAGGTGTTGTTGACACATTCCAATCCTTCGGCACTCCATACGGCCTGTGCGTCATCCCCGTTATTCCTGAAATTACAGTGTTCAACAATGGCATTGCTGGTTCCTTTGCACAGGTTCACACCATCGGCATAGGTATTACGGAACCGACAATCCGACATGACAAAACCATCGGCAATGGCCGGCCCAATGGTCGTGTACTGGCCGATCCATGAACCCGTGGCACAATGTTCCACCCATACATTTTTGATCGTGGAACCTTGCGTATAGACCCCTATAATGCCTCCATATCCCTTGGTACGCGTGGTCATATCGGTGGTGATGTACAGATCGGCATAACTGATCTGTGCAGCATTGGCCCTTAGTCCGCCGTCACTGGCAGTAGTGACCGTAAAATTCACCTGCGTATACCACATTCCGGCCCCCTGCAGTTTGGTCTGAGGAACCCCAAAGTAAAGCTGGCTGTTGATGTTGTAAACACCCGCAGGAACGAAGATCGTTTTTCCACCGTTGGCATCAATGAAAGCCTGTAACTTGCTGCCGTCGCCGCTGAATACCGCCGCGCCAGCCGGGGCAGTCAGGGCATCTGCAACAGGTTCCATTTCAATGAAATCTATCGTAGGGTTTCCGCTCTCCCTGACCAGTTTTACCTTCGACAGTTTAGCGGGCAAATGGAAGCGGACTTCATCAAAGCGCATCCTTGGATTTTTATTTTTTACCCCCACATTGTTGGGATCACCATTGCTCCACAAATATTCCCATGACCATTTTGAAGTCAGGGTCAGGCTGGTAATTTTGGTCGTTCCATCATATACCCCCATTACAGCCGTTTCTCCATCCGGCACCGAATAGCGGATCACCATCCCGTCGGCTGGTTCCAAGAGGGTGAATTCAGCAGCAGCATCCGTATTTTTCATCGTCACACAAACCTGGTCCGATGCCTCGGATTGCAAATCAACCTGAGCATAGGATTTTGAAGTAGCCACCGCCCCGTTGGAAAGGGTAGACAGATCGGCCTCATACCGTTTATAGGGAGCATCATAATACCCCCGCTGGGCTGACAACCATTGCAGGGAAGATAATAACATGATCAACGAGAAAGTAAAGATTTTATGCATAAGGTGCCTATTTATTTAGATCAATTGACATTCAATATAAGGTTATAAATGTATGTAATTTCATTCAAAATATCGCAAAAAGCGCCATTTTTCTTTGCGCTTTAACCCATTTAATAAACACATAGGTCACATAGA
>DMFR01000229.1:912-5251 GCA_003450125.1 Prolixibacteraceae bacterium | reverse complement strand
ACACATAGGTCACATAGAAAACATAGATTTTTTTCTATGTGACCTATGTGTTTAATTTTATAAACAGATTGGAATATCAGTTCGATACAGCATGATGGGTTGAGGTATACTTGGTTTCCAACAGCCTCATCCGGTAGGCATTCATGGCCGTGAAGCCCAGCTTTCTGATCAGGCGGTAGTTGACCACTGCGCCCACCGGAGCACCGATCACGGGCACCAATTGGGCCATCTTGGCCAGGTCGATATAATCCCTGTATTCCTGCTGGAAATTGCGCCAGTCAAACTGATTGATATCCTCGGGAAGCTGCTTGCTCTTTTGGTCCCAATCCACCATCTGAAGATAGACATTTTTTCGATGCTCATGGCTGGAGAAGGCCAGTTCAAAAATATGCAGCAGGTAAAGCCTTTCCTTGTAATCCGCTACATTGAATCCATACATGGAGGCAATGTCAAACAACAATTTCAGCTTAATGCCAATTAGAATCGGGAAGTCAGCCAGGCCCAGCAAGATGCCACCTGCACCGGTAATTCCACCCTCAACAGCAGCGGTGGTTCGATAGAATTCAATTCTTTGCTGCACCGATGTTTCGCGTTGGCGCAGCGATTGATGGGCCACCGGTTTGGCTGTAGTATGGGTAGCTCCGAACAAGACGCCACGGATCATTTGTTTGATGGCAGTAGTAATGGCCGAATGAATCTTTTCAGGAATCCAGGTATTGATTTTTGTCTGTACTTCTTTTGAGAGCCAGTTAAAAAATGAAGGCTTGCGAAGCATCTGCTTTTGCCAGGCCGACAATTCCATGCGTACCTGTTTCTGATATTGATCCATTCAAATTAATTATTTACACGTTTTTCCCAGCTAAATTCACCCTCCCAAAGGAATTGGATAAGGTTCTAACAACTTTGCTGGAAAATTGATCAGAATATTTATACTTTTTAAGGAAATAATAATTTGAAATAGTACTAGAAGACCTGTTTCTCTGAATGTTCTATGTGAAATTCCCGATTATCCAATACAACCAATCCAATTAACTACCATTCCCAAAACCTTAATAACCTTAGTAACTGGAATCACACCCCAGAACCTGAACCTTAGTAACCTTCCCACTATTGCTTATAAACCTTCAGGTAGTGATCGTATTCCTGGGCAAAACTCTCATGTTTGTGATGTTCTCCTTGGTTCCGAATGTATTTGTATACCCAATCCACCCCTGACTTGGAAACAGAAAATGCAGCTCCCGATTGCTGCCAGCTGAATAAACCGGGAGCAAGCCTGTTTTCATTGATAAACTTCTCTGAACTCTTGGCAATGATTGAAGCAAGTTCCTCTTCGGAATGAGTTGGTGACCTTGATATCAGCATATGTACATGTTCAGGGTTGGCATAAATGGCATATAGTTTTGACCCGTACTTGCTGACAATGCCGGTAATGTACTTTTCAATCCTGTCCCGGCTTTTCTCCGGAATCATCAATTCTCTTTGGGAGGTGATCAAAACAAAATGGGTGTATAGGTTATTGAAATCCAGTTTCATAAGGTGAAAAGATTAGGATAAATGGCATGATTAAAGTTACGAAGATTTCTTTGAAAAAAGCTGCAAGGTTAAGTGAAATAATTATTGCGTAAATTAAGGTTACTAAGGTTTGGGTTTTGGGATATGATTCCAGTTACTAAGGTTATTAAGGTTTAAGGATTGGTGCTTTTTGAGATTTGATACCAATTTTAAAATTCAGGATAATAATAAATTTTTAAAGCTTATTGTTTATAAGGTTCCTTTGCTTTTTTTACAAGCGGATGGCAGAATCCAAAAGCTTAAATCGTCCTTTTTAATTGAATTATTCATAGTGGAATTCAGCAAACTATTTTTGGAAAACAGTATATAAATACTAATTTTGAGAAACAATAATAACAATTGAAACCAACCCTCAAAAACCAAACCAATTAACCCATGAAAAGACTGTTTACATTTCTGATTTGTAGTACATTTATCTGCCTTGCCCTTCCATCAAAGGCCTCAAAACTGGTGGAAGTAAAAGTTGTTGATAAAGATTACCTGCTCATTTACTTTACGGACGGAGTAGTTACGTTTGATGAGAACATAAACCTGCCTTCCGCCTATACCAACGACACGCCCACTTCCCCTAAAAACAAGGCGGTTTGGTTTGGCACTCCGCTAAACACCACCGAGGCGGTAAATGCATTGAACTGGAACATTGTTTCAGCCGACGATACCCATTATGGAAGCACCGGATTAAAGCCTTTGGCCTGTTACCGCAAATCAAAACTCAATGGCATGGCTGAAGGGCAGTGGGCTGGAAAGGATTACAACTATGAATGTACCATGGAACATTCCATTTATCTGAAACTGCCACAATCACTTGTACAAGGAAAAACTTACACCATCCAGATCAATGGAACAACCAATACGGATGTGTTTGCAAAGGACATTACCTTCGATATTTTCAACAACCGCACTGAAGCCCTGCATGTTAACCTGGTGGGTTATACCAATGATGCCAGTGTAAAGGCTGCCGACTTGTACCAATGGATGGGTGATGGCGGCGCAAGGGATTATTCCTCTTTTGAAGGAAATAAGGTATCGATTTATGATGTCAACAGTAAGAAATCCAAGGAAGTGGGCAAGGTTTCCCTTTGGAAAGCCAACGGCACGGATGCCGGTGGATACAACCTCACCAATTCGAACGTTTGGAATGTCGATTTTACCGGCTTTTCGAAACCGGGAACCTATCGTTTGGTGGTGGATGGTATTGGATGCAGTCCCGATTTTATCATCGCTCAAAACGCCTATTATGACCCCTTTAAAGTGTCAACCATCGGGTTTTTCTACATGCGCATCGGGCAGGACAATATGAATATGACGCCCGTTCCAAGGCGCCCATTGTACATTCCTGGTAAATCGCCCGAGAATACAAAAGTGATCATTACCACCATGCAGCCCTATCATCCGGATTGGAAAACCTTTTCACACGGTGATGTATGGGATACGCCCAATGCCTGGGCCAAGTACAACAAGCCGGGCAATCCGGAAAACGTGAATGTTTATGGCGGTCATTCCGATGCCATGGACTGGGACAGGCATCTGGGCCATGTGTCCATCATTTATGACATGCTGCTGCCCTATATCCTGACCAAAGGAGCAATCTCGGATGACAATCTGGGAATTGCAGAAAGTGACAACGGAATACCCGACATCCTGGATGAGGCCAGAAATGAAGTTGACTTCTGGCTGCGCCTGAGAGATGGCAAAGCCTACAGCAATGGGGTTACCAATCCCAACAGGGACAATGTCATGTACCAGGCCGGTACAACAGCCATTGCCGCCTGGGCCAATGCCGCCAATGCAGCCATGCTCTCTGATTGTTTTCGGATTGCAGGAAAGACTGATTTAATGAATCTTTATAGAGACTCGGCCATTGTGGCATATCAGTTTGCAGGTACCTTGGAGGATCAGCAACTGGATACCAAGCACAATATAGGTGACTGTAATATCCGGGGAAGGGACCTGAAGATGACTGCAGCTGCTTTTCTTTACAACGTAACGGGTAACTCTTCCTATGAAAAAGTGGTGAACCAGGAAAGTGTTGCCACCACGGGCACTTCTGAACTCTTGAATTCTACTGTAAACCAGTTGTGGGCAACTGCTGGCTATCTGATGACCAACAGGAAGGTGAATTATCCGGCCCTGGCTCGCATGATGAAACAATCCCTCATTCATGAAGCCAAGTCCCACGAGGCAGAACTGACACTTTCAAGGCCTTCAAGAAGAGCAACTGACGAGAAGACAGGCTATTGGAAAACCAACCAGAATGTTCAACGAACGATCATCGCCCATGCCGTAAGTACGGATAAAATTGAAAAGGCATTGTTCAAAAACGCCTTGGTTCTGGAAGCAGGTTGGGGACTTGGAAGGAATCCGCTGAACATGATTCAGATGACTACAGCTACCACCAGCCTGGGAAACAAAAGAAGCTTTGAAAACATTTACGCCACAGGGCGCAATGATGGAACGCCGGGAGTGCATCCTGGACTTACACCTTATCAGAATACCGATGACTGGGGCAAAGGGGGAATGATTATGAGCCGCCCAAGCTGGATGACTGCACAGTGTTATCCTGATTATGCCAGCAAGTGGCCCAAAGCAGAGGGATATTTCAATACCAGGTATGTGTATGCACATTCGGAGTTTACGCCCCAGCAAACCATGAGGGGAAAAACTGCCTTGTACGGATATTTGTATGGGATTTCGAAATAGATTGAAGGTGCCTTAAAGTAAAATTTAAACACGACACAAAGTAAAAAAGGAATTCACCACAGATTAC
>DMFR01000229.1:521-679 GCA_003450125.1 Prolixibacteraceae bacterium | reverse complement strand
ATCTGTGTAATCTGTGGTGAATCCTTTTTTACTTTGTGTCGTGGTGTTTAAATTTTAAATTTGGTACTCAGGCCAAGGACATTGTAATTGCACCAATCGGCCGTTGTCCTTGATTTCCAGTAACAATAATAGAGATCAATGCCCCAATACTTTTTATT
>DMFR01000229.1:0-260 GCA_003450125.1 Prolixibacteraceae bacterium | reverse complement strand
GAAAACAATTCATCCATCAGGTAGGGCTTGGGCCACTGGTTGGTGGAATGCACAAAAAAGTCGATATTGGAAACATTGTCAAGCCCATAAAGCGTTTCTGAAAACTTGTACGTCTTGGCCATCAGACGGTTGGCAAATTTTATTTTCATGTTCCACGGACTCCAGCCATAGACCCCATACAGCATATAGGTTTGCCCCGGATTCCAGATTTCGGATTTGAAGTTTTCAGTTTGACGGATACCCAACCCCAGGGAAAAGTG
>DMFR01000310.1:6671-7571 GCA_003450125.1 Prolixibacteraceae bacterium | reverse complement strand
CTATAGTATTTAAACAATTCAATAAAGTATTTATCTGATTCAAAATACTGTGCAAAATCGGTAATATCCCTGCCATAACCAATGATGATAGGCTTTGGATCGACTTTAAATTCATTTTTGGGAGGGTTATTCTTCCTGTTTTCCTCCCGGGTAAGACCCATGTAAAACTCTTCTCTGGCTCCTTTGTGGTTGGGTAAAAGCAACAAAGTATCCGTTCCCATTCTCATATCATAAAAATCATACCATTCGGGCATATCCTGAAGGACTCCATGTTCGTCCCTAATCATATTGCCATCGTAGTCCTGCCATGAAACTCCGTTATAATGCTCAAATTGATCTTCTTCACTGGAAAGCATTAAAAAGTCTTTGATCATTTCAACTTCACTATCAGTAATGGGATCAATAAAAGGGCAGGAGGCGATGTACTTTTCCCAAAACTGAAAGTCATAGCAAAGCTGGATTCCATCAATATCCAGTTTCCCGGCCCTCCACAAAAGCTGCATATTGAATAATTTCTTTTGGAGAATAGACATGAGCAAGTCCTCCGCTTTCTTTTGGTAACCCAGGTCGGTGGTCTCTTTTTCAAGATAAGTCTGTTGGTAGAATTCGTAACATTGAACAAGATGTGCCTTTTTAGAAGCATAAGACTTCATAAAGCCTTCAATACTAAAGGAACTATAATTTTTAAAGTATTCTATTGCCTTTTCCGAGTGAATTAATTCCTTATAAAAGATTTGCTCAAGTTCTTCAAAGAACTTGGTTTTTATATTGGCTTCCTCCGGTAAGATAGTTTTGTTATATGCAAAATGGTCGAAGTTTATCATGTTTCTGCTTTTGATTTACAGGTACTGTTTTATCAAATTTACGAAATCTGGGTAACATTTATGAAAGAAAAGGATA
>DMFR01000310.1:6121-6584 GCA_003450125.1 Prolixibacteraceae bacterium | reverse complement strand
GAAATGAAGACCATATTTTAATAAATCCATATTACTTTCAAAATTTTATGACTTTCACTTCTTTATCCTTTATCTTTGCATCCAAGATGAGATTCATAGCCTGCATATTATCCATTTACATCATGGTGCTCACTGCAACTCCTTGCATTGACCGACCAGAGGATCATACTGTTCAAAAAATGGAGATCACCCAAAGCCATGGAACCCATCAACATCAAGAGGATGCAGATCATTGTTCACCACTTTGTACCTGTAATTGTTGTGCATCACCTGTTATCCAGCAAGATATTTCAATTCAATTCAATAGTTTTTCATTCTTACAGGGATGTCTTTATCCAGAATATTCTTCTGAATTCGTCTCCTGTTATTCTGGCTCCATCTGGCAACCTCCGCAGTTAAGTTAATACCCGGTTTAGTATTCAGTGTTCAGTATTCAGTCACAGTGTTCAGTGATCAGTGTTCA
>DMFR01000310.1:0-6016 GCA_003450125.1 Prolixibacteraceae bacterium | reverse complement strand
CAGTGTTCAGTGATCAGTGTTCAGTCACAGTATTCAGTGGCCAGCATTGAACACTGAACACTGTGACTGACCACTGAACACTTTTCCTCCCAGTGTATTAATTTAATTCATTTTCAGCATGATAGAAAGTATCATTCATTTTTCGATCAAGCATAAATTCATTGTCGGCTTGTTTGTTTTTGCATTAATAGGGTGGGGAACCTATTCCCTTAGTCGGTTGCCCATAGATGCTATTCCCGATATAACCAATAATCAGGTGCAGGTGATTGCAATGGCGCCTTCTCTGGCCGTACAGGAAGTAGAGAGTTTTATTACTGCCCCCATCGAAGTGGCAGTGGCCAATATCCCCGATATTATTGAACTTCGTTCCATTTCGCGTTTGGGATTGTCGGTAATTACAATTGTCTTTAAAGACAATGTTGACCTTTATTGGGCACGCCAACAGCTCAGTGAGCGATTAAAGGAAGCGGAGGAAGCTATTCCTTCAGGTTTGGCTAAAATAGAACTTGCCCCCATTTCATCAGGGTTGGGAGAGATTTTCCAATACCGACTTGCCGTAGCAAAAGGGTTGGAGAAGAAATTCAACCCCATGGAACTGCGCACCCTTCAGGATTGGGTAGTACGCCGCGAGATGCTTGGAACACCTGGTGTTGCCGATATTAACAGCTATGGTGGGTTTGTAAAGCAGTATGAAGTGGCCGTTGATCCTGAAAGGCTCAGGGGCATGAACCTCTCACTGACCGACATTTTTGATGCCCTGGAAAAGAACAACGAGAATACCGGAAGCGCCTATATTGATAAGAAGCCCAACGCTTATTTTATTCGAGGTATTGGATTGGTGAAAACCCTTGAAGATATTGAGAGAATTGTCATAAAAACCAATACCTCCGGAATGCCTGTTTTAATAAGGGACATCGCCACTGTTCAATATGGGAGCGCTACCCGTTACGGCGCATTTGTGGTTGATACCACGGAGGCAGTAGGCGGTGTGGTGATGATGCTCAAAGGCGCCAATGCCCATGAGGTGATCGATAATGTTGAAACCCGTATTGCATCTATTCAGAAGTCATTGCCCAAGGGGGTGGTTATTGAGCCCTTCCTGAACAGATCGGATCTTGTAGGGCGAGCTATTGGTACCGTTTCCCGTAACCTGCTGGAAGGTGCCTTGATTGTCATTTTTATCCTCGTATTGTTATTGGGGAACATGCGGGCAGGACTTGTAGTTGCTTCAGTAATCCCACTTTCTATGTTGTTTGCTATTTCATTGATGAACCTATTTGGGGTTTCGGGTAACCTGATGAGTCTGGGGGCCATCGATTTTGGTTTGATTGTAGATGGAGCTGTGATCATTGTAGAAGGTGCAGTACACCGCATCTTTTTGAGTAAGCATCACCATCAGGGGATTAAGCGCCTTTCGCAAGAGCAAATGGATGACAATGTATTCCAGTCTGCCAAAAACATGATGAGTTCAGCGACTTTTGGACAAATTATCATCCTGATTGTTTACCTTCCCATAATGGCGTTGGTGGGAATAGAAGGCAAAATGTTTCGCCCCATGGCCCAGGTAGTTGCTTTTGCCTTGATAGGAGCAACCATTCTTTCCTTAACGTATGTACCAATGGCTTCGGCTTTGTTCTTGAGTAAAAAGACTGAACACAAAAGGAATCTTTCAGATAAGCTGATGGATGGACTTCACAAAGCCTTTAATCCGGTCATTCTATTTGCCATCAGGCGTAAACTGCTGGTTTCTGTTTCAGCTATTTTGTTGTTTGTAGCCAGTCTATTCCTGTTTAATAGTTTGGGTGGTGAGTTTATACCACAACTTGAAGAAGGTGATTTGGCAGCCGGTGTAATGACCCTGCAAGGAGGTTCGCTGACCAATACGGTTGAAATGGTGGAGAAAGCCAATAAATTATTGCTTGATGAATTTCCTGAAATACAACATACGGTTTGTAAAATAGGAGCTGGTGAAATCCCTACAGATCCAACACCCATGGAAACGGGCGATTATATTATCACCCTTAAAGATAAAAGTGAATGGACTTCAGCAACAACCCGAGAGGAACTGGTTGCCAAGATGGAAGAAGCTTTGATTCCTCTGGCAGGGGTGAAGTTTGAATTTCAGCAACCCATTCAAATGCGTTTCAATGAATTGCTTTCGGGTTCGAAACAGGATGTTGCCATTAAAATATTTGGTGATGACCTCAGTATTTTGGCTCAAAAGGCATCTGAAGTAGAAAAATTAATTCTCAATATCGAAGGAGTTGCGGATATTAATGTGGAGAAAGTAACTGGATTGGCGCAGGTACAAATCACCTACAACAGAGATCGACTGGCCCAATATGGTCTATCGGTTGATGATGTGAACCGTGTTCTGCGTGCTGCATTTGCAGGAAGTCAGGCAGGGGTGGTTTTTGATGGAGAAAAGCGCTTTGGACTTGTAGTTCGGTTGGATAAAGACTACCGCCAGAGTTTGGATGATGTAAAAAACCTATCGGTAGCCTTGCCCAACGGAGGCCAGATACCTTTCGAACAAGTGGCCGACATTTCCATTCAGTCAGGTCCTGCACAGGTCTCGAGAGAAGATACTAAACGTCGCATCACCATTGGCTTTAATGTTCGTAACCGTGATATTCAAAGCGTAATCAATGATGTTACCAACAAAATTGACCAACAGGTTAGTCTTCCAACGGGCTATTATGTGTCGTATGGAGGTCAGTTTAAAAATCTGGAAGCAGCCAAAGCAAGATTAATGATTGCAGTTCCGGTGGCGCTGCTGTTGATATTTGTGCTGCTGTATTTCACATTCCATTCGGTTAAGCAAACACTGCTCATCTTTACGGCGGTTCCCATGTCAGCAATAGGTGGAATCTTTGCACTTTGGCTTCGGGGAATGAATTTTTCTATTTCTGCAGGAGTAGGATTTATTGCTCTCTTTGGTGTGGCGGTACTTAACGGAATTGTGCTCATAGCTGAGTTTAACCGCCTTGAAAAGGAAGGGATGACAGATATTAAAGAAAGAGTGATGAAAGGCCTTCAAACGCGTCTAAGGCCTGTTATAATGACCGCTGCGGTGGCCTCTCTAGGGTTTCTACCGATGGCATTGTCCACTTCTGCCGGTGCGGAAGTGCAAAAGCCATTGGCCACTGTTGTAATTGGAGGATTGATAACGGCAACGCTTCTAACTTTAATCATTCTACCTGTGTTCTATATCATTTTCTCGTCCCATAAATTCAGGCTTTCTGCCAACGGTAAAAGGACAAAAGTCCTTAGTATGGTATTTTTCTTGATCCTTGGTACCTCGATATTAAACAACACCCATGCACAGCAAGCAAAGACTATTGACCTGTACGAAGCGATTCAAATGGCTTTGGACAGCAATCTGAACATCCGGGCTTCTGTTTATTCTGTGGAAGTGCAGAAAGCGCTGAAAGGAGCATCATGGGATCTTCCTAAAACCGCTATCGATGGTCAATACGGACAGTTTAATTCCTATACCAATGACAATAGCTTTACTGTTTCACAGTCTTTTGCATTTCCTACGGTTTACATTAACCAAAACAAGCTTGCAAATGCTAACGTGAAAAACAGCGAATGGCAATTGAAAACTTCACAGCTTGAAACAGCTACTCAGGTCAAACAGTTGTACTGGCAATTGGCCTTTCTCTATTCCAAACAAAAATTACTGGCATACCAGGATAGTTTGTATTCAGGATTTAGCCGTGCGGCAGAACTAAGGGCAAAAGCAGGAGAAACCAACCGCCTTGAAATGATTACTGCCCGTTCGCAAAGCCTGGAAATAAAGAACCAATTGTTGCAGCTGATTGCAGACAAGGCCATATTGAACCGCCAGTTGCAAACACTCTTGAATGTCGGGTTTGTCATCCACCCAGCTGATACGGTATTGCGCCGCATAGATTTTGTCCCGAATACCGATAGTTCTGTCCTGTTGGCTAACCCTTCTATGAATGCTATTACACAGCAGGTAGAAATTTCACAATTGGAAAAGAAGCTGGAGTTGAGTCGTGCCCTTCCTGATTTCAATATCGGTTATTTCAGTCAAATCATGCAGGGCATTCAGGAGGTGAATGGGTTGTCCCGCAACTTTGGTCCCGGAGACCGGTTCAATGGTATTCAGGCTGGAATAGCTATCCCGCTTTGGTTTGCACCTTCTTCTTCCAAAGTGAAGGCTGCTAAAATAAAGGTACAAATAGCCAGCGCCAATGCTGACTATTATACCAAAACCCTACAGGGGAATTACCAGTCTTTGCTTGATGAATACCGAAAATACCAGGCTAGTGTTGATTATTACGAGAAGCAGGCCATTCCGGAAGCCAACCTGATCATTGATCAATCGACCCGAAGCTATAAGGCTGGGGCGTTGGATTACCTCGATTATGTGCTGAGTCTGGGTCGTGCATTGAGCATCAGGCAGAATTACCTGGATGCGCTCAACAGTTATAACCAAACAGTTATAAACATTGAATTTATTACAGGTAGAACCTTTTAGGAAGGATTATTTATTGAGAATGCCCGCTAAATAATTAAGATAAAATCAATTTAAAAATCAATAGTATGTCAAAATATAGATTCATCAAAACATCACTTTTCTCATTATCCCTGATTGTTTTAATCGCATGCAATAGTGCTAAGAAGACCAATGAAGCAAAGGTTGAAGAAGAGGTCATTCCTGATAATATTGTTGAAATGCGGGATGACCAGATCAAGCTTGCACATATCGAAACGGGAGCCATCGAAATGCGTTTGTTAAGCGGAACCTTAAAAGTGAACGGCATCATTGCAGTTGCCCCTCAAAATCAGGCTACAGTATGTGCACCAATGGGAGGATTCATTAAAAGCACAACCTTGATGCCGGGAAATTCTGTTAGCAAAGGTCAGACACTGGCAGTGATTGAAAACCAGGATTTTGTTGATATGCAGCAAAGTTATTTTGAGGCAAAAAACAAGTTTGAATTTGCTGAGGCTGATTATAAACGCCACACGGAACTATACAAAGATGAAGTCTATTCAGAACAAAACCTGCAACAGGTAACTGTTGATTATAAGACACTGAAAGCACAGGTGAAATCACTGGAACAGAAACTATCTCTTATTGGGATTGATCCTGCCAACCTGCACGAAGAAACGATCAGCAGCTCTGTAGCCTTACATTCTCCTATTTCAGGGTTTGTTACAGCAGTGAATGTAAACCTGGGTAAATTTGTTTCTCCTTCTGATGTATTGTTCACCATTGTAAACAGCGACAAACTTTTCCTGGAATTAAGCCTCTATGAAAAGGATGCCGATAAAGTGGCCAAAGGACAGAAAATCAGGTTCTTTATCAACAATGAAACCGAACAACATGATGCCGTAATTCTCCAGACCGGTCAATCGGTTAGTGTTGATAAAACGTATAAAGTATACGCAAGCGTTACAGGGGTTTGTAAAAATGTGTTGCCTGGAATGTATGTCAATGCCGTTGTAGAAACATCTGGAAATACGGTTGCCGCTTTACCTCAGGACGCTGTAGTGAGCTTTGACGACAAGGATTATATCTTTATTTTTGACAAAAACAAAGTCGAAGACGGGAAACCTTTTTCCGAATATGAGATCGTAGAGGTTCATAAGGGGGTTACCGATAATGGTTATACTGAAATTGTCTTGCCTGAAGGTTTCAACATAACAACAGCCAAGGTTGTTATAAAAGGAGCTTACAATCTGCTGTCAGCCAAGAAAAACGCCGGAGAAATGGCTTGCTGATGCATTAGCATATATGCCCCTGATATTTCCGACAATACAGACTATTGTCGATATTGTCTATAGACGGCTTTCAGTTCTGAGGAAATGATTGTTTATTCTTATTCTACTGATTAAAATTTGTACTTTTTCAGACATGAAAATATCCGCATAATCCATTTTGATTTTAGATTGAAAGAGATGCTTTTGTTCTTGAATCGAATTCTCCTTAAATTTTACACCTTTTCCTTCGAAGCTGATCTGGTATCTCTTGCTACCT
>DMFR01000283.1:4201-7980 GCA_003450125.1 Prolixibacteraceae bacterium | reverse complement strand
CAGGGATCATCTTCTATTCTTATAAGGAAGTTAATTACTGTCCAATCTTTTGGATACAAAAGATTTTATATTTAATTTTATTATCGGTTAAACGTTTACATTCAATTGTAGTCATAAGTACTGGTATATATTTTCAACTATAATAAAAATTCAATTACCAAAATAACCAACTATGAAAAAATCGATTACAGCATTGGCTATCCAATCTTTTTGCATCCTGCTTTTTTGGTCTTTGTCGACAAATATGACTCAGGCTCAGAATAAGACAACAGATACAAACAATTGGCCGCAATGGCGTGGTTTATACAATTCAGGGGCTAACCCGATGGGCAATCCTCCCATTGAATTCAGTGAGACTAAAAACGTGAAATGGAAACTTGAAATTCCGGGAAAAGGTCATGCAACACCGATTGTATGGGGTAACCAGGTCATTGTTCAAACGGCCGTGGCAACTGACAGGAAAGCGGTTAAACCAGAAGGGACAGCTGCTGCTGCCAGCCCAATGGCGCCCAATCAAACTGATTTAATTCATCAATTTAAGGTCATTTCAGTGGATAAAACTTCTGGAAAGATTAACTGGCAAACGGTTGTAAAAGAAGAAGCGCCCCTCGAACGAACTCATGAGTTGGGAAGCTGGGCTTCGAATTCCCCAATCACTGATGGTGAAAATATATATGCCTTCTTTGGTTCACGTGGCCTGTATTGTCTCGATATGAAAGGGAACATTAAATGGGAACGCAATTTTGGACAAATGGACATTGTGGCAAGTTTTGGTGAAGGAAGTTCTCCTGCAATGTATAAAGACAAGATTTTTCTCCAATGGGATCATCAGCAAAAATCATATCTGTATGCCCTGGATAAGAAAACAGGCAAGGAAGCCTGGACAGCTGAACGGGAAGAGACCACTTCATGGGCAACCCCAGTAGTCGTTGAGGTGAATGGAAAGGCTCAATTGATTACCAGTGCAACCAAGAAAGTGAGAAGTTATGATGTGGAAACGGGAAAAGTGATCTGGGAATGTACCGGAATGACCGCGAACGTGATTCCTAACCCCATGTTTGCCAATGGAATTTTGTACCTGTTGAGTGGATTCAGGGGAAATGCCATTAAAGCCATCGATCTGGCCAAGGCCCAGGGCGATATAACAGGAACGGGTGCAATACTTTGGGAATACAACCAGGATGCACCTTACACCCCTAGCGGAGTGCTGATGGATGGAAAATTGTATTTTCTGAAAGGCAACAAGGGGGTTATGACCTGTCTGGATGCCAAAGATGGAAAAGTTATCTACAGCAACCAGAAAATAGATGGGATAGACAATATTTTCTCTTCCCCAACTGCCAGTAAGGATCGGATTTATGTAGCAGCAACGGGAGCTGTAGATGTAGTAAAAGCTGGGGGCGAATTTTCACTGCTTGCCAAAAACACATTGGATGATACCTTTGAAGCATCACCTGTGGTGGTTGGCAATGACCTCTTCTTACGAGGCGCAAAATATTTGTATTGTATTTCTGAGAAATAGACCACAGATTTAACAGATTAACACTGATTTAAAAGAATACGTGCCCAGTAGATCTGGAATATTATAAAAAATTAACCACAGATTACTCAGGTTAACACAAATTAAAAGGAATTATTTTAATCTGTGTTAATCTGAGTAATCTGTGGTGAATTTTTTATTTATGTTTGTTAACTATTGAACATTTAATTCTTGAATTCGATCGAAATGCTTTTTATTGAGGGTTTTTACTGGAAGATTATTGACAAGGCAAGTGGCTGCTATGAAAATGTCTCTAAATTCGATCATCTTGTTTAATTGTCGTAGTTGATGATAAATCTCTGCCGATTTCACTGCAACCTCTTCGTTAAAAGGTAAAACAGGAATTTCATCAGTCAGTATTTTATGTCAGAGATTTTATCAGGAGTAGAAGCCCCCATCAGTAATTCATATAAGGTTACTGATGAAATGTAAATTTGTTGATCATTAGGAATCAAGAATAGAGCAGTTTTTGTTTTGTCTTTAGCCCTTAAGAATTCAATAAATATACTGGTATCAACTACCATTCCTGAACTCTCCATTGATTGAACAATTTTTGGTTTTGATCAAATATTTTCAAGTCAGAATCGGTCCAGATAGACACATTTAGAATTTTGTTTTTATAAGTAGACAAAAAATTGGGATTATTGGTTTCTTGTTTACTAAGTAAAAAATCCATAAAGTCATTTACTTCCTGCCTTGCAGTTTTATTTAACCTGTTGTATTTTACTGCTATATCGTTCATTTTTTTGTGTAAAAGTAATGAAAAATATTTAATGTAGGTATTCATCGGATGACTTCAAATCATTTGATGAGTCGCCCTATTTAGTATTCTCCTGTTACATCAGTAAGTACTTCATAACCGGTTTCGGTGATCAGAATAGTATGTTCAAACTGAGCAGAGAGTTTTTTATCCACTGTTCGGGCGGTCCATTTATCCACTTTATCAACAATAGTTCCAGGCCTGCCTTCATTGATCATTGGCTCAATGGTAAAAGTCATTCCAGGCACCATAAATGAACCTGTATTGCGGCGTGAAGTATGATCGACCTGGGGCTCTTCATGAAATTCGACACCTACACCATGTCCGCAATACTCATAGACCACACTGAACCCTTTTGACTTGACATATTTGCTGATAGCAAAGCCAATGTTTCCGAATTGATTTCCGGGTTTTACCTGTTGAATGCCTAGATTCATTCCATGCTTGGTTACCTCGATTAACTCAAGGGCACGGGGAGAGACTTCACCAATGGTAAACATTTTGCTCGTATCGCCATAATAGCCGTTGAGAATCGTTGTAACATCAATATTCAGGATATCGCCATTCTTCAGGATGGTATTTTCAGAAGGAATTCCATGGCAAACCACTTCGTTCACTGAAATACAGCAGGATTTTGGATATCCGCTATATCCCAATGTTGCGGGAATAGCACCGTTTTGACGGATATAGGCGTCAATCTTCTCATTCAGGTATTCAGTTGAAACACCTTCCTTCACAAATTCGGCAATGTATTCAAGTGTTTGACCTGCCAATTTGCTACTTTTTCTGATTCCCTCAATCTGTTCAGGTGTCTTTATGATAATTTTCTTCATCTAACTATTATAATTTGTGCAAAAGTCGATATTTCCATTGGTTTTTCAAAACGCAACAATATATTTGTAGAAAGGTTTAAAATCAACTCCTTAAAATGCAGAAATATCAGGAGAAACTATCAGTAAAGTCGTATCAGACAAATCAATACGGCAAAGCATCCATTGCATCAATTTTCAATATCCTGATCGAAGCGGCCTGGGCCCATGCACAGGTAATGGATTGGGGATATGACAGTTTGAAAAGCAACAATTTGTTTTGGGTACTGTCACGGATGTATTTCCAGGTTGAGAAATACCCGGCATGGCAGGATCAGATTACCTTGAGTACCTGGTCGGCTGGGACTGACGGCATGTATGCCTACCGTGAGTATATTTTAGAAGATGAGAAGGGGGAAATATTACTGCGGGCTAGTTCTGCCTGGCTGATCCTGGATATGGAATCTCACAAGATATTCAGGTTAAGCGATTACCGTACAACGTTCCCAAAACTGACAGACACAAACGCATGTAGGAATCCCAAGAGGATCAAGCCCGATGTGCATTCTGAAAAGCTGAACTTCTACCCTGTTCTGTTTAGTGATTTGGATATTAACCAGCACTTTAACAGTGTCAAGTATGTGGAACGGGTGCTGGATGATTACGGAAT
>DMFR01000283.1:2316-4003 GCA_003450125.1 Prolixibacteraceae bacterium | reverse complement strand
TGCCTGGTGCGTGAATCAGATGGTGCCGATTTATGCGTAATGAGGATTGAGTGGAGGGAAAGAAAATAGGATTAGATAGTTTAAAGTTCAAAGTTTAAGGTTTAAAGTTGCGTGCCGATAGAAAGCTACATATTAATTAACATTAAACGTTGCGTTGATTCCAGATCGGCACGCAACTTTAAACTTTAAACTTTAAACCTTAAACTTTAAACCCTTCAAGGCGATACTGACTTTTCAGAGTGGGCTTAAAGTTCATTATTATATTTGCTTTCTAAGCGGCACTTCCTTCCATTGGCTTAATTTCATTCAACTCTTTTTCCTTTTGAGTTTGTTCTTCTTCCAGATCATAGTCAATTTGTAAAGTAAGCCAGAACTTGGGACTGTTGCCAAAGAACCTGGAAAAACGAAGAGCAGTATCTGTGGTAATTTTCCTGTTTCCTTTTACTATTTCACTGATTCGTGTTTGAGGAATAAAAGTTTCCTTGGCCAAACGGTAGGCGGAGATTCCAAGTGGAATCAAAAACTCCTCATTCAATACTTCTCCGGGATGAATGTTCTTTAACTTTTTCATATTACTCTTCAATTAAGGACAATTAAGGAGTTTAACGACCATGACATTATTAAAGTTCCAATTAGAGTTGATTCTTAATTCAATTTCCTTCATCTTATTCAGAGTACCATCCCAGAATCTTTTCAATCTTTTCCTCCATAGGCATGAAGCCATCGAGCCAATGGATATCAGTGCCTTGTTTCTCCATTCTACGGTACCAGGTCATCTGGCGTTTGGCGAATTGATGGATAGCTACATTCAGTCCGTCAAACATTTCCTGGTAAGTCATCTTACCAGTAAGATGCAGTGTCATGTATTTGTATTCCAGACCGTAATAGGTCAATTGTTCAGGCGTTAACCCACTATCCAGAAGACGTTGAACTTCATCCAGCATTCCTTCTTTAAGACGTTGTTTCAGTCGACTGGTAATACGTTTACGGCGAGCTGATCGTTCAAACTCCACTCCTACTACCAGACTTTTGATATCAGGCATCCCGGTATCAATCTCAGGATGGGTTAGATAGTACTCTTCAATTTCTATGGCACGAATGGCACGCTTTGAACTTTCAGTATCGGTTTGGTTGTGCAGGTAATTCTTATACCCTCTCAGTATTTCAGTCAATTCCCACAATAATTTATCATCCAGGCTTTCACGCAAGGGTTCATTGATAGGAACCTGAATGAGCTTATAGTTTTTAAGAATGGCCTCAAGGTATAAACCACTTCCGCCACACATCACCGGAAGCTTTTCACGTGAGGTGATATCAGCAAATACGCGTAGAAAATCCTTCTGGTATTCAAAAACATTGTATTCGTAGCCGGCATCCACAATATCGATCAGATGATAAGGTATACTCTGACCATCAACCACATAATCAGCATAATCCTTGCCCGTTCCAAGATCCATAGAGCGATACACCTGTCTTGAATCGGCGGAAATGACTTCACCATTCACCAGTGAAGCCACCTTAGCCGCAACGGCTGTTTTTCCCGAAGCAGTAGGCCCAAGAATCGTAATGAGATTATATTTTTCGTTGTGCATGAGTTCTGAAGTTTTCGAAGTACAAAATAATGTATTTTTGTAATGCCAAATCCGACAGTCAGGAAATTAAAACAAGACGGGAAATTTAATGGAGC
>DMFR01000283.1:0-2253 GCA_003450125.1 Prolixibacteraceae bacterium | reverse complement strand
GACGGGAAATTTAATGGAGCGTATTTAAAATGGAACACAAACAGAAAAATATCAGCATTAAAAATAAAAAGGCCTTCTTTGATTACGAGATCATTGAAAACTTTTATGCCGGTATTCAATTATCCGGAACCGAGATCAAATCAATCCGTGGAGGGAAAGCTGGTCTGGTTGATTCATTTTGCACATTTGCCAACAATGAACTGTATGTGAGAAATATGCACATTTCAGAATACGAACTGGGCACCTGCAACAATCACATTGCCAAGCGTGACCGCAAGCTATTGCTCAATCGAAAAGAGCTGGTAAAAATTCAGAAGAAAGCCAAGGAAGGCGGGATCACCATTGTACCCCTCAAATTGTTCATTAACGACCGCGGATTGGCCAAGCTGGAGATCTCATTGGCCAAAGGTAAAAAGACCTACGATAAGCGCGAAACCCTCAAATTAAAGGATCACACCAGGGAGATGGACCGGGCGATGAAAGTTTAAAGAAGTGACTAAAGTGTCTAGAGTGTCTAAAGTACTTAAGGCACTCTAAGTATTCTAGACACTCTAGTCACTTTAAGTACTTATTTTAAAGTAGCCAAAGCATCTTTGATTCGTGTCAATGATTTGTTCAGATCGGCTTCAGAAGCGGCATACGAAATGCGGATACATTCAGGAGCACCAAAGGCTGAACCGGAAACAACACCGGTGAAGGCATTTGATAGGATAAAAAGGCCCATGTCGTCGGCATCCTTAATGGTGACTGTTCCATCCGACTTCCCAAAGAAAGAAGAAATATCAGGAAATACATAAAATGCGCCATCAGGCTTGCTGGTCTTTACGCCAGGGATTTCAGACAGTCTGTCCAATACAAGATTACGACGTTTTTCGAATTGTTCAACCATTTGATAAACTGTGGTCAGCGGAGCATTTAATGCTGCAACAGATGCAATTTGTGAAACGGAACATGGCCCTGAAGTATATTGTCCCTGTAATTTGTCACAGGCTTTGGCCAACCAAAGTGGGGCAGCAATATAACCAATGCGGTAACCGGTCATGGCGAAGGCTTTCGAAACGCCATTCACAACCACCATTTGAGCCTTAATTTCGGGGAATTGAGCAATGCTTTCATGCTTGATGCCATAAACGATGTGTTCATAGATTTCATCCGAAATAACGATGATATTGGGGTGTTTGGCAAAGATGTCGGCAAAGGCTTTCAGTTCGTCTTTGGTGTATACACTGCCGGTTGGATTACTTGGACTGCTGAACAAGAAGGCACGAGTCTTGGGTGTAATGGCAGCTTCCAGCTGTGCGGGAGTAATCTTAAAATCACTGTCCACTGTAGTAGGAATAATCACGTTTACTCCTTCATTCAATTTGACCAGTTCAATGTAAGTCACCCAATAAGGCGCAGGTATAATCACCTCATCGCCTTTGTTGATCAACGCCTGAAGCAGGTTGGCAATGGAATGTTTGGCACCATTTGAAACGATGATTTGGTCGGTGGTGTAATCCAAATTGTTGTCGCGCTTCAATTTATCCACGATGGCCTTTCTCAATGAAAGGTAACCGGGTACAGGTGAGTAGGTTGAAAAGTTATCATCAATGGCTTTTTTGGCAGCATCTTTGATGAAATCGGGGGTATTAAAATCAGGTTCACCCACTCCAAGGCTAATCACATCAATGCCTTTTTCCTTTAACTCGCGGCTTTTCTGGGCCACAGCCAGGGTGGCCGATGCAGATAAACATGCTACTCTGTCTGAAACTCTTTCCATAACTTCTATATATAAAGATGAATAATCTATTTTCCGAAGCCAAGATAGTTAAAAATATCATTGACTTTATTTGCTTGTTTCAATTTGAAAGAAAAATAGGCCTAAAATTTACAATTTGTTATTACGATCTATTTCCGTTAAAAATTTCCCGACTTCTTCCTGTACGTTCAGGTATGCTTTGTAATCAGAAACCACCCAAAGCTTTGAACTGTCTATTAATCCATTAAGTTCCTTGGCTATATCCAGCGGATGGTTTTCATCATTGGGAAGCGCCACAATCAACGTTGGAATCTGAATTTTTGCAATCTGCCCCCGGGAAGGAAGATCGGAAGCTGCTCCTCCAAGGTAAATTTGGGAATAATAAAGTGGATCAAATCCTAATCTACAATCCATCAAACGTTGCCGGGTGCCAGGAAGTTCATGCTCAAAGAAATTAGGCGGGTCCTCAGTAAGGTAAATCAACCTTTTAAGGAATTCAGGAATGGCAGTAT
>DMFR01000285.1:13023-15587 GCA_003450125.1 Prolixibacteraceae bacterium | reverse complement strand
CCGATCAGCGAATTGTTGTTTTCATCTTCTGTGATTCCATAGTATTCGGGACGGTGGATAAATAAAACAATATCGGCATCCTGCTCGATAGCTCCCGATTCACGAAGGTCGGAAAGCTGAGGGCGTTTCCCTTCGCGCGATTCGACAGATCGGTTCAACTGCGAAAGCGCCATAACCGGAATGTCCAACTCTTTGGCGATGGCTTTGAGTGAACGTGAAATCATACTCACTTCCTGTTCACGGCTTCCCCTCATGTCGGTTCCGGCAGTCATCAGCTGAAGGTAATCGACAATTACGGCTCCTATGTTGTGCTGCATTTTAAGTCTTCGGCACTTGGCCCTGAATTCAAAGATTGAAAGGGCAGGGGTATCATCAATAAACAAGGGTGCATCGTCCAGAACGGCCAGCTTACGGTGAAAGTGGTCCCATTCCCAGCCTTGCATACGTCCGTTTTTGATCTTCTCTCCACCCAATTCAGTTTCCGCAGATATTAAACGGTTGACCAACTGAAGGGATGACATTTCAAGCGAGAAAAGGGCAACAGGGACCCTGTGTTCCACGGCCATGTTACGTGCCATAGACAATACAAAGGCTGTTTTCCCCATAGAAGG
This sequence comes from Prolixibacteraceae bacterium, assembly GCA_003450125.1. GTDB lineage: Bacteria > Bacteroidota > Bacteroidia > Bacteroidales > Prolixibacteraceae > Aquipluma. The sequence goes on along the minus strand of DMFR01000285.1, from coordinate 14,976 downwards.
ACGGGCAGCAACAATGACAAGGTCGGTTTTCTGCCATCCTGAAGTAATACGGTCCATGGCGGTAAATCCACTGGGTACACCGCTCAGTCCGTCATCCCGCTTGGAGGCTTCCTCAATGAGTAAAGTGGCTTCCCGCAAGAGAGGTCTGATGGGCTGCGATTCTTTTTTGATGTTTCCTTCGGCCACCTGGAATAGAACAGTTTCCGAAAAGTCAATCAAATCGTCCACATCAATGGTATCGTCGTATGCTTTGGTTTGTATCTCAGTAGATACACGGATCATCTCCCGCTGGATAAACTTTTGGGCAATGATTCTGGAGTGAAATTCAATGTGGGCTGCCGAAGCTACCCTTGAAGTCAGCTGAGTGATCATCAATGGGCCTCCCACTTCTTCCAGCTTGTTGCGGTTCTTGAGTTCCTGGGTCACCATGAGCAAGTCAACGGGCTTCTCGTGGGTGGACAGGTACTTGATGACTTCAAATATCTTCTGGTGTTCTTCCTTGTAGAAACTACGCGTATCAATGATATCGGCAACGGTAATGTAGGCATCGCGTTCAAGCATCAGGGCGCCCAAAACAGCCTCTTCCACTTCAATTGCCTGAGGTGGGATCTTTCCATATTGAGCATTGACCTGGTCAATGGTAATCTTGGCATTATTTTGATTCTGCTGGTAATTCTTTCTTTCTCCGGCCATTGTAATAAAATATAAACAATCTGACTTCTGTTTTTCACTGCACAATCAAAATTAAGCAGGGAATCAAAGATAGATAAAAAGGAGACCTGTTGGCCCAATGAATATTAAATTACAATCAATATTTTGATCCTAATTCATCCATTACTTTCTCTCATTCGAAAATGAATATGGAAAATCTTGGTCCTCAATGCCTCTTTTCTCATTGGGTTGAGCGCTCATTTTAAAGTTAAGGATAGCTCCCCGCATTAGTTCACTGTGACTGAGCCAGTTTTTAGAATACTCTTTTCCATTGAAAGTCATCGACTGAATGTACCGGTTGTCTGCACTGTTTTCAGGAGCATTCAGCACAACCTCTTTCCCATTTTCAAGTTTTAAGGTGATCTTCTTAAACAGTGGAGCTCCCAAAACATACTGGCCGCTTCCAGGGCATACAGGATAAAAACCCATGGCTGAGAAGACATACCAGGCAGAGGTCTGGCCGTTGTCCTCGTCGCCGCAGAAGCCATCGGGAGTTGGAAGGTACAGGCGGTTCATCACCTCACGCACCCACTTCTGGGCTTTCCAGGGCTGACCGGCATAGTTGTAAAGGTAAATCATGTGCTGGATGGGCTGGTTGCCGTGTGCATAGTTGCCCATGTTCATGATCTGCATCTCGCGTATCTCGTGGATCACCTGCCCGTAATAGGATTCATCAAAGATGGGCGGAACTACAAATACGGAGTCAAGCATACCTACAAATTCTTTTTTACCCCCCATCAAATCAATCAAACCCTGTACATCATGCAACACCGACCATGTGTAGTGCCAGCTGTTTCCTTCGGTAAAAGCATCGCCCCATTTAAAAGGGTTAAAGGGTTTCTGGAACGATCCGTCAAGGTTTTTACCCCTCATGAGTTTAGTCTCAGGATCAAATACATTGCGATAGTTCTGGCACCGCTTGGCAAACAAATCAATTTCATTCTGGGGCCGTTTCAGTTCTTTGGCCAGCCTGTAAATGGTCCAGTCGGCAAATGCATACTCGAGCGTGCGGGCGGTATTTTCATTGATCTTTACATCATAGGGGACATATCCCAGCCTGTTGTAGTAATCCACTCCCTTGCGGCCAACCGATGTCAGGGGGCCTTCCGTGGTGGTATTTTTCAGAACAGCTTCATATAGGGTATTGATGTCATAGCCACGTGCCCCTTTCAGGTAAGCATCGGCAATGATGGTAGCCGAGTTGGAACCAATCATGCAGTCGCGGTGTCCGGGACTGGCCCA
>DMFR01000285.1:4740-12912 GCA_003450125.1 Prolixibacteraceae bacterium | reverse complement strand
TCCTTATAAGCATTCACCAGGCCTTCCTGTATTTGTGAATTAAGCGATGGAAACATCAGGTTAAAAAACGGGAACACTGCACGGAAGGTATCCCAGAAGCCGTTGTCGGTGAACATAGCCCCCGGCAAAACCTGTCCGTTATAGGGACTGTAATGAACCATCCTGCCATCCTTATCGAATTCAAAAAACTTACGCGGAAAGAGCATGGTGCGGTACATGCAAGAATAAAAAGTGCGTGCCTGGTCTGTGGTGCCTCCTTCAACGGCGATGCGCGAGAGCTGCTTGTTCCATGTCTCGCGTCCCTTCTGGCAAAGCTGGTCAAAATTGTCAGTGCCAATTTCTTTTAAGTTAAGGTCAGCCTGTTCAAAACTGATAAAAGAAGAGGCCACCCTTGCGTGAACCTGCTGTCCTTTATGAGTAATGAACCGGATGGCTGCACCCACATGGTCGTCATTTAATTCCGACTTTCCGGAAACGATTTCCTTGCCACTCCACACCTGGCTTTCTGCAAATGAATGATCAAACTGAACGACAAAATAGTTCTTGAAATTCGCAGGCACACCACCACTGTTGCGGGTAGTATATCCGATAATCTTATTTTCTTCGGGAATGATTTTAATGTACGAACCTTTATCGAAAGCATCAATCAGCACCCACGACTGGTCATTTTCAGGAAAAGTAAAGCGGAATAGTACTGCCCGTTCTGTGGGAGTGATTTCAGTTGTTACATCATAGTCGGCCAGGTAAACTGAATAGTAATAGGGCTTAACGGTTTCAGACTTGTGTGAAAACCAACTGGCACGTTCTTCACCTTCAATCTTCAACTTCCCGGTCATGGGAAACAATGAAAACTGTCCGTAATCATTGATCCAGGGGCTGGGTTGATGGGTTTGCTTGAAGCCCTGTATATGGGTGGCATCATAGGAATAAACCCAACCGTCACCCATCTTGGCCGTCTGCGGTGTCCAGAAGTTCATCCCCCAAGGCATGGCAATAGCCGGATAGGTATTTCCTGCTGAGAGCGAATAATTGGAATCGGAACCCATCAGGGGATTCACACAATCGACCGGTGAGACTTGTTGTGCAAACGTCTGTAATGAAACGATCAACAGGAGGCTTAGAAGTATGGATTTCATGGTTGTTGGTGTGTGAATATTTCTATAGCGAAAATAAGGAAACTTTGGGTAATCAAACCATCAATACTTTTTTATTCATACCTCAGCGCCTCCACCGGATTTATTCGTGATGCCCTGAAGGAATGAATCAATACCGTTGAAAAAACAACTACTGCTACAACCCCGAAAGCAATAGCAAAAACCCACCAGCTAATGGTTGTATGATAGGAAAAGTTATCCAACCATCTGGTCATAAAATAAATAGTGATTGGGACTGAAAGCAGGGATGCGAATAAAACCATCAGGAGATTTCCTTTCAGAAAAGAGTAAATGATGGTTTTACCAGTACTGCCGAAAACCTTTTTTATGCCGATTTCCTTAGTTCTGCTTCGTGCGATAAAAAGAGTTAACCCAAATAGTCCAAATGAAGAAATGAGCAAGGTGAACAGGGCAAATAGGGTAACAATTGTACTTAAATTCTTTTCTGAAGAGTAGAGGCTTTCAATAATATCTTCGATTCTTGAATAGCTGAAAGGCCGGTCAGGGGCCGCTTTTTCCCATTCTTTCTCCAAAAAGGGAATTAGTTGGCTCAGCGTTCCTGGTTGATAACGAATGGCAACTTGTTCAATATACCGGTCTGTCATGTTTATCATCAATGGGGGAATATCCGTATGAAGGGAATGTAGGTTGAAATCTTTTACCACACCAATAATCACTGAACTTTCCATTTTTTTTCCAACAGGATCAGTAATACTCAATTGTTTGACGGCTGATTCATTTAGAATCATAGAATTGGTCATGTCACTTCCGAATTCTTCAGAAAAGTCCCTGCCTTGAATCACTGAAATGCCCATTGTTTTTAGAAAATTGAAGTCAATAGCCATGCCTTCTACCTTTACTTTTTGCGTATTGTCCTGAAAATTGGAGATCATTGATGCCATTGAACTCATCATTGGAAGACCTTCCATGGTTCCTGCTGCCATGATCACATTTGGATTTGATTTTACACTGTTTATATAAGCCGAATATCCTTTAAAATCACGACCAAGATCCACCAAGACGATGTTTTTGTTGATGTAGCCTGGGTCTTTATTTAATGCATATTGATACTGGGAACGGATAATCAATGTGCTTGCTACAAAGGAGCAAAAGATTAACAATTGAATGACGATCAGGGAAGAACGGAAAAACTGTTTGCTTTTTCCCGACATGGGGGTATTTCTCAAAACATCCATCACTTTGAGCCTCGATAAATAGGCTGAAGTGTAAATGCCTGAAGCAAGGCCGATAAATAAGGTCAGGCACAGATAGATTAAACAATAAAACACAATATTTGAAGGTATGATTTCAAGCTTGGTTTGAAATAGTTGCCCTGCATAGGGTAGTCCAATCTTGGCTAAAATCAATGCTATAGGCAAAACCATTACCGATATAAGTACAGATTCAATGAGTAGTTGAATTCTTAATGAATTGATAGGTGCACCGTTGGTCTTGCGGATTCCAATTTCTTTTGCCCTGCCTGTAGAAACGGCTGTTGAAAGAATTATAAAATTAAAAGCCGCCACCAAAACAATCAATATGGCAATTGCAAGGAATAATCTGATATTATTGATGTTCCCTTTCATTCCCGAATTCATTACCTGTTCTGATCCAAGGTATACATCAGATAAATTTTGAAGGGAATAAATTTTCAAGGGTTTTTCTCCAAGATGTTTGATCTCAAAGGCATGGATTTGTTTCTGCAGATCTTTGGGATTAGAATCTTCTGACAACAATACCCATGTAATCCAAAAATCTTTATCCCAGTCCACATCGGCATTGGTGATATTGAATGATTTGTTGATATCATCAACCTTCCATTGGTTGTTTAGAAAACATTGGGCCTGAAAGGTTGAATTAGGTGGTATATTTTCAAAGACTCCTTTTACAATGAAAATGTGTTCCTGGTTATTCAAATAACCGGTAATTTCCTTCCCTACCGCATTCTGTTGAGGGAAAAACTTTTCAGCCTCGTCCCGGGAGAGAACAATGGCGTTAGGATCATCCAATAACTTTTGATTAGACTGATTCCCGACCATTGGTAGGGTAAAAATGTCAAAGATTTCTGAATTGGTTGCAACTGCATTCCAAACATTGATCAACTCATTGTTGAGCTTTAATTTTAAGCCATTTACATTCCGACACCTGACCGCTTTTTTTATTTGTGGAAATTCCTCTTTCAGAGCAGATGCCAAAATGTATGGTGTATAGGAGTTGGTACCCTTAAAATCAACGTAATAGTTGAGCACCCGATAGACCTGTTTTTTGTTCTTGTGAACCTGATTGTAACTCAGCTCATTGATCACAAAAAGAAGAATAATGAAGGAAGCAGCCAAGGCAATCGATAACCCTATCACATTGATGGCAGCAAAAAGTTTGTTCTGCTTTAAAAATCGGAAGGCTGTTTTGAAATAATTTCTGAACATGTTTTGGTCTACTTAATTTGTGATTAAATCATTCGTAATATGCATTTAACATTCTCCTTTTTCCTTACTCCATTCTCCTTTTTTCTTCTTCCGTCTTCCATCTCCTGTCATCCGACTTCATTCTTCCGTCTATTCATACCTCAGCGACTCCACCGAGTTCCTCGTTGCAGCCCTCCAGCTTTGCCAGCTGACAGTAAGGATGGCAATTCCCAGTGCCAGCATTCCGGCTAGGGCAAAGATCCACCAACTCAGGGTTGTTTTAAAGGCAAAGTTCTCGAGCCAGAAATTCATTGCAAACCAAGTAACAGGGACCGCAATTACATATGCCACAATGATCCAAATGATAAAATCTTTATTCAGCATCACGATCACCTCGGATATTTTTGCACCATTAACCTTCCTGATTCCAATTTCATTTACCCGGCGTTGGGTGGCATAATGAGAAATGGCATAGAGTCCCATGAATGCAAGGAAGAGGGCAATCATCATTCCGATGGAAATGATCTTTGATGCAATGTATTCGGTTTTATAGAGCTTGTCATAGGCATCATCCAAAAAGTGATATTCGAATGGAACCTCAGGATGGTTTTGATCCCAGGCTGCTTCAAGCGAATGAATGACACTTTCTACCTGGTCATTGGTTTTTACCATGATGAAATTTCCTCCATTAACCTGATTGAGCGGAAGGTATATTTGGGGGTCTACCTTTAAATGAAGGGATTTTGTATTTGCATTTTTTAAAACTCCGGCGATGGTATAGATTTCACTTCCAGAGCGTTTAATCTGTTTTCCTATAGGATCGGTCAATCCAAGATTAGTAGCCGCCTGTTCGTTGATCATGCACTGGCCGTTGTTATTTTCTGCTGAAGTAAATGGATTCCTTCCTGCCACCAGGGGAATTTTCAATAGGTCTGCATAGTTGTATTTGACCTCGCAAACCTCCATGATGTATTCTTTCGTGGGATCGTCAGCCGAAGAAATTACATTACCGTTGTTCCATTCATAGGGGAGACAGCTTTTGGCTGTCACATCAAGAATGTTAGGGTTCCTTAGCAGTTCACCCCGGATGGGTTCATAATTACGGCTTAGGTTTTTGGACATGAAATAAATAATATGTTCCTTGTTGAATCCCAGGTCTTTGGTGTGAATATAGTTGATTTGTTTTTTGATTACTCCTGCTGAGGTGATCAGGAAAATCGATGCGGTAAACTGACAGATCACCAAAGTCCGCTGGAGAAGGGTGACCCCGCTTCCTTTAAACCTGTTCCTGATGATTGCTTCCGGGTTAAACCGAAGGATGTATAAAACAGGGATGGTGCCTGAAATGAAGATGGTGGTTATCAGTAAAATACCTGTATATAGATAAACCTTGTAATCGTTCAGGTCAATGGTCAATTTGGTCCCCGATAACTGACTGAAGGATGGAAGTGACAGGGTAAAGATCACTATAGCTAATATGGCAGCAGTCAATACATAGAGGCTTGTTTCGAGATAGGATGAAAAAAACAATCCGTAATTGGAACTACCATTGATTTTTTTGATACCGATGGACTTGGCCCTTAGAAAGGAGGTGGAAATAAACAGGTTGATAAAATTGAACGTGGCAATCAGTAGGATAAGGCCAGCCAGGGAAATAAAGATAAATACAATCCGGCGGTCGCTGGTAATAACAGAATCGAATCGAAAGCCTGAAGAGAAATGGATTTTCTGCAGGGGTTGCAAAAATTGGGTAATCTTAAATTGTTTATATGGGGGGAAATGTTCATAGGTCATTTCAGTGATTTGCCTGCCAAGTAAATCAGGTTGGCTATTGGGCTTCAACTTTAAATAGGTAAGGTAAACGTCGTTGCCGCCCCAGGTATTGTTCTTTAGCCAATCCACACTTTCGATGGGAATGACCACATGGAATTTCAGATGAGAATTTTCAGGCACATTTTCCATCACTGCAGACACCACTAAATGTTTTCCGCACATATCAATGGTTTGGCCCAATGGATTTTTGCCATTGAAATAGTTGTTGCAGAAAGATCTATCGATCACCACCTTTTCAGGACTATCGAGACAGGTTTTCGGATCACCTGTTTCCAGTTTGAAAGAAAAAAAAGTAAACAGGTTCTTATCTGTTGCAGCAATCTTGTCTTGATAATAGGTTGTCCCATCAACCCGAATCATGTCTCTCTGAATGAGCGAAATACGCGTCATATCCTCTATTTCAGGGAACTGATCTTTGGCAATGGGTCCAAGGGGAGCAAATTCAGTGCCGAAACTGGACGATTCATTGTTGATAAAGCCCTGTAAGCAAGTCCTGTAAATGCGGTCATAATCCTTGTGGAATTTATCGAAGCTGAATTCATTGATACTCCAGAAGCCGATGAGCAATGCCACAGTTATTCCCACTGCCATTCCGCTGATACTTAATGCAGCCGTTGCTTTGTTCCGGTTAGCCCACCGGATAATTTCTTTTATGGTGATGAATGAATTCATAGAGATGGATTATTTTACCATTGCTGGCTGATTGTTTTTAGTAGAAATATCACCCCTGACAATCCCATCTTCCAGCCTGATCACCCTTTTACCATATTGAGCAAATAATTCATTGTGCGTTACCTGGATGATGGTCATTCCTTCCCGGTTCAATTCTTGAAGCGTTTCCATGATCATTTCTCCCTGAACAGATTGTAGGTTCCCTGTGGGCTCGTCTGCCAGCAGTAGTTTAGGTTTACCGATGATGGCACGTGCAATGCCCACCAGTTGCTGTTGTCCGCCTGAAAGTTGCTGTGGAAAAAGATCCTTTTTGGCCACCATATTGAACCGGTCGAGCAGTTCGGCCACCATAGCCTGACGGTCGCGGCTCTTGACCCCTTTGTAAATCAATGGGGTTTCGATGTTTTCATAGACCGTCATCTCTTCAATCAGGTGATAGGCCTGGAAAATGAAGCTCATGAAATTGCGGTGATAGGCTACCCGGTCTTTTTCTTTCAGGTCAAGTGCTGATTTTTCGTACAGTGAATACTCGCCTGCTGAAGGGGCATCCAACAGTCCAATAATATTCAGCAAAGTAGATTTACCTGAACCGCTTGGTCCCATGATGCTCACAAATTCGCCTTCTTTCACTTCCAGGTTAACAGCCTTCAATACAAAAGTCCGCTGGAACTTTGAATCGTAATACTTGTCGATGTTGGATAAATGGATCATATTTAGTCTTTTATTTTATTTCTTTTTCTATCAACTGTTTTTAAACTGAAAGCCCCGTCTCCGTCCTCCCTGCCCCTTGCCCTCTACCAATATGATGCCAAAAACATAATGTTACCATTAATAACTACTTAGCATCCCGGTAATATTCACGGGAGTTAAAATAATGGACAATTGATTGTCAAAACATTTTACATTTAATGATATTGTTTTCTGTGTCTACTAAGGGTTTATTTAATATCACTAACGACTATTTCTTTTCCTTTCTAGTGGCATCCAGCAAATACAATCAATTGACACAGGTGATGAAGATATTTAGAATTTCTAACAATATACGACTACTCCATCACTTTCATGTATTACATGGAATAGTACAGCCCGGATAAATGCCATCCTTACATTCCCAAAGGTTTTTTTTCCTACTTTTGCTTTAAATGTAGATGTATAAAATTGATATTAGCTATAATATTATCAATTATTAACGTATTCGATCCATGAATAAAAACATATTATCAGCCCTGGCTGTAACCGCCCTTTTGGCCTCCTGTGCAGGCAGTGGGTCAAAGAAAGTTGAAAAAAAAGAGACCATGAGCAAATTTACAGGTGCCAAAGGCGAGGTAAAACTGTTGACCCTCGATCCGGGACATTTCCATGCCGCCTTGATTCAAAAGTCAATGTTTGATAAAATTGATCCCAACGTGTATGTGTATGCCCCTGAAGGAACTGATGTGACAGATCACCTGACCCGCGTCGATGCTTTTAACAAACGGGCTGAGAATCCTACCACCTGGATCGAAAACGTTTATACCAAACCGGATTACCTGGAAAAGATGCTCTCCGACAAGCCTGGTAATGTGGTGGTGCTGGCTGGCAACAATGCCAAAAAGATTGAGTATATTCAGAAATCGGTGGATGCCGGACTCAACGTGCTGGCCGACAAACCCATGATTATTAATTCTGATGCCTTCCCGGTATTGGAACAGGCTTTCAAGACTGCTGAAAATAAAGGGGTTCTGTTATATGATATCATGACTGAGCGGAGTGAAATCACTTCCATTATCCAACGCGAACTGGCCAAGATGCCTGATGTATTTGGCGGTCTGATGGTAGGAACGGTGGATGAACCGGCTATTATGCAGCAGAGTGTTCATTACTTTTCCAAAATGGTATCTGGCGTTGCCCTTCAGCGTCCATCCTGGTCTTTTGATACCGCCATACAAGGCGAAGGGATTGTAGATGTAGCGACTCACCTGGTCGACCTGGTGCAGTGGGGCGGCTTTCCTGAAGCTATCCTGGATAAATCAGACGTTCAGATTCTTTCAGCCAGGCACTGGTCAACCAACCTGACTTTGGATCAGTTTGGAAAAGTAACTTCCCTGAAAGAATTCCCTGAAGCCTTG
>DMFR01000285.1:3971-4573 GCA_003450125.1 Prolixibacteraceae bacterium | reverse complement strand
GAATTCCCTGAAGCCTTGAAAAAGGATGTGCAAAACAACAAACTGCAGGTATATGCCAACGGTGAAATCGTCTACAAGCTCAAGGGCAAGGTTGTTAAGGTTACCGCTACCTGGGATTTTGAAGCTCCCGAAGGTGCCGGTGATTCGCATACCGCCTTTATGCGCGGAAAGCTTTGCAATGTGATCATCAAGCAGGGAAAGGAAGAAGCCTACAAACCCACTCTATACATTCAAGCCAACGTGACCGATAGTTTATCCACTTTTGAAGGTAAATTAAAGAAAGCAGTTGAACAGGATATTGCCGCCAATTACATCGGATTAAAACTCATCAAGCTGAGCGATAAGCTCTGGACGGTTGAAATTCCAGACCAATATAAGGTGGGACATGAAGCTCATTTTGGGCAAGTTACCGAGCGATATTTGAATTACCTGAAATTGGGTAAATTACCTGAATGGGAAGTGCCCGATATGATTACCAAATACTACACCACTACTGAAGCCCTGAAACTGGCCAAACAGTAGCTCTTCATTTGGTTCCTCTTCTGCTGGTGATTCCAAGTCACCTACTGAATAAAGCTGAAAGGAATTCACCACAGATTACA
>DMFR01000285.1:2877-3898 GCA_003450125.1 Prolixibacteraceae bacterium | reverse complement strand
TGTGTCTATCTGTGTAATCTGTGAATTCCTTTGTGATTTTGTGTATTCGTGTTTAATTTTTAGACACCTTCTTCCCTTTTTCCTGAAAAAATAACCAGAAAAAAGTAGTAAATTTGAATAACCAATCGATCCCCCTTTCAAATTGTAAATGGTAAATGATTAAATAGTAAATACCTATGAAAACACTTACTACCCATATTTCCCTCATCCAGGGCGACATCACCCATTTGGAGGTGGATGCCATTGTGAATGCCGCTAACTCTTCCTTAATGGGTGGAGGTGGCGTTGATGGAGCCATTCATCGGGAAGGTGGACCGGCTATTCTGGCTGAATGCCGTGAGATCATTGCCCGTGAAGGCCCATGTCCGACAGGACAGGCCGTGATCACCACTGCCGGAAACCTGATGGCCAAATATGTCATCCACACAGTAGGCCCTGTTTGGCAGGGGGGAAAAAACGATGAAGAAGGATTGCTCGCCAATGCCTATTTAAATTCATTGAAACTGGCCATTAAATATGACATTGCCTCCATCGCCTTCCCCAACATCAGTACAGGAGTTTATGGGTTTCCAAAGGAAAAGGCTGCACAAATTGCCATAAATACAGTCAGCCAATTTTTATCCGGCCACAAACAGATCCACAAAGTCTTTTTTGTTTGCTTCGATCAGGAAAATTATGAACTGTATTCTAAATTGCTTGAATAGGCTGTTCGGTCCTACTCCTTTGTTGAAATGACCGCCTCCAGGGATATTTCCTGTGTTGCGTCTATGCAAATTGTAAAAATGTCGCATGACGATTCTTACCCGATTGTTTTTCTTTTCTCCTTTAGATCGTTTTCTGCCATCACCTTATTTTCCTTCCCAAATCCTTGTAGAATTGATCTCACACCCTTCATTTAGTTCAATGATTAACTGAGGAGGGCTGTCTGACATGGTTTAATATTATTCGAAAGCTATTCGAAAGTTATTCGAATCTTATTCGTTGATACTTCGAGTACGTTCGAACTATCTTCGAATAACCT
>DMFR01000285.1:1107-2773 GCA_003450125.1 Prolixibacteraceae bacterium | reverse complement strand
TTCGAACTATCTTCGAATAACCTTCGAATAACCTTCGAACTACCTTCGAATAACATCCAACTATGGACTCTCAATATACACTTAAAAAACCACTTCCAAAAAGTACAAGATATTTATGGTTAGAAGAATTCCAGTAATTGAGGCCCAATTTCATTTTATAGCTCAGGCGGCAGTATATCTGTTTTAAAAATTGAGAAGTTGTCTCCGATCAATGTTCTGGCAAATTACACAAGCAGCTATGTCATTTTTTGTATTATATTTACAAAAGAAAATGCATTCAGTTGAGACTCATACTTTTCCGGGCTTATGGATAATTTAGAATTCAAAGTATATGGCTATCGGTGGGTCATGCTGGTGGTCTATATGTTCATTGTTACGATGAACCAGCTGCTGTGGATCACCTTTGCACCCATTACCAGCGAAGCGGCTCTTTATTATGGGGTCTCTGAGCTTTGGATCGGAATTCTTTCCATGAGTTTTATGGTGGTTTTTATCCTGTTCTCCATTCCTGCTTCATGGATCATCGACAAGTATGGCATCCGAATAGGGGTGGGGATCGGGGCATTGCTGACCGGTATTTTCGGAATGACTCGTGCCTTTGCAGGAACAAGTTTTGATTTACTGCTGATCTCTCAGCTTGGAATCGGGATCGGTCAACCCTTCTTATTGAATGCCATTACAAAGCTTTCAGCCCGTTGGTTCCCCATCAGTGAAAGGGCCACAGCCTCCGGACTGGGCACTTTGTCCATGTATATCGGAATACTGGCCGGAATGATCATTACCCCCTTCCTTTCCTTAAGTTCAGGCATTGGGGGAATGCTATCGATGTACGGAATCATATCGGTGGTGGCAGCTGTCATTTTCATCCTCTTTGCCAGAGAAGCCCCTCCTACGGCTCCCTGTTTACCGGGTCAGGAGGAACGTGCGCTTGTTTTGGACGGCTTTAAAATCATCCTGCGTTCCAGAAACTTCCGTTGGTTGATGCTCATCTTTTTTATCGGTTTGGGAGTCTTCAACAGTGTGACTACCTGGATTGAGGGCATCCTAAGCCCACGTCACTTCTCCATTACACAAGCCGGAATTGCAGGTGGAATAATGATCGCAGGTGGAATTGTAGGGGCAATCATTATCCCGGTACTGTCAGATCGTTATCGCAAAAGGGTCCCCTTTATCCAGATTGCATTGCTAGGCGCCACTTTGGGATTGATTGGCATCACTTATTCAACGAACTACACTATCATTCTTTTTTCCGGAGCCGCTCTGGGTTTTTTCCTACTTAGCTCAGGACCCATAGGATTTCAATATGGCGCTGAGATTACTTATCCCGCTTCAGAAGGCTCTTCAAACGGTTTGTTGCTGATGATGGGTCAGATATCAGGAATTGCCTTTATTTTTGGAATGGATCTCTTTAAATCCAGTAAGGATGGATCGATGAGCAATCCCTTGCTGGTGCTTATTGGACTCATGATCCTTAGCCTGATGGTTTCAACCCGGTTAAAAGAATCGGCCATAATAGAAGGGAAGGATGTTGCGAAAATTGATGATTTTATCCTTTTGGGAGATTAGATGGGTGAATGGTTGGATGGGTAAATGGTTAAATGGTTGGATGGTTGGATGGTTAAACGGTTAATCGTTGAGCGGTTAAATAGTAAATTGTAAATAGTTA
>DMFR01000285.1:317-913 GCA_003450125.1 Prolixibacteraceae bacterium | reverse complement strand
TAGTAAATTGTAAATAGTTAAATTGTAAATTATTTGGTTTTATATTCTCCTGCATAATCTATCACGCACATTGCCCTGTAGGTAGGATGGCTTCCCTTGGATACTCCTGCAAAGTGGGTACAGGGATTCAGGATATTCTTACGATGCCCACGGTTGGGTACTCCGTCATCAATGAGCAGGGATATCACAATTTGGCGGGCTTCAAAGCTGCCATAAGCGATGTCTTCTGATGAGCAGATATCCCAAGTACCATATTTCTCAATGCGCTTCTGAGGATTGGCCCCTTTCCTTGAAATGTGACCAGTTCCCCCATGCTTTTGCTGGTCTTCCATCAATTCTCCTGCCGCTTTGGCCAATCCTTTAGAGGGTTGAAGCAAGGGGCGTGGATCAGTCTTCTTAAGAACCCTGATGCATTCGTCAAGGGGGCGTATGCCTTCATCTGTTCTAACCGGAATCTCTTGCCCAGGGACATAAAACAATTTGCCCTTATAATCAGCCCGAAGTTCTTCCATGTATTCTTCGGCATAACGTCTGGGATTACTTCTCACTTTATTGAGTTCCAGAATCACATTTTGCTCCAATTCATTCAGATAGGC
>DMFR01000285.1:0-147 GCA_003450125.1 Prolixibacteraceae bacterium | reverse complement strand
CCATGCATTATCTCTGGTTGGTTTTTCCGGAGTGCCAACTGCTAAGAAGCTTATAAATAGGAGGATGAATATATTTTGCATCGAATTTATTTTCGTTCTTGTTTGGCGATCGTTTATTTTATTTCGTCCAAAAGGAGATTATTATAT
>DMFR01000252.1:9758-11012 GCA_003450125.1 Prolixibacteraceae bacterium | reverse complement strand
CTAACCATTCAACCATTCAACCCTCTAACCATTCAACCATCCAACCATCCAACCATCCAACCATCCAACCATCCAACCATTCAACCATCTAACCCTTGAACCATCCAACTTTAGACTACCTTCTCTACTCCTGAAGCCCGGTGGACAGCATCTGAACCAAAACGCATCCTGATTTTGTCCATCGACAGGTAGAGTTTGATCATTTTATCGTTGTCGTCAAATAAATCAAGTTGCTGAACACCGCCAATCAGGCCTCCCAGTTTAACGCCGATCAACCGGATAAGCATTCGCCGTTCATACAGTCGCCTGAACAGATCGCGTGCGATGTCCATTAAAACATGGTCAAATGAAGTGTAGGCAATTTTCTTTTGCAGCGTATGGGTGTCAAAATTGGCATAGCGGATTTTCACAGTCACCACTGAAGCCAGCTTTTGATGCTTTCGCAATTTAAACGCGAGCTTCTCAACCATGCCAATTAAAAGCCTTTCCAGCATCTGCACATCAATGGTATCAGTTTCAAACGTTCGCTCGGTACTAATTGATTTTTCTTCCGAATAGAGCACTACGGGAGTAAAATCAATGCCATTCGCTTTTTTCCAGAGGTCAATTCCTGATTTCCCCAGCACATTTTGCATCATCTCGGGAGGAATGCCACTTAGGGTATCAATGGTAAATACACCCATCGAATGAAGCAACTGGCAGGTTTTATCACCCACTCCAGGTATCTTTTTGATGGAAAGCGGGTTCAGAAAAGGCTGAACCAAATCGCGGGGCACCTCTTTTTCACCATTGGGTTTGGCTTCTCCGGTAGCAATCTTCGATACAGTTTTATTCACCGACAACCCGAATGAAATGGGCAGCCCTGTTTCCCGGATAATACTGCTACGTAACTCATGCGACCATTTATAACAACCAATGAACCGGTCCATTCCGGAGATATCGAGATAATGCTCGTCAATGGAGGCTTTCTCGTACATTGGGGCACGATCGGCAATGACATCAGTCACCAGGCGCGAATATTTGGTGTATGAATCCATGTCCCCGCGAATCACCCTGGCATCGCGGCACAGGTTGAGCGCCATCCGCATGGGCATGGCAGAATGAACGCCATACCTCCGGGCCTCGTAGCTGCAACTGGCCACAACACCACGGCCGGAAAGGCCACCAATGATCACAGGCTTGCCTATCAATGCGGAATTGTTCAACCGCTCAACCGACACAAAGAAAGTGTCCAAATCGAGATGCACGATGGTG
>DMFR01000252.1:2982-9549 GCA_003450125.1 Prolixibacteraceae bacterium | reverse complement strand
AAGTTTAAAGTTACGTGCCGATCAAAGGCTCCCCATCCTTTAACTTTAAACTTTAAACTTGGAACCCTTGTACCGCATTAAAAAAAGATCTCTCATTGGTTGCAATTCAATGAAAACTGTTTATATTTGATTAATATTTAATCATTTTTACTGATTGTAATTTAATCATTTTAATTCATCCACCACCATGTACTTCGGTTCTAATATTAAATTTTTACGAAACCGCAGGAAGTTGACACAGGATCAACTTTCTAACATTCTGGACATCAAGCGCTCGACACTGAATAATTACGAGAATGAAATTTCAGGACTAAGCATTCAGTCGCTGATCCTGTTTTCGGATTATTTTCATGTGTCCATCGACACCTTGTTGCGCATCGATCTGGCAAAGCTTCGTGAAAGTCAGCTCTATGACCTGGAACACGGACAGGATGTGTTCCTGAAAGGAAGCAATCTGCGGGTGTTGGCCACCACCGTTGACCGGCAGAACCGCGACAATATTGAGCTGGTCTCGGAAAAAGCCAAGGCTGGCTATCTCAATGGATTTTCGGATGCGGAGTTTATTTCTGAACTTCCCGTATTTCAACTCCCGTTTTTATCCTCCGAAAAGAAATACCGGACTTTCCAGATCAAGGGAGATTCCATGCTGCCCATTCCCGACAAGGCTTGGATTACCGGTGAATTTGTTCAGGACTGGAATGACATTAAATCCGGCAGTTTATACGTGTTACTGACTCTAAATGAAGGGGTGGTTTTTAAGCAACTCAAAAATGAACTGGCAGAACACGGACATTTACAGCTCATTTCACTGAATCCTGCCTATGAACCCTATGAACTGTCGGTAACTGAAATCCGTGAGGTCTGGAAATTTGTGCATTACATCAGTAAGGAAGTGACTGTGCAACCCATAACGGACAACCTGATCGGCCAACAGTTAAAGACACTGACCAAAGAAATACGCGATCTGAAACGCAGCATTCAACATCCGGAGGGAAAGTAAAAGGGTAGGGGGAGTGAGTGATAAAAAAACAGTGCCGGGTTACTATTATCCACAAAAACCATACTTTTGTATTTTCCAAAAATCAATCACCATGCCTGTAATCAATCTTGAAATATGTACCCGTTGTTTAAAATGCGTGAAGGATTGTCCTGCAAGGGCCATTACCATCGAAACGGGCGAAATTGCCGACTCCTGCATCCATTGCGGACATTGTGTGGCTATCTGTTCAGAAATGGCCGTACGGCCTGATTTTGGGGATATTTACCCGCTTCAGCCCTCTTCCATTACCCCTGAAGACTTTCGGAATCTTACCGCAAGGATTCGCACTTGCAGGAGTTATCTGTCCAAAGAGGTTCCTGATGCTGTTTTGCTGCAACTGGTCGATAACATGAAGCATTATCCTTCGGCCAGCAATGCCCGGCCCATCCATGTTACCATTGTCCGTTCCCCTGAAAAGGTAAAACTATTGAACGATCTGACTGCCGATGCACTGATCAGGATGTTTTCAATTGTCACCTCACCGGTGGTTGGTCTTTTCATCCGGCTTTTTGCCCCTTCAATGAACCTTGGCAAACTGAAACGCTACAAGGATTCTTTTGTGGAGTTAAAGAAGACCAATGATTCGTTGGTTTGTCATCATGCACCGGCAGTAATGCTGTTCCATGGGCCGGCTTCCAAAACCGGAATGCTGGAAGCCGATGCCAATATCTGGGCCACCTATACCTCCATCTATGCCAATACACTGGGGCTGGGCACTTGTTTTATTGGATTTATTGTAAAAGCAATGGGGAAGAAGAGCAAGCAGAATCAACAATTTGGGATTCCGGTGAATCATGCAGTTTATGTCTCCTTGCTCATTGGTTACCCGAAAGTAAAATACAAAAATGAAAGTTCTCGCAAAAGTCCTAAAACAGTTTTGCTTTAATTGATAGGTCAGTCAATCAACGAGGTTAAAACTTAAGTTAGAACAATTCTTATTTTATTGGACAAAGGGATCAGATAAGGAAAAGGGAGAAAATGCAAAACATACAAATCGTGCAAACCTGCAAATTGCACGGTAAAACCGTTAAGATTATTCTCTAAACTGAATCTGTAAAGTAGGAGTGGATGAAATATTTTTTGATTGTATTACCCCTGTGAATCAGTAGTATGTTCACTTTTGGAGGTGTTGACAGGAGGGTGGAAAACAGGAAGAAAGGAAGGGAAATGAATCCCGGTTCCTTTATCCAGTAAAATGCTCTTATAATTTTCTTAAACCAATCCGTGATAAATAAGTGCTTTTGGCCAACTTCGGATCAGCATCAAGAGCGATATAAATGATTGTTTTAATATCAATAACAACTGCCTGCATCTTTGTCAGATCAGGAGAAGTATAAGTATTCGGTTTCTTCTCGTACATACAATTTTCCCTTCAATTAATTATTATATTTATACTCAAATGGCATTCAAAATGATCGTCATCGTCCCCATTATATCTTCACTTAAATTCCAACTTCGAATTAGAGAGATTTAATAGATCCGTCAGACAAAAAAAATTAAAGGGCAAATGTAACCATAAAAATACGAAATTGTCTGATTTGTTAAAATTAAATTAAAATAAATCAGAATATTAGACTTTAGCTCGATAATTAAGCTTACATTTGGCTAATTAATTTTAATTCACATTATGAACAACGGAACAGTAAAATTTTTCAATGAATCGAAAGGATTCGGATTCATTAAAGACGCAAATTCATCGAAAGAATATTTTGTACATTCAACCGGACTAAAAGATAGTATCCGCGAAAATGATGAAGTCACTTTTGATTTGGAAGAAGGAAAAAAAGGAATTAATGCAGTAAATGTAAAACTGTCCTAATCCTCACTCTTATAAAATTTAAAATTTTAAATCCCGCTCATGGCGGGATTTTTTTTGTTTAAAAAGATAGGGTGGACCCATCTTGAACTGCCTGTTGATGAGGCTCCGATTTTTAGGATTTTTATATACGAATAATGGCGTTCAAACTTTTAAATGTTGTGTGACAATCCTTTACTTGCAGTTTAAATTTTATTATTCAAAAAGTTTTCTCCTGTAAATTTTTTTTCCTCCCGACAAACTTCGTAGGAAAGGCGGTGTACCTTTCAGGCAATGATGTCCAAGGCATCATTATGTGGTTGATGAATCAATCATCTTGTGACTGAATGGTGGATTTAGGTACTGTCCACCACCGTCTAAAGTTATTGGAAAATGATTCGAAGTCTATTCGAAGCTTGTTCGATGATTCTTCGAGCGTATTCGAACTATCTTCGAACTACCTTCGAACTATCTTCGAATAACCTTCGAATAACTTACAACAATGCCACTACAATATATACTAAAAAACCACAGGTAAGAAGTACGCAACAATTAGGACAAGACGGTTTTCAATAATGCCGGCGTGGTTTAATTTTAGGGATCAGGAGGAAGAAAAGCTGTTTGGAGAATGTAAGAGATGGTTAGTCGGATGAAGGTTCTTGTAAGTTTTTTATGGAGATGCAATAATACAAGGCTGACACACCACTATTTAGGGCCCACGTTCTTAAATAGTTCCACAATTTTTACGGTTTTATTATCTACCAATGGTTTTGCCCAAAAAGGAATGGCCAAAATATAAGAGAGGGTTATAAAAAGAAACAGCATGGCTGAGCGCAAACCAATCTGATCGCCTATCCACCCGATGATGAGTGGAACCAATGCCCCTCCAAATATCCCTGAACAAAGGATCCCGGAAAAGGAGCCATGATGTTTCTCCTCGGAATTAAGCGCCAATGAAAATATGATAGAGAACATGACAGAAAGAAAAAAGCCGGCAGTGGGGAAGGCCCATAAAGAGATTGCCGCTGGACCGAATAATGCCAATCCCACTGTCGCCATGGCCAATAAACTGAATACTTTTAAGACCAATTTGGAATCGGCTAGTTTTAATATTAATAAACCCAGCAGACAACCAACAGACATCAACCCCCAAAACCATGCTATGGCTGATGCTCCTTCTACTTCAGGATTATAGCCATGATAGGTGTTCAAGAATTTACTCATCCAGTTGGAAAGTCCCTGTTCCGTTCCCACATAGGCCATTATTCCCAGAAAATACAAAATGACCTGTTTCTTTTTAAAAAGCTCCAGGTAACTTTGAACGGCACCTGCTTTTTCATCCTCTTTCAATTCCACTTTTGGAAATTGGACAAAAATGATCACCAGAAAGATGCTTATCAGGATAACTGAAAAAATCCAATACAACGAACTCCAGGGAAGCTCTTTGGGAATGAGTAAACTCAGGGTGTGAATGAACCAATTGCCATCCCCGTTGTAGTCTTTCAGTTCATGCATCAGGTAAGTAAAAACAAAGGGACTTAAAAACGAAGCTGCACCAAAGATCAATTGTGCCAATACCGAGTTAAACGCAAAATGTTCTTCACCACCTGCTTCCCGCATCAAGGGATTGATGATCACCTGAAGCATGGCCATTCCGATACCAAGAATAAACAGGGAGGCCAGGGCTATGCCGTAAACCGGGAACAATGCAAATAGGAATGACCCGATGAAGGTAAATCCAAATGCAACGAGCATGGAAGGTTTTTCACCAAAGCGTTCAATCATCATCCCGGCAGGAATCGACATGATGCCATAAGCCAGGAAAAACGAAAATGGAAGGAAGGCCGCCAAAGTCAGACTTAACTGATAATTGTCGATCAAAACCGGCATGATGGGTCCCAAAATGTTGGTTATGAAAGATATCACGAACCAGATACAGAGTATCAGGAAAACAACGAATTTATTTCGTCTCATTGGCTTTTGAATTTGTTCAGAAGTCTTGTCAAAAGGGTTTCGATAAAGTTCATTTTACTCTATGGCATCTTTTTCAATCAGGCAAATTACATTTGGGTGTAACCAGAGGAAAGATGCAGGCACTAAGCTGGTTATTTTTTTTGATAAAAACTTGCTGACAATCGTTTTCTTTTGGTGACCGTTAATCAAAATAAGGATCATCCTGGAATGCATGATATCCGCCATTCCCAATGTTAAACCATAGGGAGGCTTAATCTGCATTTCGGATGCCATGGGATGTTCAAGCGACATAGCCGAAAGTTCTGCGACGTGGCAATTGGCATTCAGGAAATCGGCAGGCTCGTTAAAGGCCAGATGACCATTCATTCCAAGTCCCAATACGCACAGATCAATGGGACCTTCCTGATCCAGTTTCTCCTGAATATTCATGCACTCCAATACCGGATCTGCCGGATTACTGTAAAAACCATTGTATCTGGATCCGGAGATCTTTAGTGGCTGAATCAGGTGCGTCTGCAAATAGGATTCACAGGTGGCCGGGTGATTCATGGGTATTCCTCCCCATTCATCGAGTTTAAGAATGCGCAACTGGTCAAATCGTTCTGGATTTACCCCGTATTCTTTGCCCAGAAGATTGTATGTTTTTGTCGGGCTTCCACCGGTAGCTGTACAAAGCAAAATATCTCTTTTCTTATCTATTTCCTGAACAATTATATCTTTTGCTTTCTGGCTTAACTCCTCGTAGGTGTTTAAGATATCAACTTTCATGTGTTTCAGTTTTAATGATTGAATCAGTGCATTCAGGTGCTGATGAATACACTGATTCATTTATCAATAGTTTCCAAATCATTTAGATCTTTAATTCGCCCCAGCCATTTCTGTATGTTCGTTTCACAAACTGGTTGGCAGCTTCAAAATTGGTGATGCGCATGTTGGGGCCATCCCATTTGAAATTGATGTACCGACCGGGGAAATCAAACCCTTCCATTTCACCATATACGGGATCTGTCCTTTTTCTCTTCTCGCGAATGTTGAAACTGCGCAGGATCAAATTGCCCATCAATACAGTTTCAGTAAGCGGACCGGCATAACCTTCAAAGGGAGAATCGACCTCGGCCTTTCCGTATCCTGCAATACAGGCGTCAATCCATTGCCAGTAATGGCCATCCATATCGCCTTCTATGCGTGGATATTTCTTGGCAATATTGATTTGCTTATTCAATGAAAGAGGAAGCAATACAGGACTACGTCCACCCCAGCCACATGCAGCTTTTGCCTTGGATCCGATAAACAAGGTACTTCCTTCATAATCGTTTATCCCCATATAATCGCCCAAAATTGTGTTCATGTTTCCTTCACCCTCCAATTCTACCGGGCGTTCAGGGGTAATGCCTCCGTCCATCCAGTAAAGATCCAGGTTCTTACCGTTTTTCAGCTTGTACTTAAACTTAATGGAACTGGAAACCGGGCCGCTTTCAGGATACTGCGCTTCAGAGAAAATGCCATCGTATACGGTACTGGCGCTGCCTGAAACTTCAGAAGGGTAGCCTAATCCGAGTAATTTGAACGGTGGCCCCATGATATGACATCCCATATCCCCTAAAGCTCCTGTTCCGAATTGCCACCAGCCACGCCAGTTAAAAGGCACTAAGTTTTCAATGTAATCGGTCTTTTGGGCAGTTCCCAGCCACAAGTCCCAATTGAGTTCTTTCGGAACCTGCGGGCGTGATTTGGGCCAGGGGATTCCTTGTGGCCATAC
>DMFR01000252.1:0-2915 GCA_003450125.1 Prolixibacteraceae bacterium | reverse complement strand
GGGGATTCCTTGTGGCCATACTGGCCGGTCTGTCCAACAATACACTTTTTCAATCTCACCCAATACATCGGCTTCAATCCATTCGCGCAAAGTACGCATCCCTTCACAGGAAGCCCCCTGATCACCCATCTGAGTAACTACTTTGTACTTTTTTGAAGCCTCCGTTAGAATGCGGGTTTCAAAGATATCATGGGACAATGGTTTCTGAAGGTATAAATGCTTTTTTAACTGCATAGCGCCCAATCCGACAACGGCATGATTGTGGTCGGGAATTGCCACTGTAACAGCATCAAAATTCTTGCTTTCCTTATCATACATCTCTCGCCAGTCATGGTAAAATGGTGCATTGGGGTATTCTTTACGACGAGGCGCTGCCATTCGGTCATCCACATCGCACAAGTGAGAGATCACGGCATTCTTTTTCGGGTTTTTCATCAAAGCCTGAATATCTGCTGCGCCTTCACCTCCGCAGCCGACAGCGGCAATGTATAGTTTATCACTCGGGGGAACATGCCCAAGGCCGCTAATGGTAAAGCTCGGCAGAATGGTGATTGCCGCTGCACCCGTGGTGGCCATTGCTACAAATTTCCTGCGTGAAATTTCGTTAGAACCTGGTTTTCCGTTGTTGGTTTCCATTTTATTGATTTAGAGTTATTCCTTGTCAAGGCAGTTTTATTTCTTTGATTTATTTTTCCCCTTATTGGGAAGTGGTTTTACAGCTACTTCACTGAAGAAAACCACATCGTTATCACTGTGATTTTGAAGTCCTATATATCCATATTCAGGACGTGGTCCATGGTAAGGTTCAAAGTCAAATTTACGTTCTGGAACCGGGTCGCCTTCCTTAAAGTCAGTAACCTTTACTCCGTTCAGGTAAACAATGGTCCGCAACCCATCTAAAGTAATGTCCATGGTATTCCATTCAGGACCTGGTTTTCCCGTTTTTGCCAATGGTTTTGTGAGCGAATAAAGCATTCCGGTGTAGTGGTAATCATCTTCATTGGAAAGTTCCGGTTGGTTGTCGATTTGGACTTCATAACCATAGAAAACAGGCATCCATTCTTCATAAGGTTCAATCGGAATCCGGATAAATACACCGGAATTGCTGTTCGTCTTTTCCATTTTAAATTTAACGTGAATCGTGCAGTTACCAAATTTTTCCCCTGTCCAGTATAACAGACCCATGCCGCCGTGTCCCCTGATCATCCCGTCTTCCACCGTCATTGATCCGGGACCGACGTGTTTCCAACCAGTAAGGTCTTTCCCATTGAAGAGTTGTCTCCATTCACTCTTTGGTTCTGATTTCTTTGCTGTCTGCTGATCAGTAGAATTGCCAAATACTGTTGTCTTCTGGGCATTACTGGTGAATGCGCACAATAAGATGAATCCCAATAAATAAATACGTGCTGATTTCATAGCTTTTAATTTTAAATATTTGAATATTTTATATAAAACAATCGTAAACATCCTATTCAAATTCCCTGTAAGCGCCAAAATTAGCCAGGCGATCCTCACCCAATTGATTGGGAATGGGGAGCCGTGGTTCTTTCAACAGATCGCAAATCTGGAACCACAAATTGGACCTTGTATAGGTTTGATGTACCTTCTGGAAATGCACTGATAGCAACAACTTTTTTGCATCAATTGCATTGCCCTTATCGATCAGTAACTGAACCCTTCGCTCCTGAATCCATTCATCCTCTAAAGCATCCACTTGTTGCAGCCAGTTTTCACGTTCTTTTAATGTTTCTTTTCCCAGGTTTCTCAAAGCCTTGTCACGTTCTACCACGACTTGCGGATGCAATTGAAGCCATCGTTCTTTGATGGAATGATAAGCAGTGACAGCGCCTTTATTGTTTCCCTCTATCCGGAGTAACCGGGCCAGGAGCGCCTTTGCAATTCCAATATTGCTTTCAGAAAGTATACTGATGGCTTTTGCGGAGTCTCCACGTCCTGCCAACCAGGTTCCGTAATAAAACTTCCAGTTGTCTATTTTTCCTTTTCCTGACTGTTCAATGGCCCAAGTAAAAGCTGGTCCCAAATCTTCCATACCCGATGGAGCCCAACAATTGAATTGAATTTCAGGCGCCTCAGGCACTTTGCCATTTTCCTTGTATGCTTTCTGTAAATCGTTCCAACTACTTACCGCATCCGGCCTGGCCCATTCAAACAGTGGTACTGCATTCAGTGACCTTAATTTAATGGAAGGAACCTTTAAGGAATAAATATTCATTTGTTGATCTGTTGGTATCCAGTATTCAGTATGCCAACGTTTTTCCTTTGGTTGCAGTTCAAGTTTGATGGACTGATCACCGATAGGTCCGCCCTGCATTTCAATATATGGGGCATGACGGGCTGTACTCAAGGTTGCCCAGGTACTATCGGTGCCCCTGCCGTAACTCCACAGCTTCATTCCTGGCGCAATGGATTCATCAGCTACATGGTATAAACCGCAGCCCAAGGAAGGAGTAAAAACCCCAAAAGCATTGACATCCCGGGTCTTCCAGAAATAACCGGTCATTTCCTTGATGTCTGCTTCATGAACTGGTCCCTGGCTTTTCCAGTCAATGGTATCAATAACAGAGGCGTGGGACATTACTTTCCCTGCCGGAAAATTGAATTCTGTATCTGGGGCAGATGGCAAGGCAGCATTTGACCATGACATCCAGGGATAGGCCATCGTTCCCGGATTGTAAAAGACGACCCGCTGGGTAAGAAACTGGTCTGCCGTGCCCAATGAATATTCAACCGACCACTGCATTCCAAACCTCAACTCACGTTCACCACAGGTAACATAGGTGCGATCAGTTGTCTGGTCTATCTTATAGAGTACTTTTTCGTTCTGTGAAGGGGAGTGGGAGATGGGAAAACTGACTTCAATACCTCCTGCAACAAAATAGAACCGGGGCAATATG
>DMFR01000408.1:15604-16047 GCA_003450125.1 Prolixibacteraceae bacterium | reverse complement strand
TTTTGCTTAATTTTTCAGATTCAATAACGCTCTATCAAATTTAGTAAATTCAATAATAATTAATGGATTAATTAACTAGGGAAATGAAAAATATTTTGATCCATCTGTTCATTCTAAATTTTGAACCAAATGCTTATCCCATTAGGGATTAAACATATCAGGAGTAAAATAGCCCAAAATGCTCTTGGCCATTTCAATCCCTGATATTGCTTCGGCGTTACCCGGTTCTATTTCCAGAACAGCGCAATAATCATTCATTGCCTTTCCCCATTGCTGGCTTTTATAGTGGATACGGGCCCGAAGTAAAAAAGCATCCACATTTTCATTGTCATTCTCAATAATCCTGTTCACAATCTCCAACGATCCAGCCAGTTCATGCTGATCGAAAAGGGCTTTTGCCTCATTTAATGTATCACTCATCTTCATCTGTTTATAATTTTAAA
>DMFR01000408.1:15285-15441 GCA_003450125.1 Prolixibacteraceae bacterium | reverse complement strand
CTTCATCTGTTTATAATTTTAAACACATAGAATTTCACCACAGATTACACAGATAAACACAGATTATTTTATTTTTTTATCTGTGTAATCTGTGGTGAAAAGTTCTTTCTTCTTTTGGTGTTATAAACTATGTGTTCTATGTGCCTATGTGTTTAA
>DMFR01000408.1:14474-15047 GCA_003450125.1 Prolixibacteraceae bacterium | reverse complement strand
GTTCTATGTGCCTATGTGTTTAATTTTGTTTAATGATCAATCTGCTCTTGAAACGGATATAACACCATTGATGCTTTTTAGTTTATTCATCAAAAAATCAAGATGTTCCAAACCATTGACAAAGACCCGTAAAGTACCATCAAATACACCATTGTTGGTATCAATATTAATCGAACGCATTTGAACACCGATATCTTTTGAAATCACATGTGAAATCTGGCCCACAATACCCACCTCGTCAGTGCCTGCAATACGAATGGTAGCCTGAAACGATGATTTCTTCTTGGTATCCTGCCATTTGGCCTTGATAATTCGATAAGGATACCGTTCATACAATTGCGGCGCGTTGGGACAAGTCTGCCGGTGAATCTTTATCCCTTCACCAATGGTTACAAATCCAAATATAGGGTCTCCGAAAATGGGATTGCAACAAGGCGATAATTTATAGATCACATTTTTAAGATTGTTGTCGATGATCAGAAAATCATCACCACTCGAAAATTCCAATTCCTGAACCTTCTCCCGGGCCAAGACTTCTGTCACCAGTTGTTTGGCCGTTTCCTCCTTTTTCTC
>DMFR01000408.1:14075-14278 GCA_003450125.1 Prolixibacteraceae bacterium | reverse complement strand
TTGGCCGTTTCCTCCTTTTTCTCCACCAGGATTTCCTTAATCTCCAGGGGATCAATCTTCTCAACCGAGATATTGTAATACAGGTCCTGCGCCAGTTTCAGCTTATAATGCTTCAGCAGTTTTCGGATACTGTCATCGTTGTATTCAATTTTCCAGTTCTTGACTTTGCGAAGCAGTATCTCCTTTCCATTTTCTGCTTCACG
>DMFR01000408.1:9018-13887 GCA_003450125.1 Prolixibacteraceae bacterium | reverse complement strand
AACTTCCTCATTTAAACTGGCTTTGATCCTGTTTTTAGCCTTTGTGGTTACCACAAAATCGAGCCAGTCCATTTTAGGCCGCTGATGATTGGCCGTGTCAACCGATATCTGATCCCCATTTTTCAACTTATGCCGCAGAGTCACATTGCGTCCGTTTACTTTCCCGCCCACGCACCGGTCTCCCACTGCAGAGTGAATTTCATAGGCAAAGTCAAGCAAGGTAGCACCGGCTGAGAGTTTACGCAAATCCCCCTTGGGAGTAAATACAAAAATCTCATCGGCATATATATTCATTTGAAAATCGTCGATAAAGTCAACCATGTTCAGATCCGGGTTTTCCAATATCTCACGCACATTGGCCAGCCATTTTTCCATTTCAGAACTTCCGCTTCCGCCCTTGTATTTCCAATGGGCAGCCAGGCCCTTTTCGGCAATTTCATCCATTCTGCGGGTGCGTATCTGGATCTCGACCCATTTGTCATTCGGACCTAAAACAGTGGCATGAAGCGACTCATAGCCATTGGATTTGGGAATTGTGATCCAGTCACGCATCCGGTTAGGGTTCGACTGATACTCTTCTGTAACTATCGAATAAACCTGCCAGCAATCTGATTTCTCATTTTCCAATTCTGAATTCAGGATGACCCGTATGGCAAACAGATCGTACACTTCATCGAAATCGACTTTCTGGGTTTGCATTTTCCGCCATATCGAATTGATCGATTTGGTCCTGGCTTTCATATCGAACGAGAATCCCTTCAGG
The DNA here is from genome assembly GCA_003450125.1 of Prolixibacteraceae bacterium. Classification (GTDB taxonomy): domain Bacteria; phylum Bacteroidota; class Bacteroidia; order Bacteroidales; family Prolixibacteraceae; genus Aquipluma. The sequence continues at coordinate 13,124 of DMFR01000408.1, read as the reverse complement.
TTCAGTTTATTTTCAATGGGCTTTACAAATTCGGCTACAAAGTTGGCCCGTTCCCGATCTGTTTCCTTTAAACGCAATGCAACCGTGTTGTATGCTTCCGGATTTTGATATTTCAGGCAAAGGTCCAATAACTCAGAATTGATGTAATACAGGCCAAGGCGGTGGGCCAGGGGTGCATATAAATGGGACGTTTCACTGGATATTTTTGCCCTGACAGCTTCACTTTGCGAATCCAGGTGACGCATCACCTGCAGGCGGTCGGCAATTTTTACAAGGATTACCCTTACATCGCCAGCCATGGCGAGCATCAATTTGCGGTAGTTCTCCGAATGCAGTTCAACAGTATCAGTACCCAGGGCGTTAATTTTCGCCATTCCTTCCAGGATTGAAGTGACCGCTTTCCCAAATTGAAGGTCTACTTCCTTGATATGTTCTTCCTTGTAATACACATTGTGCAAAAGGGCCGCAATCACAGAATCAACCCCAAGGCCAATTTCATGAAGGACAATTTGAGCTACTTCAATTGAATGATTTACAATTATTTCGCCCGATTCCCATGCTTCATCCTCAAAAATCCCATGCACAAATGCAAAGGCCTCCCTGATTTTGGGTTGATCTTTCTCAGGAATATTTGCATCACAGATCTCATAAAATCCTGAAAGTGTCTTTTCAATCAATTCGTTCATAATTCAATAAAAATGGTAAAAACATCAATCCTATAACTAACAAAAAAGGCCACCAAATTGGCAGCCTTTTTACAAATATATTTTTGGTAAAAATTAAACTGCCGCGTTAGGGTCCACGAAAACCCGCATACTCATTTCACGATCCATCATAAAAATGCCATTGCCCTGTCCGTTGATCAACTTCAGTGTTGCGAGGATTTTTTCCACATTGGCTTCTTCTTCCACCTGCTCGTCGACAAACCACTTCATGAAACTCTGTGTGGCATGGTCGTTGGCAGCAACAGCCACATCCATCAAATGATCAATCAGTTGGGTGACATGATTTTCATGGGCCAATGTCTTTTCAAATACATCAACGATTCCATTAAAATCGACCGGTACCTGAGCAATTGCCTTCAATGCCACTTTCCCATTGCGTTCAGTCAGGTAATTGAAAAATTTCAAGGCATGGGCCGACTCTTCCTGGTACTGTATTTTCATCCAATGACCGAAACCCGAAAGTCCCATTTCTTCAAAATAAGCAGCCATTGACAGGTACATGTACGCTGAATAGCTTTCAGCATTGATTTGCTCATTGATTGCTGCTAAAACTTCTTTCTTTATCATAGCTGATGGTTTTCAATTTTTCAATAAAAATACAATAATTTAGGCTCTTTCAAACTATAATTTATAAATGTACACGGAAAATATCGTATTCAACTTCATAAACCATTCATTATCATTCACTAAAATCAAGGTTAAACTTTTGTTTCAATTCATGCAAATCGGGATTTTTCTGCATCATCATCTGAAGTTTTTCCGAATCTGAGAAGATCGTTCGCCCCGATGCGATCTTACCTATACTGGTAATCAATTCAATACCCGAATTGCGAAGCTCCTTGCGCAACCATGAAATCAACTCCGGTTTTATTAATCGGATGTCTTCTTCCTGGACTGAATTCCCGATGGTGAGCAATAATTTATTGCCATTGGTTAATTCGGGCACATTGGAAAGGGCTGAACAAAGGCTTGGACGGTCAGCCATCTTCTCTACAAATTCTTTCCACTTTTCATTCACCTGCTCCTGGGTGATGGGTTCAAACAGGTTTTCATTGTAGGAACTGAAGTTGGATTGTCCGACCTCCTGAACCTTGTTTTCCACATTGTTTCCCGAAAGGGCATCCTTGATCGAGGGCGTATAGGAACTCCCTACTTTTCGGATCACTTTGATGGTTGAAGGTTTTTCAAGCGGTTCCAGCTTCTGAACCGCAACAACCGGATTACTTTCAGGCTGTGCCGCTACAGCAGCTGGCAGTGGTTGTCCGGTCAGGTCAAAGAAGGGAAGAATTTCATCTTCCTCGGTGTCGTCAGCTATTTTTTTTTTAAGGTAAGCTGTGAAATTTTGATGGTAGCCAATTCAACCAACAGCCGTTTGTTCTGGCTGGCTTTGTATTGAAGATCGCATTCATTGGCGATCTGCAGGGCGCCAATGAGGAAATCACTGTCGCAATGGGAAGCCTGGATTTTGTATTTTTCTTTGATCTCACCCCCCACTTCCAGTAACTGGATAGTGACCGGGTCTTTACAAACCATCACATCCCTGAAATGAGAGCTGAGTCCAGTAATAAAATGGTGGCCATCAAAACCGTGATCCAAAATTTCATTGAATACCAACAGACTATTTGAAATGTCATTCTTCAGGAACAAATCAACCAACTTGAAATAATAATCGTAGTCCAGTACGTTCAGATTCGAAATCACATCCTTGTAGGAAATGTTCTTGCCCGAGAAACTGACAATCTGGTCAAAAATAGAAAGGGCATCACGCATGGCTCCATCGGCCTTTTGTGCAATAACATTCAATGCTTCCCCTTCCACCTTCACGGCTTCACTTTGGGCGACCGAGGCCAAATGACCAGCAATATCATGGATTTTGATCCTGTTGAAATCAAAGATCTGGCAACGGGATAATATGGTTGGAATGATCTTGTGCTTTTCGGTAGTAGCCAGGATAAAGATAGCATGTCTAGGCGGTTCTTCCAAAGTCTTCAGGAAGGCGTTGAAGGCTGCCTGTGACAACATGTGGACCTCATCGATGATATAGATGCTGTATTTACCGATCTGTGGGGGAATCCTTACCTGATCAGTCAGGTTACGGATATCGTCCACCGAGTTGTTCGATGCCGCATCCAGTTCATGAATATTGTATGAACGGTTGCCGTTAAAAGCCAGGCACGACTCACATTCATTACAGGCCTCGATCTCGGGTGAAAGATTCTGACAGTTGATGGTCTTGGCAAATATGCGCGCACAGGTCGTCTTTCCAACGCCTCTTGGACCGCAAAACAAATAAGCATGGGCAAGCTGATTGTTTTTGATCGCATTTTTCAGGGTCGATGTGATCGATGCCTGCCCTACAACGGTCTGAAACGTATCGGGTCTGTACTTCCGTGCTGATACAATAAAATTCTCCATAAAATCATCATCATTGAACGACCAAATATACGAATTTTGGTCCAATGGCAAGTGCGAAACTTATTAACAAGGTTGAATTGAAATTTTATTCTACTTCAAGACAATACTTTGTAATTCTCATAAACATTTTAACAACATGGATTGTTTCATTCTCAAAATATTCTAATAAACAAAAGCATGAAGAATATCACATTCATTCTAAGCCTGATGGTCCTCTCAACTGTGGCTTTTAGTCAGAAGTCATTTTATGATTTTAAGGTAAAAGACATTGATGGCAAGGAGTTTAAACTTTCAAGCCTGAAAGGCAAAAAAGTACTTGTGGTGAATACCGCATCCAAGTGTGGATTTACTCCACAGTACAAGGAACTGGAAGCCATTTATAAATTATACGGTGGTGACAAGTTTACCATTATCGGCTTTCCGGCCAATAATTTTGGCCAACAGGAACCTGGAACCAACCAGGAAATTGCACAATTCTGTGAAAAGAATTATGGTGTTACCTTTCCCATCATGTCAAAAATATCGGTCAAGGGCGATGACATGGCCCCCTTGTACAAATGGCTGACCAGCAAAAGCGAAAATGGAGTCATGGATTCGGAAGTGAAGTGGAATTTCCAAAAATACCTCATTGATGAAAATGGTAGGCTTGTTGATGTCGAATATTCAAAAGTGAAGCCGGATGATGATAAAATCGTCAATTGGATCAAACAATAAATTTTACAACTTTCCCAAAGTTTTATACGAGTTTTAAAACTTTGGGAAAGTTATCTTAATAGGATTGATAGATTGATTAAGAAGCGGTATTCGAAAGGATGCCGCTTTTTTTTAAACATGTCCAAAGTTTTATAACTTGTATTAAAACTTTGGACAAGTTCATGGCCCCTCGTTATTGGAAAATGACTCGAAGGCTATTCGAAGCCTATTCGATGGTTATTTGAACATGCTCGAACTACCTTCGAACTACCT
>DMFR01000408.1:0-8972 GCA_003450125.1 Prolixibacteraceae bacterium | reverse complement strand
TAACTACACAGTATGAACCTATAATTTAGCACAAAAAAACCACAGGAAAGAGGGCCACGAAATTTCGTACAAAAAGGTTTTGGGGAGGCAACAATTCAAGGTTTACTCGCCAGGAAAATAGTTGTATTTAACTTCCAAAGCGGTATCCAATTCCTGATTCGGTGATCAGTAATTTGGGTTTGGTGGGTTCATCCTCAATTTTCTTGCGAAGCTGGGCTACAAATACCCTTAAATATTGGGTCTGCTCCATATATCCCATACCCCATACTTCTTTTAAAATAAATTGATGGGTTAATACCCTTCCTTCATTTTTAGCCAAAAGTGCCAATAAAGAGAATTCGGTGGAAGTCAGTTTAATGATCTCATTGTTTTTTCGGGCGACATGATTAGCCAGGTCTACTTCGAGTGAACCAAAAGGCAGAAGTGAATTCCCTGGAGTACCTTGATTCTGACGGATGGAGGCCCTGATTCGTGCCAATAGTTCGCCAGTACGAAATGGTTTGGTCAGGTAATCGCTCGCTCCTCTGTCCAGGGCTTTGACAATGTCCTCCTCAGAACTACGCACTGAAAGGATGATAATCGATTTCTGATACCACTCCCGCAATTTACGAAGGATTTCAAGTCCGTCTGCATCAGGAAGGCCTAAATCAAGAATGATCAAAATAGGTGAATGAGTGGCTGCAATTTGAATTCCATCATGCCCGGTGGATGCTGAAATGACTTTATATCCGTTGGCAGATAGGGTAATTTCGAGCAATCGCCGAATCTGGACTTCATCATCAATGATCAAAATGGGTTCTTTATCAGTCATAGATTTTCCTTGTGTTGAATATCATTAATATCTGAAATCTTTGTAGGTATTTTAATGGTAAACAGGGCGCCACCGTTTGATCGGTTTTGAGCCACAATCATCCCATTGTGTGCTTCAACAATACCTTTAACAATCGATAGTCCCAACCCGGTACCACCGGCTACAGCCAATTGTCCACGGTAAAATTTATTAAACACCATGGACAAATCGGAAACTGAAAAGCCAGGACCACGATCCATCACCTGGATCACCAAGGAGCCATTGTCATAAAAGAACTTGATCCGGATATTGCTCCCTGCCGGGGCATGTTGCGTAGCATTCAACAATAGATTATGGAGTACCTGTTCCATCAAGCCAAAGTCGAGTTGAACCAAAGGCATCTCATCCGACAAAACGCAATGAACATTGAATAGTTTTAATTCAACAGAAAGCGTTTTTACCACATTATTATACAGATCGTGTAAATCGCACCAGTCAATATGGGTCGCCATCCTTCCCGAATCGAGGCGCGACATGTTTAATAAATTATCAATTAAACGGTTCAGCCTGACGGCGGCAGTATTAATGTCTTGGTAGAGAATATTGCGGGTTTCTGTTGGATAATCCTGAGCCAACAGGGTATCAGAAGCGCCCATAATGGTAGCCACCGGAATGCGGAGTTCATGGGAGATGGAATTAAAAAGTGTTTTATAGAGTTTATCCGATTCATTTAGAATATAGGAATTACGGGCAGCTTCACGTAAAAATTCCCGTTCAATTTTACCTGAAATCTGGGGAAGAAAACCTTCCCAGAATTGGTCCTCGCCCTGGCTAAAAACCTTCTTAGGTTGTACGGCAATGACTCCCATATTGTCGTTGTTCCCCTTTAAAGGATAAAAGGTAAAATTACTGGAAGGAAGCGTATCGGTATATTTACCGGCTTTTGACGAGTGTCTGAAGGTCCATTCGGCAATGCTCAGATCGTTCTCGGAAAAATGAAGAGCTGTTTCATGCCTGACTTGTTTTTCAAGCTCATTGGCTTCATCTCTTAAAAAAATGGCACATTCGATTTTAAAGTATTTGCGGATATCTTTTACTGCCAGATTTAAAACATCATTAATTCCAGATGCTGTTGAAAGCTCTTTTGCAAGTTGGTAAAGGGCATGGGTACGCTCCTCTCGTACCCTGATCTTTTGTTCTTGTCCCCTGACCCTTGAGGTTAATACTCCGTTTAACAGGGCGATGATGAAAAACATGGTCAACATCAGCATATCTTCGGTCCTCTCCACATGGAGGGTATAGGGGGGAGGAATAAAGAAATAATCCCAGATGAGAGAACTGAGTGTTGCTGCGAGTAAAATCGGACCTCTGCCATAGAAAAAGGCCAGGATGGAAACCATGAAAAGCAAAGCAAATGAAACAACCTGATAGCCAATAAATTCTTTGATAAGGAAGAAAATGATTGCAGTCAAAATGATCATCAATGTAACTGCAAAATACTGATTTACACTCGAAGTAAAGGAAGGCAACGAGGCCTTTTTCCTGAACTTATCGTCAATCATGGTATCAGAGCCCAGAATATAGACATCAATGTTGCCACTGTAACGGATCAGTTTATTGACAAAATTGCCCAAACGAAACAAGGTCTGAAGGTTCCGAACCCGTGGTTTGCCGATAATAATATGTGTTATATTTTCTTTTTGGGCAAAATCCACGATCGCCTTAACGATATCAGAATTGGTGACGATCCGGAATTGAATGCCCAGTTGTTTGGCCAGGCTAATGTTCTTATCCAGGGTTTCGCGCTCTTTATCAGTTAAATCATGGGATGTTTCAACATAAATGGCCTGTAAGTTACCCCCCATGGTATCGGAAAGGTTTTTTGCCCAACGAAGCAACCTGGTGGACTGTGTAGTATAACTTACGGCAACCAGCAAATGAATACCCGATTTCCAGGGTCCCCTGATTCGTTTAAGCTGCATGTAATCATGCAATTGCTTATCTACCCTTTCAGCCACAATACGCAAAGCCATTTCACGCAGGGCCGTAATGTTCCCTTTACGGAAGAAATTCAGCACCGCTTCTTTTGATCGTTCAGGGGTATAAACCTTACCTTCAGAAAGCCTTTGAAGCAACTCATCGGTAGTGAGGTCGATCACTTCAATATCATCAGCGCTTTCAAAAACATCATCCGGAACGGTCTCTCTTACTATAATGCCGGTAATCTGGGCCACTACTTCAGAACGGCTTTCCAGATGTTGAACATTCACTGTTGTGTAAACATGAATCCCACTGTCAAGGATTTCCTGGACATCCTGATAACGCTTTAAATGCCGGCATCCTGGGGCATTGGTATGGGCCAGTTCATCGACCAGTACGATTTGAGGTTTGCGGGCGATGATGGCATCCAGATCCATATCCTCCAATGTGGTGGATTTGTAGCTATAATTCCTGCGTGGAATCAATTCAAAACCCTCAACCAAGGCAGCCGTTTCTTTGCGGTTGTGGGTTTCAACATAACCGATGACAATATCAGCCCCTTTCAATTTTTCGATTTGTGCAGCCTGTAACATGGTGTAGGTTTTCCCCACACCGGCACACATGCCAAAGAAAATCTTCAGTTTGCCCCGTTTGTTCTTTTCTTCATCATCTTTCATTGAAGCCAGCAAATCATCCGGGTTAGGTCGGTTGTCGTTGTAGGTCATACACTATTTCATATTTTCAAGCCTCGAAACAGCTTGTTTAGCTTGTGCTTCAAGAACTTTCATCCTGAAAAGAACATTTTTCATTTCCTGAATATCATTTAAACGATCATCAACATAAAAATCGTCCTCTAAATTTAGTGACATTTTTGGATTTGTATGATCCAATTTTTCAGCCATTTGGTTAAATAACAATGAAATCTCATAAAACTCATCTGAGCCTTCGAAATAAAGCCTTTGTCCATAATTACTTGAGACAATTTCCTTAATTCCATTGTACAATTGAAAAAACCGCTCGTTGAAATAAGTAGCAAAGCTATACATAAAACTCAAAGCAATCAAGAAACAAATACTCCCAAGAATAATCATTTCTGCTGAAGCATCTTTTGCCGAAACTTTAGCATCATCGGTTTTTGATTCAATGGCTTTCCCGTTCATTTGGGATAATATTAACAACTGTTGGTGCAAGACATTAAATCTCTTTTGTTGCAGCAGAATATCACTAGCTTGTAATGGCGATTTCATTATACCTTCGAAAGATTTTCGATATTCTTTAATGCCAGTTTGGATACTTGCTACCAGTTTATCTTCCCCATTTTCGGTGATGTTATTTTTCTCTAACCCAAATGATTGGTCGATAGAATAAAATTCTTTCCGAACAAATAAGCTATCCGGAACTTTATTTGAAAGGGAAGAATTGATCATTTCCTGATTGATATTCATTAACCCTTCTGACATCTCCTGAGCATACACCACTGACAAGTAGTTTTCTTTGAGAATTGCGCTCGTTTTATTGGATAACTTATTCAGGTAAAAGGAAGAACATACAATTAATACCAGAATGATGAAAAATATAAACACCATTCCGAGAGTAAATTTTGTGCGAATTGATAGATTCATTTTATATCTGTTTTTAATGATTAGCCAATTGATCCAATTGAAGGTTCAAGCGTAAAACATTGATCCGTTCTTCGCCCAGGAACGTAAACTGAGGCCCTTCTGTTAATTTCGCAATAGACTTCAAGAGTTGTTCTTTTTTGTCACTATCGAATTGCCGGGCTTTGACTATTCGTTCCACTTGCATTAAAGCAGCTTTTGGTGAAATATGAGGATCAAGACCGCTTGCCGATGCAAAAATCATTTCAGAAGGAATAGCATCCGAATCGGACAATAGATTGGATTTGATCCATTGGGCTTTACGGTCAGCCACCAGTTGCTTAAGCTTTGAACTTGTCGGCCCTAAATTTGAACCTCCTGAAGGCATGGGATTGTATTCGATTGCTGAAGGACGTGATGAAAAATAGGTCACGCTATCGAACTTCTGACCGATCAATTCGCTGCCAATTACCTTATCTCCCTGTCGAATCAAACTACCATTGGCCTGAAATGGAAATGCAAGTTGTGCTATTCCTGTGATGAATAGCGGATAAACTACCCCAAGAACGATTGTAAAAAGGGCAAATATTTTAAGGGCAATTTCTATCTGTGTTTTCATGATTAAGATTATTTGAGATTTCATGATCAGATAAATAGGTTAATGATCAGATCAATGATTTTTATCCCTACAAAAGGGGCAATCACTCCGCCTAATCCATAAATAGATAAATTCTGTATCAGTGCCTTATTTGCAGACATCGGTTTGTAGCGAACACCTTTCAATGCAAGAGGAATGAGAAGTATAATGATCAATGCATTAAATATTACCGCGCTCAGGATGGCACTTTCAGGAGACCCCAAATGCATCACATTTAATGCGAACAAAGGGCCTACTCCATCTTTACCGGCATAAAGAGAAACCGCGATGGCAGGAATGATGGCAAAATATTTGGCCACATCATTGGCAATGCTGAAAGTTGTCAGGGCCCCACGGGTCATCAACAATTGTTTGCCTACTTCAACCACTTCAATCAGTTTGGTCGGATTACTATCCAGATCGACCATGTTGCCTGCTTCCCGTGCGGCCTGAGTTCCTGAGTTCATCGCAATTCCGATATCCGCTTGTGCCAGGGCTGGAGCATCATTGGTCCCATCACCAATCATTCCGACCAGATGACCGTTGGCCTGCTCCTCCCGAATTCTCCGGAGCTTATCTTCAGGAGTTGCTTCTGCCATAAAATCATCCACTCCGGCTTCAGCTGCAATAGCTGCTGCAGTGAGTGCATTATCACCGGTGATCATGATGGTTCGGATTCCCATGTTGCGCAACTGGGCAAACCGTTGTTTGATGCCTCCTTTTACAATGTCTTTCAGCTGGATTACTCCCAGAACGATATTGTCTTCAGCAACAACCAAGGGAGTGGCACCCATTCGGGCAAGTTCAGAAACCTTTTCTTCCATTTTTTTTGGAAAAAAGCCATTGCCATTCAACACAAAAGAACGAATGGCCTCAGACGAACCTTTTCTGATCTGACGAATGGTTCCCTGGCCATTGGTTAAATCGACTCCACTCATCCTGGATTGGGCGGTAAAGGGAATAAAAACCATATTCTTTTGATGAATATCATGTCCGCGCCATCCAAATCTTTCTTTGGCCAGAATCACAATGGACCTTCCTTCCGGAGTTTCATCGGATAGTGAAGATAGTTGTGCAGCATGTGCAAGATCGGTTTGCCGGATGCCATCAGTGGGAAAGAAATCTGTTGCCATTCGATTGCCCAGTGTAATGGTTCCCGTTTTATCGAGCAAAAGTACATCCACATCACCGGCAGCTTCAATTGCCCTTCCACTGGTAGCAATCACATTTCGCTGTAAAAGCCTGTCCATACCGCTAATTCCAATGGCGTTCAGCAATCCACCAATGGTAGTTGGAATCAGACAAACGAGCAATGCAATTAATACAGGAATGGTTAAGTTTTGTGACATTGGTAATCCTGATGCAGAAAGACTATATCCAAAGAATGCAGGTAGAGTGACTACTGCCAGAAGAAATATGATGGACAAGCCAGAGAGCAAGATGGACAGTGCAATCTCATTGGGCGTTTTCTGTCGTTTGGCTCCTTCCACCAAGGCAATCATCCGGTCAATAAAGGTATCTCCAGGTTCAGAAGTAATCCGAATCAAGATACTGTCACTGATCACCTTAGTTCCGCCTGTAACAGCAGACCGGTCACCCCCACTTTCCCTGATGACAGGAGCAGATTCACCAGTAATGGCAGATTCGTCTACACTGGCAATGCCTTCAATCACTTCCCCATCTGAGGGAATGACATCTCCTGCATGACATACAACCACATTGCCTTTTTTCAAATCAGGTGCTGCAACCATTTCTTCCTTGTTTCCAACCACCCTGCGTGCCAAGGTTTGGGTACGGTTGTTCCGTAAGCTTTCAGCCTGCGCTTTGCCTCTTCCTTCAGCAATTGCTCCCGAAAAATTGGCAAACAGCACGGTAAACCACAACCATAGGGCAATCTGAAAATTGAAAAATGAAAAATTACCTGAAAATAATCCAGTTAATACAATGATCGTTGTGAGTACTGAACCAATTCCTACCAGGAAAATGACCGGATTCTTAATGAGGGTAGCCGGATTTAATTTGATAAAACTATCTTTTGCTGCCTGTAAAATCAATTTTTTATTGAACAGGCTGGTCTTTTTTTTGGCACTCATTTCGGTTGAAGTGTTAAAAAGTAATTCCTTTGTTCATCAGCAAGTGCTCAATAATAGGCCCTAGCGATAAAGCCGGGAAGAAGGTCAATCCTCCAACAATGAGAATTGTTGTGGTCAACAATCCTGCAAACAACCAGTTATCGGTGCGGAAAGTACCTGATGAGAGCGGTGTAATCTTTTTACCAGCCATGTTTCCTGCAATGGCCAATACCGGAATAATTACCCCAAAACGGCCAATCAACATTCCGATTCCAAGTGTAAGATTGTAAAAAAGAGTGTTGGCATTCAACCCTGCAAAAGCGCTACCGTTATTTCCAGCCGCTGAACTGAAGGCATAAAGAATTTCAGAAAAACCATGCGGCCCTGTATTGTTCAAGCCCGAAAGCCCCTGACTGGTAACTGATGCCCATGCGGAAAACAAAAGAATAACCGTACTTGGCGCCAATATTGCTATTATGGCCATCTGTACCTCAAAAGCCTCAATCTTTTTCCCCAGGTATTCCGGAGAACGGCCTACCATCAGTCCTGCAATAAATACAGTTAAAATCACGAATATGATCATCCCATATAATCCGGCGCCCACACCTCCAAAAATGACTTCTCCAAGCAAGATATTGATGATGGCCACCAATCCAGCCAAAGGTGAAAGGCTGTCGTGCATGGCATTCACCGAACCATTTGAAGCTGCTGTTGTTGCCGTTGACCAGAGTACACTGTTGGTGATTCCAAACCGGGTTTCTTTGCCTTCCATCGAACTGAGATGACCAAATACGGGATTTGTGGAATATTCGCCATACAATGAAACTGCCAATCCTGCCAGCAGCAATATAAGCATCACTGAAAAGATGGTCCATCCCTGGCGGGTAGATCCAACCATTTTCCCATAGGTATAGGTGAGCGCTGCAGGAATAAGCAGAATGGCCAGCATTTCAAGGAAATTACTAAAGGGAGTAGGGTTTTCAAAAGGATGTGCACTATTGGCATTGAAGAAACCTTCCCCGTTTGTTCCAAGTTGCTTGATCGCAATTTGAGAAGCTGCAGGTCCCATGGGCAACACTTGTGTGCCTCCCTGAAGGGGTTGTACGGTCTCATAAGCATTAAAATTCTGAACAACACCCTGACCAACCAATACGACAGCAAACAATATTGAAAGGGGTAAAAGTATGTATACTATCGAGCGTGTAAGATCTGACCAGAAATTACCCATCTTATCCGTTGTTTTCCTTGTAATTCCCCTAATAAGAGCCATTAAAACCGCTATTCCGGTTGCAGCGCTTACAAAGTTCTGAACAGCAAGTCCGATCATCTGTACAAAATAGCTCAGGGTGGTCTCTCCGGCGTAACCCTGCCAATTGGTATTGGTTACAAAGCTTACTGAAGTGTTGAAGGCTGAATGCCATGAAACATTGTTCAGATGGGCAGGATTTAATGGCAAATAAGACTGAAATAGCTGAATCAGAAATACAAAGAGAAATCCCATCAGATTAAACAGGAGCAAACTAAAGGTGTAAGACTTCCAGTTTGTTTCTTCGTTCGGATCAACTTTTATAAATTTATAAATCATCTTTTCAAGCCATCCAAACACTGGTAACATGAACTGTTTTTCCCCAATAAAAACCTTNNCCTTGTACATGTATTTGCCTAAAACCGGTGTTAAGCCTATTAACAAGCCAAAAAACAGGATTAACTGAAAGATATCCAGATTGGTCATATTCATTGGGTTTAGAATTTTTCAGGTTTGATCAATGCATATATCAGATAGGCCAATAAAATCAGGGAGATCATTGCCCCAATAGAGTACCAGACTATACTGTTCATCTCCATTGTCTTTGGACTATTTTCTATATCAGGGGGCACAATTCCTAAAATAAAAA
>DMFR01000406.1:15793-16129 GCA_003450125.1 Prolixibacteraceae bacterium | reverse complement strand
TTGTTACACAACATGTAAGGATCTTAACAGGCTGAAAGCCCTATGGTTATTGAGTTACAGAAAACAAAAACAGTAGATTTTCTCAACAGCATCAAAAAGATGCTTTATAACATGTCATAGACAGGGTAACCTCTATTTCGCATAATACTATCAAACTTTTGTTAATACCTGTATTGACAAATAAGCCGCAACCTGCTATCACTCCAGCAAATTTAAATGGCTTGGATAGTTATAATTCTCCCAAAATCCAGGCTTTAAAGGAATGGTATGGCTAAAAAGCGAAGAATCTTTATTGATGACCTCTTCAGGCTGCAAGGATTCAAAGGGCTCCTTAAC
>DMFR01000406.1:6999-15657 GCA_003450125.1 Prolixibacteraceae bacterium | reverse complement strand
AAGGATTCAAAGGGCTCCTTAACTATCTTATTGATAAACAATTCACGGTATTGATAATAGGATTTAGGAGCTTCAGATATATTGTTGACTGAAGTCTTGTCCTTATATTCAAAGTAGTTCATCAGTGACAAATAATTCAGATAATATTTACCCTTGAAGTTTTTATATTCAAGCTTTAAATCAAAAAATCTGCCGTTATACGAAGGCTGTGTACAATAAACCGTATAGGTAAATTTTAGGATCGCATAGCTTTGTGATTGAATATAGATTTGCCCATTGACCCAATATTGGACGGATGGTGAAAAAATGTTCATTCTATGGGTTTCGAAATTGATACAATAGATGGCAGAAGAATCGACTTCTGTTATCGACTCATACGTGAATTGATGGTTATGAACAAATTCCCAATCGAAAACATTGACATACGAAAATGTCCTGATGGAATGATTACGGATCGGATCGTGCAAACGCAACAGGGACAATTCATTCTTGCCTTCAATGTTGGCAAAGGGAACGTATTTATTTTTTCCATCGTAACCCCCATTTAAGGCCGAGTCGATGGCAATATGCGGATTATACCTTAACTGCTCCAGCTTAACTCTTGTCCTGTGAAAATCATTTCTGTTAAAGCCTTTATCCTCTAATATGAGAGCCGCTTCCGTTAAGTTCTTATATTTATCTTTTTTCCCTGCACTGATATAATCCCGGTAATAACCGTACAACAAAGTTTTGCTTTTGGGATAATTTTTACCAATATTCCGAATCGCTTTATTCACAATTTCAACTGCCGGCGTTCCTTTCATACCTTTTATTTCTATTTCGGGCAATTGTTGGACCTCAGGTTCCAATTTATAATTGTTTAAAACTCCTTGTTTTAATTCCGCAACATTGAATTGTATTTTCTTATACCCTAGACAAGAGATTTGTACTCTTTCATTTTCAAAGCTTTGTGGGATATGGTAATTGAACTCTCCATGTTCGTTGGTAACCACGCCTGTTCCAGATTTGGGAACTTCAATGGTAGCAAACGGTATGGGTTGATTGGTTGCACTATCCAATACACGGCCCTTAAAGGTAATGTCGTTTTGAGCATCAGCTGTTGGATTAAATAGAAGTAGAATGAAGGACAAAATACTGATGGAACGAAAGCCTGTAAAATAGTTTTTGGTACACATAGTTGAATGTATTTACTTTATCAATCGATTACTTTGTAACAACATGGTATTTGCACATCCCGCGACACAATTTGCCTTCTGCGGTAATCCCTTCCACCACCACCTGCACTTCTCCGGTCTGACGACTGTTGTAAAAGGAAACTCTTGATACTCCCATAGAGTCAGTCCTCAGCATTGGATCCCAGTACAGGGTATTTCGGAAATCATCCTTCATTTCAGATGGCTGCGGAGATTCATACTGGGGAGAATAAAACTTCCGGACAACAGAATGGCCAATCACTTTACTTGCTTTCTCCCCCTGTGAATACGGCACGGATTTAAAAGCGCCATATTTGGTAAAACAGCAGACTGCGCCGCCACCAATATTTCCATACACTGCGCCATTTTTAAGAATTTCAATTCTCTTAAAAGTGCCTGCAGGAAGGGCACGAACAAATGCCTCATCTGTAACCATTCCATCAACCACATAGACCGGTTCACACCTTTGGTAATCAACTCTAACGGTCATCTTTGATCCAGAGAATTTGCGTTCATTCATTATATCATCCCATAACTCGCTAGATCTTTTTGGTATCCTTAAATCGAAAGGGTCCTTATATCTATCCTCATCGTGAACATCTACAATTACATCGTGAAACTTACCTTCCAGCTTATGGAGAACATCCCCCAGTTCATCGTCATCCGTATTCAGGTCCAGCTCATAATCCGCCTTTTCATACAACCGCAGGGGCCTTTCCCCAAACTTATATTTTGACCTGGCAATCCTCACTTCATTGAGCATGATGGTATCCTTCAGGTGCCATATCCGGCTTATTTTTGATAGGCTTTCCTGATCAAAGGAAGCAGTGACATCCACTTTCCGGTCATCCAGGTACTGGTAATTCAGGGGAGGTAATTTCACCACGGGCGATTCATAGGACCGCTTGTCCAGTTCAATCCATACATCGTTTTTGCCTTTGGAGTTTGCAACCTGGAGAATGACAGAAACCGTGTCCTTAAAATAGAAATCAGGAAACTCGAAATACCCGTTTTCATCACTTCCGACACTGTAGGTCTTGGTGGTGTCCCTGAGAAACATCAGGTTCACATTCCCGTTTGGCACCGCTTTTTGGGAGATGGATGTTTTTACCTTGCCCTTGATTTTAATACCCCGCTCCGCCTGGTAGTCAATTTTAGGATACTTGTCTTCCATTATTTCCTTCCATTCAAACTGCCTGTATCCATGCGTGAGCATCAGGTTATCCAGAGCACAGCGTGTTGAAACACTGTCATCCTTGAAATAATAAGCGGGGTCCTCTACCAGGCCTTTTAAATCGGAGCCGAGCAAGAACTGGGTCAGGATATTGTTGGGGTATTTTTCAATATTCAATTGATTGTCCAGGTGAGACACCGACATGGAAAGATTGGCCAACAAGGGCTCCCCTTCATCATTAAACGTTTCCACATAGAACCGGGCTTTTTCACCTGTGCGGTAAACTGATTTCTCAGCTTCGATATCAACAGTTATCAGATCATCAGGATGGACAAATACCAGCCTTTCACACCGGGGAGCCAACTCTTTATCGAACAGGGTAAATTGAATAACTCCTTTAGGCAATCCCTCTTTTTCAAGATCAAAAGCCCAATGACCCTTTTCCATTTTAACCTCCTTGTGGTAGAAGACCTCTCCCTTTGCCCTGCCTACCAACAGGTAATTGTACGGTTGATCGCCTCCGGCATCTTGAGCCCGGTCAGCTATCTGGAGGTGTAACCCACCTTCTTCAACGGGATCAATGGCCATGCTCACCCCTTGCGCCTGTGAAACAGGAAGATGAACATTCCTGTCCATTTCACCGGCGATAATCACCTCTGCTGTGTATTTCCGGCCTTCCTGTGGCTGGATCAGGAAGCTGCCCATGCCTTTAAAATTGCTTTTAAGGGTTGTAATTTCTTTCCCTTGGTCATCTACAATCCTTCCTTTCACATCCAATCCTTTTCCATTTTCATCACAGGCCTTAAAGGCCATCCTGGTTTTAAGACCAGTTACAAAAGTGCCCCCTTCAGGGAAAAACTGGAAATCAATATTTCTCTCTCTAAGCTGCCTTGACTCCTTGTCAATTTTCTTTCCCGAAGGATTCCATATCACCAGGTCTTTGTGAAAGAACCCACTCTCATCAAAATTACGCATCCAGTTGGTATAGGCCCTGATCTGGTAAACTCCGCTGGAAATAGTATCTGTCAAATGCATGTCCCCATAAGCCAATCCGCTTTGCGCCCAGTAAATTTTCTTCTGAACCACCTTTCCTGAAGGATTTAAAAGTTCCACATACAGGTTACATTCAGCTATTGGAGAATCCTTCAGGTAAGCTTTAAACCAGATATCATCGTTGGCCCAATAAGATGACCGATCCAGGTGAAGGTAAATCTTCTCGTGGGAAAATTGCTTGTTCATCGTATGGACTTTTTCGATCAATTGTGCCCATCTGCTCTCTGAATAGGGACTCGTTGAAAATGTCAGGATTAATATCAATGCAGCAGATATAGCGAGTAAACTGAGGAACTTTACAAGTGGTTTCATAGGTCAAGGTTCGGTTGATGGTCTAAATCATTTTGGTTATCCTTAGGTTTTTAGCTGCTTTAAATGTATACAATTAATTATCAATAATCTAATTATTTTACAATTATATTCTAATTTAATCACAAAAAAACATCCCTTTTACAAGTAAATAAATCCCAAGGAAGGCTGTATAGACAAGGCTTCCTTTGTCTCAATAATTATTTCAAATTGATCAACAATTATCATTGCTTTATTTTGTATTCTCTCACCCCACGACACAACTCTCCATCCTTCGTAACCCCATCAACAACTACCTGCACCTCTCCTGTTTGCCGTTTATGAATTGCTTATTGAAATAGAAAAAGTCCTGCGTTTATAGCAGGACTTTTTCTATTTCAATGTTTATCCTAAGTAACATGCCGAACGCTTGCATTTCTTTTGACAAATGGAATCCGTTTGCATCATTTCTTACATGGAATATTTAGCCTCAATTACTTTGCTTCAAATGTTGCTCCTAATTGAACTTCAAAACCACTGGCAAGTATAATATCACCTGTAGCATCGAAAGTAACATTTGCTCCATTTGCTATTACAACATTACCATCTGGTGAATTATTTGGATCAACACTAAATCCTGCAGAAAGCGTTTGACAATCCAAATAGCAATCAGAACTCAAGGTTTTATTCTCTATCAGAACATTGGTAAGCGCATTTCTGAAAGGGATGTAATTGGCTTTTGTTATGGTCACATAATATGGTTTTGAAACACCTGAAAATGTAAATGACGAAACATTGGGTTGAACCTGAAAATATCCATCATTCAAAGCGCTCATTACACATATTTTATCAGCTATAACACCTCCAGTATTTACAGTTACACTTGTGCCGTTCTCAGAAACGGAACCACTAAATAAGGTAGGTGTAACCGTCCACATTGGAGTTTCAGGACAACCTATTAGATTGTGAGTTAAACATGTAAAATGTGTAGTGCCAGAAGAACCAAACCCAATCTTCGATCTTGCCTCTGCAATACCGAGTTGTGGAAAAGAGGTTATGTTACTAAAGAAATAGTTCTCAAGAGTATTCGCTATATAACTCCAACCATCACGGGTATTGCCAATATAGGCAGGTCCGCCACCTGAGTATGCTACTGTAAAGGAAACACCTACATTGCGGGTACCAGGAATTTGGATGGCGTCAAATGGCATTGTCAAGCAGCAAATCGAATAAAGAATAGTAGGGTAATTTAAATTGGTAAGGTTATTCATTCCATTTCCGTTTTCAACACTTATATTATGATCGTCAATATAACTGTCAGATGATGTAACTTGGTATCTTTGTAAGGGTTGTCCATAGTCTGTACCATAACCATTCTCCATATAGGTCGCTGTTGCAAATGAATTGGTGCTACCATGATTAAAAGCACTGTAAAACCCATAATGAGTGTTCAGCTCTGAAATAACATCTGCTCCTTTTGGGAAATGAGGCTCAGTAGAAGTGCCAACATAATCTGAAGACAATTCCTGCCATAAATTTCTAGTTGTAAAAATTGCAGGTAATATGGATGTACTTATTGTTCCTAAACCATCTGCTTCAGTGAAAAGAGATTTCGAAAGATAGGAATAATCACCGTTACCCGGGTTTTGCTCATATAGTAAAACTTTTGATGTCCATGTTTGTATATCCGATTCAGAATTACACATCAAGCGGCCAACAAATATTTCGGGTCCATAATCAAACCCAGAATAAGAAGTCCCTGTTTTAACAGTACTTACATAAGTCCAGTTGGTATTGAAGTCAGAAAAATATAGATCCGATGGAATGTGTGATCCTTCATTTTCCCAATAAAGATTGCTATTAGGAAAATCACCACCAAAACCATACCTTATGGGTACACCTGTAGAATAATCTCCGCCAAGTAAAACATATTGCGTTTTAGGGCTACTGTTGTTATAACCGGCCATGAGATACTGCCTTAATTTACCTGCATCGTCAGTAAGTGTAGAGGATAACGGATCACCAACGGCTGCTGGATCGGCTACAATATCTTCAATACAAACCACACCTGCGTTATAACCCTTACGCTTTTTCCATGAAATAAACTGTTTAAAAGCCGGTTTCAGTGCCCGTGTGGTTACTACCACGTATTCGTAAAACGGGACTGACCATGTAATTTGTGCTGATTTTAAATCGCTTGGAATTTCAGGTGACTCTACAATATTAAAGGCTGCAGGCACATCCTCTGGATTTTCCACCATTGATTTCATTATGTCAGTCATTACTTGTCCATGATTATGACCATCGAACCTATTAAAGGACGCTGGGTTCATTGATGTGCCCGTCGCAACAGTTGTTAAATTCAATAATCCATCGGTAGCCATTTTAATTTTCCTTTGTTTGGGATTGTATTGTATCGGATAAAAAGCCACTGTTACTACCTCCATATCGCCATCAACAAAATCTGAGTTCAACACTATTGCCTGGGCTTCCGGATAAAAAGCATCCTTCCCATAAATAATAGGATCGGGAGCATCAAATGTTGTATCAATCCCCATCTGAGAAATTGGTATTGGATGTTGGGCAGGAACTAAATCGGAATTGAGTTGCAATTCTTTAGTAGACTCACCTTTAAAAACTACACCTGTAACTGTTTTTCCTTTTGGCACATAAAATTTGTAATAATATACTGGCAATTCAGGGTTACCAACATTATCGGATTGGAATGCCATTTTCATCTTTACTTTTTCGAAATTGTGTCCCTGATTACTTTGAGTTGTGCGATCCAGATCATCCACAGTATAAGTTAAGTGCTTGCTTATCTGGCTGATTGATTGGTATGGTATTATAAGAAAAAAGGAAACAACAATCATTCCCATCAAAATCTTTGTTTTTATCATGTCAATAAAATTTAATGATTTAAAAAACTTTATTATAGCCTATGGCTTGGTATGCTTTACCTAAAAACTACCTTTATAGTTGAATACCTTTTGTTCCCATCTGTTAGGTTTACAAAGTATACACCAGCAGGTAAACCTTCTTTGTTTATTGTCGTTGAAGTTTGCCCTGCAATATCAAAATCCCGAACAACAATTCCAAACATGTTGACAATCTGAATCCTGATATATCCCAATGGAAAGGTTATTTTGAACTGCGCATCAACAGGATTTGGGCTTACTGACACATCATCAGTTTTGATTTCATCAATTGCAGTGTACCCGTAAAAGCAGCTACTATATTTATTTAAATGGTATATCCAGTTGTTTTCCTGTCTGATGCATACCAAATCATTCCATGTTCCATTGCTTACAACATCTCCTGTGACAAATAACAAACCTCTTAAACCACCAACACCTTCTACCCATTGTGCCCATGGAATAGTATATCCATCTGAATATCCAAAAGAAATTGTTCTTCTGTATCCAGCTCCAGTTAAAGTGCTGTCCACTTTTGTAACCTTATATTCACTTTCTACTCTAAATGAGTCTGCTGGTCGTATAATATCACCAAGCTTTAAAGAAAAATCAAATAGGATTGTTTCTGTTTTTTTACTTGGAAATGTAAGCATGCCTAAATAGGGAATTGAATCAATGGCATAGAAATATACCCTTCTATTTTGTTCCCTGATTCCACCACAAAGTTTAGCCTCTGTAAATACTGTATCTGTTGAATGATAGAGTTTATGGTATATCTTTCTATTAATAATGGTATCGCTGTCTTTAAGTGCAAAACAATGAAATCCTGAATATCCATCATAGGTTGGACTGGTTACCCTTTCAGTCCAAAGCGTATTTTTGGAGGGAAACGGATGGTATGTTTGAGCTGACAAGGTGAAACCAACTAGAATTAAAATAATTAACAAATAACTTCTCATAACTATATATTTTAATAATAAGGTACTAAAAGGATTTCCAAATTTCTTAAACACTATGTATCCTGTTTCATTAAAGAAAGACTCTATTTAGTTAAAATCATTCTTTTCGTATCCACTTCCCTGCCATCAATAACAAGGGCATAGAGGTACATTCCAGGTTCAAAACTGCTCCCGCTAATGGTTACCGATTGTTCCCCTTTTCCGTTTATACTATATTGCTGCAATTGGATTCCATTCATATTGTAGATATACAATACAGAACTGCCAGATCCTTCAGGGATGAAACAACCAATCTGGGTTTCTTTGCTAAAAGGGTTTGGAATATTCTGGTCTAACTGGGCTTTGTTTTCTGAAGGAGCTATTAAAGCACCTTTAAGATTGTTATTACAACAATTTGCTTCAATGGATGCAACTTTGCTTTTCAAATCCTGAATAAGTTGCTGCTGTTCTTTCATGGCTTCCACAATTACAGGGATTACTGCATTGTAGTCGATGTAATAACGATCTTCATCCTTGAAATAAAAAACTGCCTCTGGAACTATCTTCTCCAAATCCTGCGCAATGAATCCAAGCCTGTTTTTCTCAAGTCTCAGCCTTCTTTGTTTCTCATTTACATCTTTGATCGTGTCTGTTCCCTGGCTGATGAAGTCATACTTCTGTCCATTGATCTGTAATAATTTATCTAATGGGTGATCTATAGTGTGAAAGTTTTCCTTTAAACGTTTGTCCGAAGTCAGTAATACCCCATTTGCGTAATGGTATTGAGCATAAATAGAATCGAACTGATTAGTTGTCCAACCTATTGATCCTGTATTTGTTACACTTGGATATATAGCTCTAGTTTGGGTTAATGAGGGGTTAGGTCCAAGGATTAAATCTGGATAAGAACCACCTGCTTTAAAAATAATAGAATAGGGACTAAGATAATAGGTGGCATCAGGTTCTAAACCAATACCAACTTTACCGGTTGAATTTACTTTAAGCTGTGCATTGGCAGAGAAAGAGAACAATGAAATAATTGTAATTAATAAAACTATATTTGTTTTCATATATTTGAATTTTTGAATGTTTAGAAA
>DMFR01000406.1:6482-6868 GCA_003450125.1 Prolixibacteraceae bacterium | reverse complement strand
TTTCACGTTTTTGGAAGAGATAACCATTTGTCGTTACGTGGTTTGCAACAGAAGGCCGACTCCTGAAAAGTGGAAGGATTCCAACTTTATGGCCGCATCGGTGAGCCTATCCCGCCAGGTCTTGGAAAATCGGCAGGGTTATATGATCCGGTGCGGCTTCTTAAACGAATGGATTGAGTTTCATGCGCTGTTATTTTTGTTTAATATTTATTGTATCCATTGATTCACCTAAAATTACGGAATAATCATCTGGCTATATAAGTTAATCCCCTAAAAGGAGAAAAGGTAACCCTCCCAAGTACATGTTCCTTAACATGTCATAATAAAATATATTGCTACCTGTATCCTTTATTTTGCAGTTCATCCCTTAAAAGAAGCACTAAATG
>DMFR01000406.1:0-6325 GCA_003450125.1 Prolixibacteraceae bacterium | reverse complement strand
TCCCTTAAAAGAAGCACTAAATGTAAATATTCATACCATTCATCCAATAATTTCTATTTAACAGGAAGATAAAACTAATTTTAATCTAGTTGTAAACTGAATTATTTCAATTGAATGATCCAATCATTCTTTTGGCTGTACCATATATTTTCCCACCCCACGACACAACTTCCCATCCGCAGTTACCCCTTCTACCACTATCTGCACTTCGCCTGCCTGGTCAATGTTGGAAAATGAAACTCTGGCCCTTCCTAAGGAGTCGGTTCTTACAATGGGATTCCAGTAAATCGTACTTCTAAAGTCATTCTTTATCTGGGTTGGCAATTGGGCATTGTACTGGGGAGCATAAAACTTCCGAATAACCGAGTACCCAACAACCATGCAGCTTTTCATTCCCTCAGCATCAGGATTGATGAAATGCTGTTGCTGGCCTCTTTTCAGGTAGAAGAAAATAGCGCCATTGTTCCCTCGAGAACCCAACATCGGGGCATACTTTACCACCTCCACTTTATCGAAACTTTTTACCGGCATGGAGACAAGAAAATCTGCATCGATAGGCACGCCATCCAGTAATAAAAGCGCAGGCTGCTGATTGCCCCTGATATAAAACGATTTGTCTTCCAGCACAACTCCCGGAATCTGTCCATCCAACATGTCAAAAAGGCTCCCATATACATCATTCTCCTTTTTCATATCCAACACAAAATCAGCAGTCCCATATACCCTGATGTGTCCATCACCCTTTTTAACTTTGGTGCCGCTGATATTGATATCTCCCAACAAAATGGTATCGCTCACATGCCATTTCTTATTGATCAGATCCTTGTTGGATTCACTTAACCAGGTGGTTGTATTGATAGGATTCTCTTTAATGTATTGATAGGTGACCGGCAGATAAGTAAAAGGGGGAGAAACGAATGAAGCGGTATCCAATTCGATCTGGGTGTTCCGTTTTCCTTTTTTATTGATGGCTTGCAAGGAATACTGAATGGTATCATTGAAATAAAGGTCTGTAAATAAAAATTGACCCAATGAATCGGTCTTCTGTTCCTTAATGTCCAGCAGACTTTTTACCGACATCATCGTTACCGAGCAATCAGGAACGGGTTTTCCAAGCAGGATGGATTTAACCAAACCCCTTACCTTGATGCATTCTTCTGCGGGATAAGTAATCCGGGGAAAGCGGTCTTCCCGGATGGCTTCCCACTCAAAATGCCGGTATCCATGGGTAAGCATCAGGTTATCCAGTGCCTGCAATGTAGACAAGCTATCGTCCTTGAAATAATACCCCGGATCTTCTATCAATCCTTTTAACTCAGCACCCAACAGGAAATGGGTAAGGATGTTGTTGGGATAATCTGCTGTCCTTAACTGGCTTTCAGGATTGAAAACCGATAGGGACAGGTTGCTCAAATAAGGCGATCCTTCCTTGTCAAAAGCCTGCAAGCCAAGTTGCACCCTTTCACGGGTCAGATAGGCTTCCTTATCGGAGGTTATTTCAACAGTTATAAAGTCATGATGATTGATAAAAACCAACCGTTCACAAACAGGTACGGCCTCTTGATCGAACAGGGTGAATTGAATGATGCCTGTCGGCATGTCCTGCTTTTTAATGTCAAGGGTAAAAGCGTTGTTTACCATTGCAATGTTTTTCCGGAAGAATACCCCTCCCTTTGTTTGTCCCACCAATGCATATTCAGTGGCAGAATTGTCCGTTGAAGCCATTGATTTCCGAACAAGCCGAATCTCTATTTTAGTGGAATCAATTGGGTTGACAGCCATATTAATTCCCTCAGGTTTGGAAACCGGAAGATCCACATTCATTTCAATTTCACCGGCCACTTTTACCTGGGCCGTGTATTTCCTTCCTTCCCGGGGTTCAAGCATAAAGTTTCCGATTCCCTTGAAATTACTTTTGAATTTAAGCGCTTCATGGCCCAAGTCATCCACTATCCGTCCTTCAGCATCCAACCCTTTCCCATTCTGGTCTGCCGCTTTAAAGGCCACTTTGGTCTTTATACCCGTTACAAAAGTGCCCCCTTCAGGGAAAAACTGGAAATCAATTTTTCTTTCTTTTAGCCTGTCCGCTTCACTATCAGTTTGCTTATCACGTAAATTCACAATCACCAGGTCTTTACGGAAGAACCAGCAATCATCGAAGTTTCTCATCCAGTTGGTATAAGAACGAATCTGGTACATCCCCGTTGGAATCGTATCGGTTAAATGAAAATCACCATAAGCCAATCCACCTTGGGCCCAGTACATTTTCTTCTGAATCACCCTGCCCGAAGCATTCAA
The DNA here is from genome assembly GCA_003450125.1 of Prolixibacteraceae bacterium. Lineage (GTDB taxonomy): Bacteria > Bacteroidota > Bacteroidia > Bacteroidales > Prolixibacteraceae > Aquipluma. The sequence continues at coordinate 4,027 of DMFR01000406.1, read as the reverse complement.
CAATTCAACATAGAGGTTGCAATCCGGAATGGGTGAATCTTTCAAATAGGCTTTAAACCAAATGTCTTCACTGGCCCAATAGGACGATCGGTCCAGGTGGAGGTAAACCTTTTCCTGGGGAAACTGCATGTTATAGATATTGGCTTTAGCCAGCAATTGAGGGGTCTTGTTCTCTGAAACCGGGGAAGTAGAAAAAGTAAAAACCAGGATCAGTAGCAGACAGATAGAAAGCAGGCCGGCAAACTTTGCAGATGTTCTCATAATTCAGCTAGGAGTTTAATAAGCTTGGCTTAGGTTGATTGTTCCTTCAAATTTACACTTTCAAATTATCAATAATGAATTATTTGTATTTATTTTTTCAATATCCATGCCAAACCCCAACATTTATAGGAAAATAGTTCAACTTTATTCATATCTTTTCAATCATTGTGATTTGAAATTCTGTGAATAACTTTGTTAAACTCTGTGTTTCAATTGTCCATTTTAACCATAGAGTTACCCTGAGTAAAAACACAGAGAAACACAGAGTTTTTGGACACCCTCGTATATAGATCCCTATCTGTTACCGGAAACCAATCCTTTCAATCCAGGACAGATCCCTATTTGAATTCACCTCAGGTGCAGCACACTGTTAATATTTATAGAAACCGGATAATACATATACACCCCGCAAAGATGCGGCGCACCGTAATATTTGTAGTAAGCAAATTAGGCGTGTTCGGAGGATGACAAATTACAAATTACATTTTTACGAAAGGGTTGGCCCAGGCGCCTTTATTTGGCATTAAAGTTGGCAGAGTTGCAGACAAAGGTGCGGAGCGCCGTCCTATTTGTAGTAAGCTGAATGAATGTACCCACCCTAGGTGAAGCGCACCGTAATATCATTTTCCATGTCAGACCAATACAATCTCCTTGCCAGGAACTGAATGTAAACACATTACGGTGCGCTGCACCTTGGGTGGGTTTCATTGATGCTATTCCTATAAATATTAAAGGGTGCTCTGCACCAGCGGCATCTCCCGAATACCCCTGTATGCAAATCCCCATTTGAAGCACTGGCAGTAGTTAAGGAGTTAAAGAATACACCAAAACCTTGTTTGGAGCCGATAGTTGAGAATACAATTCCATCAGCAGCCTTCAATTTAGAAAAATAATTAGAATAAGTACCCAGTTTAGCCAGATTCCCTCCCTGAAGCCTTTCAATCCCTTAGGGAATCGCTGGCATTTAAGCATTTACCCTTCTGTTGATCTCTCCCGGAGAGCTTTGGAGAATCGATGGTTAAATGCAAAAACAAAGGGGTAAATTCCTTTTGAATCTTACCCCTTTGCGTAATTAAAATTGCTGCTTTTAATCCAAAATAATAAAAAATTAATAAAAATCAATAACCAGCAGCTTAATACCCTTGTATACGTAAGGGGGTTCAGATGGTTACTTTTCTTCTAATTAAAATTCCATTTTAAGTGTATTGAGAGGGTGACTTAAAGTCACCCTCTCAATACCAGCTCACGATCAATAACAAAGGGGTAAATTCCTTTTGAAATTTTACCCCTTTGCGTCATTATCACTGCTGCTGCTTCGATCCTAAAATCTACCATTAGCAGCTTAATTATTGCTTTATACGAATTCCTTTTCTCAGGGTTGCTTTCTTGAATTTCCAATTCGATCTTAAATCAAAGCGAACTCAGCCTTCCTTCAGATGAATAGATCGTCCAATTTTCATTGTCCAATCACTCTCCAGCATGGCATATACCAGGTCATCAACCCATTCTCCATCGATTAATATGCTTTGCCGGAAATGTGCTTCCTGACGAAATCCCAATCGCTCAAACAAAGCAATGGAGGCCTGATTCCGAGGGTCTATAGAAGCCGTAATGCGATGTTTGCTTAACTCGCCGAAAAGGTAATTGATTGTCTTGGTTAAGGCCTCAGTAGCATAACCTTTGCCCTGGTGTAAGATGTCTAAAGTGCAACCAAGCTCTACCTGGAATAAATCCATAGGAAGGAAATGAATTCCGATATCGCCTATCAGTTTTTGGGTGTCCGTTTCAATGATCACCCATTGCACCCAAGTGCCAGGCTGATTCATTTCAGTAGAAACTTTGTAGGTGATAAAGTCATGAACATCGGATAGAATCTTTGGAATCCATCCCTGGTATTTGTTCACCTCTGCATTCGACCGGTACCGAAAGATATCTTCTGCATCTCCTATCTGTATCATCCGCAACAGTAATTGGTCTGAAATAATTTGAATGCTATTCCGACTATTCATTGAGCTGAGTATTGTTTCCCAAAGATAATTATTTTGATTTCACGAATTGAAACGAATTACATGAATTGTTTTTTAATAAAAACCTTACTTTTTCCCATAAACCTTAGTAACCAGGCCTCTACACCAGAGCCCAACCTTATTTACCCTATGAAACTACGATTACTTTCTGAAATTTTATGTCACAATTAGTCCTAAGCTAAATAAGGTTGGGCTCTGGTGTAGAGGCCTGTTTACTAAGGTTTATGGGAAAAGTAAGGTTTTAAAAGCTCATAATTGACTTGCTTTTCCTACATCAATGTCATCTGATCCTTTTACACCCTGCTTGCCCTACCAAATTATCAAGTAGGGCAAGGAAAAGTTATCCATTTATTCCTGCTTATTTCTTTTTATTTTCCACTGTCCTGTTTTCCATGGCCTTGTTCTTGGCAAGCGCTAAGTTTAGGCTGCTGACATTCGAAGTTTTAATTTTTTCAAGCAGTTTGTTGGCATTCTGCTTGTCCCCCTTCTTGTCGTATGCCATGGCCTGGTAATACCAGTTCAATGGATCTTCAGTATCGGCTTTGGAATACAACTGAATGGCCTGGTCATAATTTCCCTGCTTGAATGCCGAATAACCCATCAAGGCATTTAAAAACATCTCCTCACCATGATTCTTTCGGCTGTCCACTTTTTGTTTGGCCTTATCGGCTTCCGCTTTTGCCTTATCGTAATTTCCCTGGGCCGTTAAGTTGTAATACTGCCACATCATGGATTGGGTCATGAAATTATCAACATCTACCTTTGAAAATTTTGATTTCCCAATTAAGTCAGTCGCTTTCTGGTAATACTTCATTCCTTCCGTTGGATTGCCGGTTTCTGTTAATATCAATCCCTGGTTGGCATAGGCATTGATGGCATTGGTCGCCAGGTTTTCCTTTTCCGCAAAAGCCCGGTAATCATCAAAAGCCTTGACCGATTCATCGACTTTACCTTCATACAAATAAGAGACAGCCTTCCAATAAAGGGCAGTTAATTTTCCACCAGGCATCTTTGATTGATCGAACATATCCTGGTAATATTTTCTTGCGGTGGTGTAATCCTTTTTAAAGATGTAATTATGCCCCACCCCTCCGAGTGAAATGGCAAAGTTCTCCGGATCCTTGTCGAAGGCCTTTTTGTACTGGGCGATTGATTCATCATATTTCCCCATTTTCAGGAGCAGTTCTCCATAAGAATCATAAGGATTTCCCATGTTGGGATTCAATTTAATGTAACTCTGGAAAGCCTTCTCTGCTTCCGGGTAGTTGTTCAAAGAAGACTGGCAATAGCCGATCATATTATAGGCCGTTGCATAGTTTTTGTCAAGATCTGTAGCCTTTTTGAAATGATCAAGGGCCTTTGAATAATCATTGTTGCCATAATAGTAGATACCTGCCTGGGTTTGGATTCTCTTATCCGAGGGGAAATTCTTTAACAGCCAATCGAGGTATTCCTTTTCCTTTGCCCCGTTGCCATCGGCTTGTGCCTGACTGAATAAGATTTCATTTTTTTCTCCTTCTGAAACTTTGTCAGCAAGACTCACTGCCTTATCCAGATTCTGACGAAAGACATTAAATCCCCCGCCCGATTGTGACCTTAAAAGATAAGCCATGGCAAAATTGGGGTCTTTCTGGATGGCCTGATCAAACAGTGTAGAGGCTGCAAATGCTTCACTGTTTTCTAATTTTTCCCTCCCCTTCATAAAAAGATCAGAAGCCTCTTTGGAGGAACTAGTAACG
>DMFR01000441.1 GCA_003450125.1 Prolixibacteraceae bacterium | reverse complement strand
TATTTAACCTATCAAAATAACAAATATGCCTATTTAATACTCGGGGACATTTTGATGGTAAAGTCCAATGAAAGGTTATATTTGACCCGATCTGTTCGTAAGAGTAAATCACCACTATATGCCACAGACATAAAATACAAACCAATCTGGCAAACAATTTTGCCATTTTAGGGTTTTTAAACCGGGCCTGTTGACTTTGGTTAAAAAGTAATGCTTATGGANNGGATAACTATATAATAAAATGAAGAAAATCACAAAGATCCTGATTGCCAACCGTGGCGAGATTGCCATTCGAATCATGCGGACATGCCGTGAGATGGGAATCGCAACAGTGGCTGTTTTTTCCGATGCTGACCGAACATCAATGCATGTGCGCTATGCCGATGAAGCCTATAATATTGGACCTGCCGCATCCATATTAAGTTACCTCAAATCAGACAAAATAATTGAAATTGCCAAAGACTGTCAGGCAGATGCCATCCATCCAGGCTATGGATTTTTATCCGAGAATGCAGACTTTGCCAGAAAATGTGCAGAGAATAGGATCATTTTCATTGGCCCTTCTCCTGAAGTGATTGATCAGATGGGTGATAAAATAAAGGCCCGTTTAACCATGATTGCAGCCGGTGTTCCTGTTGTTCCAGGTACAACCGAGAGTGTCAAAACTGAAAAAGAAGCCATTGATACCATCCTGCAAATTGGACTTCCTGTAATGGTAAAAGCCTCAGCAGGTGGAGGCGGGAAAGGAATGAGACTGATTACCGAAGAAAAAGACATTGCCTCCTCGGTTCGATCAGCCCGGTCAGAAGCACTATCTTCCTTTGGCAATGATTCGGTTTACATCGAGAAATACATTTCATCCCCTCATCACATCGAGTTTCAAATACTGGGCGATCAGCATGGCAATGTGGTTCATCTGTTTGAACGTGAATGCTCGGTTCAGCGCAGACACCAAAAAATGCTGGAAGAAACCCCTTCTCCACTGATGACTCCCGAGTTACGAAAGACAATGGGTGGATATGCAGTGGAAGCTGCCAGGGCAGTCAAATATGCAGGAGCGGGAACCATTGAATTCCTGGTTGACAATGACAGGAACTTTTATTTTCTTGAAATGAATACCCGACTTCAGGTTGAGCACCCCATTACAGAACGCGTTACAGGTATTGATTTGGTCAAACAACAGATACTGGTGGCTGAAGGTCATGCGCTTACTTTCCGTCAGAATGAATTGCGACAAACAGGTCATGCCATTGAATGCCGTATTTATGCCGAAGATTCTGACAACAATTTTATGCCCAATCCGGGAAAGATTTACAACATTACTGAACCCCTTGGCTTGGGTGTGCGCACCGATGGATATGTATATGAAGGCTATGAAATACCTATCCATTATGATTCCATGATATCAAAACTCATTGTATGGGCTGAAAACAGGACAGAAGCCATTGATCGAATGAAAAGAGCCTTGTATGAATACAAGATTACCGGCGTTAAAACCTCAATTAAGTTTCTGGAAAGAATAATGGATACTCCTGATTTCAGGAGTGGAAATTATGACACTAACTTTATTGAGAAAAATAAGGACATCCTTCACGCGGCCACAAAATGTTCAGAGGACTGTGAAGATATGGTGATCATTGCAGCTTATATCGAATACCTTGACCGGTTGAATATTGCCTTAACTTCAAAAGAAATGTATCCGGCCAAAAATAGATGGAAGAAATATACCTATCAAAAGAATTTTGAACGCTTGTAATCCCCCCAAAATATGTCAATTGAAATAAAGTTAGACAAACGGATAGCATCTGTAGAAATATTAAAGCAGTTTGAGAACCTGCTCGAAATCAAGGTAGACGATAAAGTCTACCAGGTTGACTTGATGCACAACGATGAAGGAATATTCTCGATTCTGGCAAACGGACGTTCCTATAACATAGAACTGGTACCGCAGCCCAAACCCAAACATTTTACGGCCTATACCTTATATGATTCCTACGATCTGGAAGTCATTGATGCCGAGGCCAGGTATTTACGTAATCGCACAGGTAGCGCCCCATTGTTGTCCGAAAATACAATCACTTCCCCTATGCCGGGCAAAGTGGTTAAAATCCCTGTTACGGTGGGTGATGTCGTTAAAAAAGGAGATACGGTAATTACCATTTCAGCCATGAAAATGGAAAGCGAATACAAATCGCCCATGGATGGAATTATTGCCCTTATCCATGTCAGCGAAGGTTCTACAGTTGAAGCCAATCAAGTATTAATCGAAATTGCATAAATCATACGAAATGGATTTAAAAGCCAAATTTGAACAATTTGAATTACTTAATCAGCAAGCCGAATCAGGGGGCGGAGTCGACAGGGTTGAGAAACAACATTCTTCAGGAAAAAAAACAGCACGTGAACGTCTTATCCTCTTACTTGATCCTGCCAGTTTTGTTGAAATCGATAAAATGGTTACCCACCGGGCCACTGACTTTGGGATCGATAAACAAAAGATCCCTGGTGATGGTGTAGTTTCTGGATATGGAAAAATAAATGGAAGGCTGGTTTATGTTTTTGCACAGGATTTTACCGTATTCGGAGGAACTCTGAGCCGGTCAAATGCGGATAAGATTCTAAAGATACAGGATTTGGCCATTAAAATGGGGGCTCCTGTGATCGGGCTCAATGATTCCGGTGGAGCGCGTATTCAGGAAGGCGTTGAAAGCCTTGCAGGATATGCCGACATCTTCCATAACAATGTCATTTCTTCTGGTGTCATTCCTCAGATCAGCGCCATCATGGGCGCCTGTGCTGGCGGTGCAGTCTACTCCCCTGCCCTGACCGACTTTATCTTTATGGTCGAGAAAACCAGTCACATGTTTGTTACCGGCCCTGAAGTGATTAAAACAGTTACCCATGAGGATGTAACCAAAGAAGAACTGGGCGGCGCTGTCACTCATTCCTCCAAAAGTGGTGTTGCTCATTTTACAGGAAGTGACGAAGAACAAACCCTGATGATGATCCGGGAATTGATGAGCTTTATCCCTTCCAATAACATGGAAGAACCGCCTCAGAAAATATGTACCGATCCTGAAAACAGGATTGACGTATCGCTCAACCAGGTTGTTCCCGTTGATCCCAATAAACCATATGACATCAAAGATATTATTCACAAGATCATTGATGATGAGCATTTTCTGGAAGTACAGCCTCATTATGCAGCCAATATGGTGATCGGCTTTGCCCGCATGGGAGGAAAGCCCATTGGTATGGTGGCCAATCAACCGGCTCATCTGGCCGGCGTACTGGATATCAATTCGTCTACCAAGGCAGCCCGTTTTGTCCGCTTCTGCGATGCTTTTAATATTCCACTCGTTACCTTGGTCGATGTACCGGGATTTCTACCCGGAACCAGTCAGGAATTCGGAGGGATCATCAAGCACGGCGCCAAACTGTTATATGCTTTTGCCGAGGCAACCGTTCCTAAAATTACTCTCATTACCCGCAAAGCTTATGGTGGCGCTTACGATGTGATGTCGAGCAAGCACATTGGAGGGGATGTAAATTTAGCCTACCCTACGGCTGAAATTGCAGTGATGGGCCCTGAAGGAGCCATCAATATCCTGTACCGCGGAAAGTTGAATGATGGAGAAAGAGCCGCTGCCGTTGAGGATTACCGCGAGAAGTTTGCCAATCCCTACAGGGCTGCTGCACTTGGATATATTGATGAAATAATCCTGCCCCAGGATACCCGTTCAAAAATCATCCAGGCCCTCAATATGACTCAGAACAAACGAAAATCAAATCTGCCGCGTAAGCATGGAAACATTCCTTTATAAATAACAAATGGAACTATCTTCCTTCTGCGTGCGTATAAAAAAATGAACGCTAGATGGAAGGAGGTAAGCTATGGATAGGCTAAATTTTAAAAGCTATCAGTTTATTTTGGGCATACTTTTACTGTTAACCGGGATTCTGCTTTTGGTCTTGTTAAAAAGTCCGATACAATATCTCGGAATTGCTTTCATCGTCATAGCCTATTTCTATTTGGTCTATATTGTCTTTATGAAATTCACAGGACCTGAGGACAACCATTTCAGAAGCCGCATACGCGATGAGAGTATGAAGTATCAGTTTAAGAAGTAAAACAACAAAGCCAGTGGAAGCTGGCTTTGTTGTTTTTATACTCACCCAATCGCTGAATACCTACACAGTAAATACTAATTTCTGCGAACCTTATCTATTTGCTCCAATTCCCTACCAGCATACCACCTTCCTACTACCTCCTCTTGTATTTCTGTAAGCTTTCTGTAATGTATCTGTAAT
>DMFR01000375.1 GCA_003450125.1 Prolixibacteraceae bacterium | reverse complement strand
AATCCGGGAAGGTTTGGGGCAGGAGTCACAGGCATCCCCTTCACGGATACCAAACGTCTAAAAAATGAATGTGGATTGAGCTATTCGGGGAAGGAAACGCACGAGCCTTCATCGGTATTTGTTTATGAAGTCATTGAAGCTTACGGAGGGGTCAATCAGTTTTACAAAGACTTTTACATCAATTCCATCAGTCCCCTTGGTTTTACAATTTGTGATTCAAAAGGGAAAGAAAAGAATTATAATTATTACGACAGCAAAGCATTAACGGATGCTGTTTACGATTTCTGTGTGGAAAATATCAAGCAACAAATTGAGTTCGGAATAAAAACGGATATTTGCTATTGTTTCGGGACGGGTCAGAATGAGAAATTTTTGCGCTTATTAAACGACCAATATGGTTTCTTTCAGAAGATCATTGCATTGGAGCATCCCAGGTTTGTCATGCAATACAAGGCAAAGACAAAACTTGAATACATTGAGAAGTATGTACAGGCATTTCATCAAATAGGATAAGCAACATTGAATTGAACTATTATAAAAAAATGAAAAATAAACACATAGGCACATAGGACACATAGGTTGTCCCGATCCCGAGTAATGGGGAGGGATCTATGTGCCCTATGTGTCTATGTGTTTAAAATAGAAACAGATGAAACGAACTTTCTTCTTGCTCAATTGCCTGTTGCTTTTCATGGTTTCTGTTGCCCAGAAGCCACATGTTCCTTTTGTGAATTTACATCCAGAGCTTCCCAAAGTGGAGAAAGGAGATGTGGTCATTTCGCATGAGGGGTATTCCTTTTTGTACAAGGAAGAATACGAACAGTCGAGTTGGGTGGCTTACGAGCTGACCAAAGAAGAGACCGCCAAAGCCTATGAAAGGACAAATAAATTTATGCCTGATCCGGCGGTCAGTACTTTGACAGCCAATAATGCCGATTATGCCGGTTCAGGATACGACAAAGGGCATTTGGCCCCTGCAGCGGATATGGGATGGTCGGCAACGGCTATGGCAGAATCGTTTTACTTCAGCAACATGAGTCCCCAGGTGCCGGGCTTCAACAGGGGCATCTGGAAAAAGCTGGAAGAGTTGGTGCGCTCGTGGGCCATTGAAAACAATTCGATATTGATTGTAACCGGCCCGGTATTAAAGGAGGGTTTGAAAACCATCGGGGCAGATCGGGTTTCGGTTCCGGAGGAATACTACAAGGTAATCCTGGATAACCATGAACCGGAGATCAAGGGAATTGCCTTCCTTATCCCCAATGCTTCACAGAGTGCAGGGCTGCAATCCTTCGTGGTGTCCATTGACAGCGTGGAGAGCGTAACAGGCATTGACTTTTTCCCTGGGTTTCCCAATGAGGCTGCTATTGAAAAGACATCATCTGTAGAGCAATGGAGCTGGACACGCACGACTGAGCAGGTGACTGCATCTAACCAGGGATTTAAAGATCCGGTACATTCCACCATTAATCAAAAACAGTCCCCAGCTCAGTTAAAACAGTGTCATGGAGTAACAAAATCAGGAGGCCGCTGTCGAAATAAGACCACCAATGCGAATGGATACTGTCATTTGCATCAAAGTCAAGCAAAAGGTCAATAAATATACAAGTTACGCAAATCTGTCCCTGGTAGACTGGAATGAAATGAATTTGGTAGTTTACCAGACAGTCGGTGCTACGCACCTTTCATCTGCTCCAATCATTAGCTGCTAACGTACTGTCAGTGCTACGTACTTGAAAAGCCGCGCTATCGGTGACAATATGGTAGCAGTCAAACAGTATTAAGCAACCATAAATAGCCGCGTAGCGCAATGTCAGTATGGTTTACCACAACCTTGATCGGAATGTCATTGGTAGAGAAAAGCTATTTTCAATGTCACTTCCACATTGTGACTATTAAAATAGTTTTCCTTTCAAAATCAAATAAGGTCAAATAAGGTCAAACTTGGTCGATTGTATTCGCAATCATGAACACTTACCTACCTTTAATTCAGAAAAGGACTAGGAAGGATTTTCCAGCGGGTAAAATTTAACCAAAGTCTTCGTATTGACAATTCAACAATTAACCATTAACAATTCAGGTGAGTTTTCCGACAACGGTTAGAACAATCCCTTTGAAAGCAGCTTTTGGGTTGTTACAGGTAATTGATTCCATTTTGTCCTAAACTTACTCTTCAGTTTTTGGAGAGAAAGGTTTAACTCTATAGATCACGTTCTTTGACATACTGAAAAAAACTGTGAATACGAGGCTACGATGTATCGTGGCCTTACAAAGGTAATTCCTATTCCCTCCGGCCTGGCTGGCAGGCTGGAGGGGATTATTTAGTTCCGGTCGATTCCTCCTACTCTGCTTCAGCACCTACTGATCTCCGAATGCGTTCAAGGCATTTGTATTTTTGGTTACGGGCACTGGCAGCACTGGAGTACCCAAGAGAACTGGCAATTTCAACCCAGCTCAGGTTCTCATAGTAGAAACATTCCAGCAATTGCTTGCAAGGATCGCCAAGGGTTTCAATGGCCTTATTGACCGAATCAAATACATCGGGGATCGTTTCCTCACCAATGGGTGTAATATCTGCTACCAGGTTGCTGTAGGGATCATTGAAATAAGTGCTTTTTTGATCTTTCCGAAGTTGCTCTTGCCATAAATTCCTGCACACGGCATACAGATAGGTCCCTACTGAACAGGTAAGGTCAAGTTCCTTGCGGTACACCTTTTCCATCAGAATCACCAATCCATCCTGAAAGACATCTTTGGCAGCATCAAGGGTTCCTGAGTTTTTGGTAACCAACCGAACCACCTTTGGAAATTCAACTTCATATAAATCATCAAAGATGGATTGCTCACCAGAAAGGATGCCTTGAATGAGGACATCATTTTCTGCCTTTGTTTTACTTTTCCAGTAACCGGGGTCTTCATTGATGAAGTAGTTGATACGAAACTTCGGCTCTTCAAATGAAAGACTATTAGAAACAATGTCCGATTTTATACGCAGAGGAAATTGAATCGGCTCATCCAATGTCCTGATCTCCTTGTCCCTGAAAACCTCAAAGGCATGGTTGCAGAAGTTCCTTAGTCTTTCAGATTCCTTCTCCCGAAAAACAAGATAAGCAGACTTTAAAATATTGGTACGGTCAGGAGCGCTTTCCACTTTGGTTCCCGTGAGCCAATGGTTAAAATCCAATTCTGCTTGATTCCATTTGTGATCCTCGAAGTTCATAAGAAACAAATTACACGAATTTAAACGAATTACACGAATTTCCGTACACAAAAAAAAAGGATTAACAAGAAGAATTAATCAACATAATATCACAGGAGGATGTCGATTTTATTAATCTGTGGTGATCTGAGTAATCTGTGGTGAAAAAATATTCATTGGAAGGGTGACATTTGATGTATTTTGACATTAAGGGTATAACATTTAAAAATTACGCGATGAAAAACACTATTCACTATGTGCTGATTCTTGATCAAAGTGGTTCTATGGCCGATTTAAAGAAAGAGGTTATCTCGAGTTTCAACGAGCAGGTAGACATGATCCTCAAGCTGAAAAAAAATGAACCCGATGCTGAAATCAGACTGACCTTGTGCACCTTCAATGATACGGTTGACTTTAAGTTCATTGACCAAGGAGTCGATCAGGTAAAGAAGTTGACCGATGAGGATTACCATCCCAATTCATTCACTGCCTTGTTTGACGCCATTGGAAGTGCGTTTGTAAAAATCACAGAACTGACTTCATCTGAGGATAAGGTATTCTTTGCCATTTTTACCGACGGACTAGAGAATGCCTCCAAGCATTATACGGCTGGAGATATCAACTTAAAGATAAGTGCAGCTGAAAAAATGGGATGGAGTATCCGTTTCTTTTGCCGTTATGAAGACCGTCAATTCTACCAGAATAAACTTAATCTTTCAGATAAAGTAGTGATTAATATGTCAATGGATCAGAAAGGATTTGAGGTCATGGAAAACGAGATCATGTTTAAAATAAAGGATATGATAAACAGCTAATAGAGGTAAAAGCAATTAATTGGAACACTGATGACACAGATGGAACGGGTAAACACTGATTAAAATTGAATGTGAATTAATCTCTAAAGAATATATTCAGAAATCAGTAAATATCCGTTATATCTGTGTTATCTGTGTTCTAATTCTTTTGATCAGACCCAATCTTCTGAAAGGATTTCACCTTTTATGCTGACGATGATTTCTTTCACCGGAACTTTACGAGAAGCCTGGGAGGCGGCTACCCTTACCAGTTGAGACAAACCTCCACAGCAGGGAACTTCCATCATCATGATAGTGATAGTGTTCACACGGGCTTCATCTATCAATCGACGGATTTTTTCTACGTAAATTTCTTTTCCCTGATCAAGTTTAGGACAGGCAATGACCAATGATTTTCCTGCTAAATGTTTTGAATGGAAATTCCCCAGGCTAAAAGCCACACAATCGGCTGCCAATAGAAGGTCAGTTCCCTGGAAAGTAGCCCCGGCAGGATTGATCAGGTGCATTTGAACAGGCCACTGACGTAAAGCAGATGGTGTATCAGTTGAAGCGCTTACTGCTGCAAAACGAAGGTTTTGGGGCTCAAAACTCACTGCCTGTGAGCCAGGACACCCGCCTTGGGCATTTCCAGCAGAAGCGTCAACTTTTACAGCATGAACCTCAGAAAATACGGTATCCACATTGAATGGAATTTCACTTGCATGCATTTTCAGATAGCCCACCGCCTGTTTCAGGAAAACAAATTCACCATGTTCCTTGAGGTGTTTCAAATGGGCAACCATGGTGTTCTTTCCTTTGGGGATAATCTGCTGAACGACCACGACTTCATCGTATTCATCGGCTTCACGCTTTTCAATGGTTATGGCGCCTTCAGGGCAATGGCCAAGGCAGGCACCCAAACCGTCGCACATCAATTCGCTGATCAGTCGTGCTTTCCCATCAATAATCTGTAAGGCGCCTTCGTGGCAATTGGGAACACATATTCCGCAGCCGTTGCATTTATCTTCGTCAATGTTTACAATTTCCCGTATCATATTTTTAGTATTTTTCCGCAACAAAACTACTTGTAATAAAGTCATAGTTTTGTATCATTGGTTACAAATAGACATTTTTATGGTTCAGACTGATCTTATTTCGCAATCACCTATTTTCAGGGGTATCTTAGAAGAAGAACTTTCCAATCTCTTCGGACAGATCCATTACCAGGTAAAGTCTTACCAGAAGAACGACATGATTGTGGCAGGAGGTGACATCTGCGACCGATTATTAATCGTTCAAAAAGGAATTGTAAAAGCTGAAATGACCGATTATTCAGGAAAGACCATCAAGATTGAAGACATCGAAGCGCCGCGTCCACTGGCTACGGCATTCCTGTTTGGCAAGGAAAATCGTTTCCCGGTAACAGTTTCAGCCAACAACCAAGTTGAAATCATCTCGATTCACAAGGAAGAATTTGTAAAGATGCTTCAGTTGAATTCTTTAATCCTGAATAATTACCTGAATGCCATTTCAACAAGAGCGCAGTTTTTATCCGAGAAGCTGAAGTTTTTGTCTTTTAAAACCATCAGGCAAAAGATGGCCCATTTTCTGTTGGAAAAGGCGGGAGACCGGCTGCTTACCATCGAACTGCAACAATCACAGGAACAGCTGGCTGAAATGTTTGGTGTTGCCCGACCCTCCCTTGCCCGCGCATTGGGGGAAATGGTCCAGGAAGGGCTCATTGAAACCCAAAGACGTTCGATCAGAATTCTGGATAAGGACCGGATGAATCAATTGCTGAAAGGCGGTTAAATAAATAGAACACGGATATATTAAAAAGAAAAAGGAACACTGATCTGACTGATGTTACAGATTTACACTGATTCTTTTAAAATACAAATTACACGAATTGAAGAGAATTACACGAAATTTAAAGATCAGTGTAAATCCGTCCCATTAGTCAGATCAGTGTTCCCTTTTTTTTCTTTAAAATTATATCAGTGTTCCCTTTTTTAAAAATTAGTGTTCCCCTTTGTTCCCTTGATAAATCACCTGTTTTGTCTGCCCGTTGACCTTGCACAGATACACGCCCGGTGCAACCGGCTGGCCTGATTCGTTCTGACCGTTCCATTTTAAAACCAGGCTTCCGTTGTTGATCCCTTTGAACAGGCTTTTGATGTGCTGTCCTGAAAGGTTGCATATTTCTTCCGTGATTTCAGCCTTTTCAGGATTCTGTACCTCGATGGTCATTTCTTGTGTAAATGGATTGGGGAAACATTTAAACTGAGCCATCTCTTCGTTGCTCTGGATGTCCGTCAGCACAAGGCTGTTTACCTGTGCGAACATTGATCCGTTCTTTTCAAAGGTTTCACTTCCGCTTACTATTGCAGCATTCACCAGGAAGGTTTGTCCTTCGCGCACCAATTGAAGCGATACCGGATGCCCGGTGGTGAACCCATCCGGTATTTCATTCAGTTCGTCATTGCTGGAGGCGGCGATACTCACCCAACCCCCCGTGATTTGTTCCGATCCCACCGTTACAGAACCAACGCAGTATTCCCCATCAAACACTCCTATTTCGTCTCCTGGCCTTAACCCTGAAGATTGCAGGTTGACCAGGTGAATGTTCATGTGATCGGTGCCATTGCCAACAAAAATGGGTTTGAAATATGTCCCGGGCAGAACCTCAGGCACCACAACAGCAGAATAAGTCCCCTTTTCTGGTATCGTTAAAACGCAATTTTCAGTCACATTCACTTTGTATCCGTGGCTTGGCGTGAAGTTGCCGATACTGTTTTTCCACCCGCCAAAAGCGCCAAAGTTTTCAAGGGTCTTGCCCGATTCATCCATGACCTTGTTGAGTCTTCCTTCATCGATACAGGTTTGCAACAGCACTTTTGCATCCTGTGCACTTGCAGTGGGGTAGGAGATAATGTTCCAACCCTTGTTCAGAATGATGCCAATAGGCAATCGAACGGGAAGGCCTTCCAACGATAGGGTAGAAGCAGCCGTTACATTGACCTTGTATCCCTCGTAGGATGTCAGCTTGCCGATATTGTTTTTCCATCCTCCAAAAGTGCCTGCATTTTCGATGGTCTTACTATTTTCGTCCATTACTTTTTTCAGTGTTCCCTTGTTGATCACCGATTGAAAGTCGTCTTTTAAATCCTGGTCAACGGGCGTTACATAAGAGGAAAAGAGGTTCCATCCTGCTTCGAGTGTGATATCCGTTTTGATCCTGGTAATGCCTGTGAAAGTCCCGAATGAGCCCAATCCACTGGCCGAAAGCTGATGAAGGCCCACGTTGGAAGGGTTGTAGGAAACCAATTGATCGGGTTCAACCTGCGTACAATAGAGTTCATTTTCATTCCCGGTATTGTCACCGGCTGCATATTGGAAAAGAGCATCAACCTTGAATCCCGAAATTCCGGATTGCGTAAGCGACCAGGTTCTGTTCAGGCTATTGCCTGAGTATCCGGGGTAACCAGTTGGCTTCAAGGTAACTCCGGCATAGTTTTCAGTAGCAAAATTACCTGTAGTAAAGCTGACTGTAACAGGTGTGAATTCTGCTTTTCCCGATTCATCTCCTACCGGAAAAGTAAAACTTCCGGTTCCTGAAAAACTCTTCCGTAATTCACCTGATCCAGTGGCCACCACCATTGCTGAAGCCGAAGGATTACCTGATATTGTAGATTGGTTGCCAAGGGTAAGGTTGTTGGCTCCCAACCTGATCGTTCCATTCAAAAGACCCAATTCGTTGTAAAGCACCGTATTTCCCAGTAAGTCCAGGCCTGCCGGATTATTGACCACCAGTTTCCCGAGGATATTTTGTCCAACTATACTTTGAGGCGACGTCCCTGAAAACACAATAGTCCCCTTGCCAAGATCAGCAACTGGATTTTGGTTGGTGAAATTATACTTCAGGATCAGCGAGCCGTCAATGGTCAGCATACCACCGTTTTCAACCAACACATCTTGGAAGGTAGTTACAAAAGTGCCGGGATTAATCCTTATGGTAGCTCCGCTCATGAAAACATTATCAGCCGTGGCAGTTGGTTGGCACAGAGAAACGATTAATAAATAGGCTGAAAAAATTCTAAAGAGTATACTTCTCATTTCTTTCAGAAAGGAATGACGATGGTTCATAAGGTTATTGGTTTTTAGGTGTTGCAAAATTATTTTTGTTATTCTAATATTTTTTCGACAATATAAATTCAATAATTAAGAACTGGATATC
>DMFR01000234.1:14961-15107 GCA_003450125.1 Prolixibacteraceae bacterium | reverse complement strand
CCCTTAACTTTGTTTCCCTACATCAATATTTTTTTTATTCATTACCGGATCGAACGAAGTTAACGTCCATCCGAGCACTCGGGGGGCCATTAATATTAAACTCCTTCGGAGTGAGTAAATACAACATTATTTAAGTCCCCTTACTT
>DMFR01000234.1:0-14863 GCA_003450125.1 Prolixibacteraceae bacterium | reverse complement strand
ACATTATTTAAGTCCCCTTACTTAAGTTGAATTTAAAAGTAAGATTCTTTCAAAAAACAGAACTGAATAAGGGTTATCAAAACACTTCTTCACAACAATGTCATGAACTCCTAATTAATTTTGTACTTTGCACCTTTGTAAAAGAGGAAGTTCCTGGATTATGAAGTCAACTATTTTTAAAATTCTAAAATATCGAATTATCACAATTCTTTTATTCTGCCTGGCATATACATCAAATGCGTTTGCAGTAGAATTTTATAGCGTCAACTCTATTTATGGAATTTCCATGCGGGTGACCAACTCGATTTGCAAGGACAACAACGGCTTTATCTGGGCTTCCTCAAAGACCGGGATACTGAGATTGGCCGATGATGATTATCGCATCTATCATTTGCCTTATGAGGCCGCAGGTGCAATTGTTGTAAAGTTGATCTACCAGAATTCTAAACTTACAGCTTATACAAACAATGGCCAGGTATTTTTATACAATCCTGTTTACGACAGATTCGATCTGTTATTTGATATCGGCAAAAAATTAAAGAGTTATCATTTTGATCTCATTAACCTATTGATGGATCATTCAGGAGATTACTGGATAGCGTTAAGTTCAGGGTTATATCGGTATCATTCCAACCAGTTATATTTGATTGATGAAAACCTGAAGGAAAGCTGTTCCATCACCTGGTTTGATGAGCAGCATTTGATCGTTACAAGAGCTGGAGGTATCTGGCTTCTGGATACCCAAACCTTAAAAAGTAAATGCCTGTATGAAACTAAGAACATAAAAGGATTTGCAGTTTCAACATTTTTCCTGGATAGGAGCCAGAACAAGCTTTGGATGGGTACTTTTTCGAATGGCTTGTATTGCTATAGTTTTAGTTCAGGAACTTTATCCCAGATACTCCAATCAACCTTGCCCAGGCAACCCATTCTTGCCATTGAGGAAAATTCCAATTCTACCCTGTTGGTTGGTATCGATGGACAAGGCGTTTGGGAGTTGGATAAAAAGGGAAATGAGGTTTTAAACGTTTACAAAGAAAGCGCTGATGATCCACATTCCTTACGTGGCAATGGGGTCTATGATATTTATTACGATCATGACAAACGGGTATGGATAGGTACAATAAGTGGAGGGCTATCTTTCTTTGATCAGGCGTCTCCCCTTGTCAATCAAATTATTCACCACACCAATAACACCAACTCGTTGGTAAATAACGATGTAAATGGGATCACAGAGGATCGGAATGGAAAAATATGGTTTGCCACTAACAATGGGATAAGCTGTTGGGATCCTTTATCAGATAAATGGAAAAACTTCTATTGCAACAAGCTTGAACAGGCCCAGGTCTTTCTTACCCTCTGTGAGGATGACCAGGGAAGGATATGGGCAGGAAGTTATTCTTCCGGCGTATATGTTCTTGATGAAAAAACAGGACAGGAACTGGCCCATTATTCCCGGGGAGAAAAGGGAAACCCTAAATTAAGCAATTTTATATTTGATATTTACAAAGATAGCCAGGGCGATTTATGGATTGGAGGTATTAACGGCGAAGTTGTCTGTTATCTTTCAAAAGAAAACAAATTCAAATCTTTTTCGGAAGAGCCTATTAGCTCGTTTGCAGAATTATCTTCTGGGCAAATTCTTTTGGGCTGCAGCTATGGAATATTACTACTGGACAAGCAATCAGGCGAGATCAGGAATTTATTGTCAGAAATTGTTGTTCAGGATATGCTTGTCTTAGGCGAAGATATCTGGATATGCACAAGCGGAGAAGGATTGTTGGAATATAATTTTAAAAGTAAAACCCTCAAAAAGTATACTGCACAATCCGGATTACCCTCCAACTTCATCAACAGTATTGGATATGCCGATCATTACCTGTGGTTAGGAACCGAAGGCGGTTTATGCCGTTTTGATCCTAAGGAGAAGACGACCCTTACCTTTTCATCCATTTTCCCATTGTCAATTATTTCATACAATAAAAGCTCAATCTATCCATTGAAAGATGGGAAACTGGCCTGGGGAACCAACAATGGTGCAGTAGTTTTTGCCCCTGAATCGCTAAGGGAAATTCCATCCAAAGGCAGAATATTCTTTCAGGATTTGACCGTCTCTGGTCGTTCAATCCGGGATATTTCCACCTTTGGCTTAAACACCCCGGTCGACAGTTTGAAATCCATCAACTTGAAATATTTCCAAAATACAATCAGCCTTGAATTGTTTCCAATAGGGATATCCTCAAGTGCAAAGTTTTCCTGGAAGATGGAAGGATTTGATAGGGAATGGTCGCCTCCGACCAGTAACAGAATCATTACTTATACCAATATCCCAAGCGGGCGATTTACTTTAAAGGTAAAACTTCTGGACAGTTCATTGGCGCATGTCCTCAGCGAGCGTTCGATAGCCATCCATTTGGTCCCTCCATTTTGGAGGACCAACGGGTTCTGGATGTTGCTTTTCGGCTTCATTCTGGGAATAATTCTCCTTTACTTTCTCTATTATATTAACCGACTGAAACAAAAGCACACTGAAGAGAAGGTGCGTTTTTTTACCAATACAGCCCACGATATCCGGACTTCATTGACATTGATAAAAGCTCCGATTGAGGAATTAACCGGTGAAACCAACTTATCTGAAAAAGGAAAGTATTATTTGCAGCTGGCCGTTGAACAGGCCAGGCAGCTCACCTCTGTTGTTACCCAATTGATGGATTTCCAGAAGGTGGATATCGGTAAAGAACAAATGCTGTTTTCAAAGGTAGATATTGTCAATCTAATAACAGACCGCAAAGTCATGTTTGAATCATTTGCCAAAAGCAAGAACGTGGAACTTACTTTGCTTGCTGATCGCCCGAGCTATATCACTGCTATCGATGCATCGAAAATGGAAAAGGTGATCGACAACCTGATTTCTAATGCAGTCAAATATTCACTTCCCAACAGTGCTGTTCTGATCGATTTACAATGCGATGATTCCAAGTGGGTGCTTCAGGTGAAAGATCAGGGAATAGGGATAAGCCCAAAAGCACAAAGCCATCTTTTTAGAGAATTTTATCGGGGTGACAATGCCATCAACTCAAAGGTTGTTGGTTCTGGAATTGGCCTTTTGCTGGTAAAAGAATATGTAACCCTCCACAGGGGCAAAATCAGTTATGTCAGCCAGGAAGATGTAGGATCAACATTTCAAATAGTTATTCCCTTTAAGGAGATCGGCAAAGATCTAAAAGCGGTGAACACTATTCCGCGTGCAGAATTGGCCCACAGCCCTTCAACGGACTATATTCCTAAAACATCGTTTGTTCAGGAATTTCACCACGGAGAGATTAAAGTATTGATCGTGGAGGATAATGACGATTTACTGAATTTAATGCGCTCCACCCTCGAAAGAGAATTTACAATATTTACAGCTGTTGATGGAGCTCAAGCCTGGGAGTTCATTTCAAAACAGGTACCCGATTTGGTTGTTTCCGATGTCATGATGCCTCATATGGACGGTTTTGAATTGTGTCAATTGATGAAATCCACGTATGAAACCTCTCATATCCCTTTTATTATCCTTTCAGCCCTTTCTGAAAGAGGGCAGCAACTCCATGGTCTGGGATTAGGCGCTGATGATTATCTGACCAAGCCCTTTGATAGGAGTATGTTGATCGAACGGATCAAATCTATTATCCGCAACCGCAAAGCCGTTAGGGAAAAAGCCCTGAAGATCATTAAAGGGGACTCTTCCAAACGTCTATTTGCAAACGAGTTGAATGACCTATTTGTCAGCAAGATGCTGGAGGTGGCCCGGGTCAATATTTCAAATTTCGACTTCAACAAAGAGGTTTTTGCTTCTGCCATGAATGTGAGTTCTTCTCTGCTTTATAAAAAGACCAAATCGTTTACAGGCCTCTCCCCTACCGATCTGATCAAAACCGTCAGGCTCGATCATGCCTTGAGCTTACTACAATCGCAAAAGTATACCGTTACCGAAGTCAGTGAACTTTGTGGTTTTGCCAGTGTGGGCTATTTTAGTACTGTTTTCAGAAAACACTTTGGAAAGTCTCCCACTGAAGTTAAAGGTTCCAAGTAACGAAGCCACTCCGAAAAGGTGACCATCCATACAATAAATAGGTTTTTGCCACAAAGACCCTAAGGCACTAAGAATTTCAACACAGATTACACAAATGAACACAGATTAAAAAAAATAAGAATAATCTGTATATATATGTGTAATCAGTGGTGTATTTCCGGCATGGTTTTCTAGTGTAAATGGTGATGACATACTCTTATGTAGTTCGAAGGTAGTTCGAAGATGGTTCGAATCTGTTCTAAAAATCTTCGATTAGCCTTCGAATAACCTTCCAATGACCTTCCAATGACCATAAGCCCATTCAGGTAGTTTTTAAACCTATCATCTGATAAAAAGTTTGATCTTTTGCATATTTATCCCAAATTTAAAATTGTGTATCTAAAATCAGAAGTCTTACTAATTTCCAATTATTACTTTTACTGACATTATATCTATCGAAACCTAACTATGAAAACAAACAAACGATTTGGATTTCTGATCATTATCTTGTTGGCATCCAGCCTGTTTTCTCATTCCCAATCCTCAGTAAAGCCAGCTCCACAAGGCTACGATATTGTGCTCGAAGATATTCCTCATGGCAAAATTGATACAATTACTTACCACTCAAAGACAGTTGGGAACAGCCGAAAGGCATTGATCTACACTCCTCCTGGTTACACTAAAGAGAAGAAATACCCGGTGCTTTATTTGTTGCATGGCATTGGTGGCGATGAAAAGGAGTGGCTTAACGGAGGTAGTCCACAGGTCATTTTGGATAACTTGTACGCTGACGGGAAAGTTGAACCGATGATTGTGGTTCTGCCCAATGGCCGTGCCATGAAAGACGACCGTGCTACAGGAAATATTATGGCACCCGATAAGGTTCAGGCCTTTGCCGCATTCGAAAAAGATTTAATCAACGATCTGATCCCTTACATAGAAAAACATTACCCTGCAATTAAGGACAGAGAACATCGTGCAATTGCAGGCTTATCAATGGGAGGTGGTCAATCATTGAACTTCGGATTGGGAAACCTGGACAAATTTGCATGGGTAGGAGGATTCTCCTCGGCACCCAATACCAAAAAACCTGAAGAGTTGGTACCCGATCCTGCAAAAGCTATACAACAATTGAAACTGCTATGGATTTCATGCGGTGACAAAGACGGACTGATCTCTTTCAGCAAACGTACCAGCGATTATCTGAAGGCCAACAATGTTCCTCACATTTATTACGTCGACCATGGTTACCATGACTTTAAGGTTTGGAAAAACAGCCTGTATATGTTCTCGCAATTGTTGTTTAAACCACTCGATACAGCATCTTTTAACAAATTGAGTAATGTGGGTCGTCCGGCTGAAACCAATGTCCGCTCTGCTCAATATCCACAGATCTTACCCAATGGACATGCTGCATTCCAAATTAAGGCACCTGAAGCCCAGAAGGTGCAGCTTGATCTGGGCAGGAAGTATGACATGGTAAAAAATAACGATGGCCTTTGGGAGGTCATTACAGATTCATTGAGTGAAGGAATTCATTATTACTCCCTCCTGATCGATGGTGTTGCCGTGGCCGATCCTGCCAGTGAAACGATCTATGGTATGGGACGCATGGCCAGCTGTATTGAGGTGCCTTTTAAGGGGGATAGCTATTATGAAATAAGGAATGTGCCTCATGGTGATATCCGTATCAAACGATACTACTCCAATGTTACCAACAGCTGGCGCAATTTCTATATGTATACTCCTCCGGGATACGATCAGAAGGGGGAGGAGAAATATCCTGTTCTTTATATTTTACATGGTGGAGGTGAAGACCAACGTGGATGGGCAAGCCAGGGTAAGACCGATTTGATTATCGACAACCTGATTGCTGAAAAAAAAGCAGTACCGATGGTTGTAGTCATGGTAGACGGAAACCTTCCCGCGAGAGGGTTTGGAGAGGAAGCCTTGAATCTGTTCGAGAAAGAACTCAAGCAATGTGTGATTCCCTTTGTAGAACAAAACTATAGGGTAAAGACTGATGCCGGTTCACGTGCCCTTGCAGGTTTGTCGATGGGTGGATTACAAACATTGCATGCAGGAGTTCATAATACAGATTTGTTTGCCTACCTTGGAGTCTTTAGTTCGGGATGGTGGTCCAATCAACCATCACTTTCAGATCCGGAATACGATTATATGAAAAGCAATTCTAATAAGATTAACAGCAATCTGAAACAGTTTTGGATATCACAAGGTGGTAAGGAAGATATCGCCTGGAAGAATTGTCAAACGATGATGGCAAAATTCGACGAGATGCAAATCAAATACAAATACAGTGAATATCCGGGTGGACATAGCTGGCCGGTGTGGAGAAATAACCTGTACAATTTTGCACAATTGTTATTTAAATAACTCACCCTACGCAGGAACACGGATATATATTAGAAAAGAAAAATTTCAACACAGATTACACAGATAAACACAGATAAAAAAAATATTAATAATTTGTGTAAATCTGAGTAATCTGTGGTAATTAAAAAACTCATTTGGAAAACATTATCCATCTAAACCAAAGATAGACACAATGAAAAAAGGATTATTATTAGTTTTAAGCCTCTTATTGACGGCATGTCTATGGGCACAACAGTATCCATTTCAAAACCCCAGTTTAAGCTCTGAAGAAAGAGCAAAGGATTTAATTTCGCGGCTGACTTTAGAAGAAAAAGCAAAGCTGATGTGCGACATCTCTGATCCTATTCCTCGTTTGGGAATTAAGAAGTTCAACTGGTGGAGTGAAGCCTTGCATGGGTTGGCCAACAATGGTAATGTTACTGTTTTTCCTGAACCAATTGGCATGGCTGCTTCGTTCGACGATGCACTGCTCTATCATATTTTCGACGCTGTTTCAGATGAAACCCGCGCCAAATATAACGAGGCAACACAAAAAGGACAGGAAAACAGGCGATTTCTGAGTCTTTCAGTTTGGACACCCAATGTCAACATATTCCGTGACCCACGTTGGGGACGCGGACAAGAAACATACGGCGAGGATCCTTATCTGACCTCTCGCATGGGGGTTCAGGTGGTCAAAGGCTTGCAAGGCCCGGCCGATGCCAAATACCGAAAACTTCTGGCCTGTGCCAAGCATTATGCCGTACACTCAGGTCCTGAATGGAGCCGTCATACACTCAACTTAAACAATGTTGATCCGCGCGATTTAAATGAAACCTATCTCCCGGCTTTCAAATCATTGGTTCAGAAAGCAGATGTCCGTGAAGTGATGTGTGCCTATCAGCGTCTGGATGATGAACCCTGCTGTGGCAATACAAAGCTTCTTCAGAAAATCCTTCGCGATGAATGGGGTTTTAAGTATCTGGTGGTTTCAGATTGCGGAGCGATAGGCGATTTTTATACAAGCCATAAAGTTTCTTCGGATGCTGTTCATGCTGCTTCTAAAGGCGTTTGGGCAGGAACCGATGTGGAGTGCCAATGGAATGACCACAATTACAAAAAATTGCCGGAAGCTGTCGCAAAAGGGTTGATTACAGAAGATGAAATTGACCGACATGTGATGCGTGTAATGGTTGGCCGTTTCGATTTAGGAGAAATGGACGACGATGCCTTGGTTCCATGGTCTAAAATTCCAATGTCGGTTGTGAACAATGAAGAACATCGGAAACTTGCTTTGGACATGGCTTTGGAGTCGATGACATTACTTCAGAATAAAAACAATATTCTTCCATTAAAGAAGACTGGCAAAATTGCAGTAATTGGCCCAAATGCCAATGATAAACCCATGTTATGGGGAAATTACAATGGAACACCTATCAGAACCATTAGTATTCTTGATGGTATCACTTCAAAACTTTCAACCAATAAGGTTCACTATGACAAAGGGTGTGATTTGGTGGAGGACAAAGTAACCCAAAGCTATTTTCCCCTTTGTTCGGTTGATGGGAAGAAAGGATTTAAAGCCACCTATTGGAATACGAAAGACTATACGGGCGATGTGGTTGCAACACAACAGATTACTGACCCTATAAAGTTAACCACTGCCGGGCAGCATGAATTTGCATCAGGAGTTAAACTTGAAGGCTTTTCGGCTAAATTTGAAACTGAGTTCGAAGCTCCTAAAAGTGAAGAGATTGTATTTAAATGCGGAGCTGCCGGATACTTTGAGTTGTTTGTAAATGGCGAATCGGTAAGGAAGTTTAACAACTGGAGAACGCTGATTTCCAAGATTCCATACAAAGTTGAAGCGGGTAAGAAATATAAATTTGAAATGCGCTTTGCCCAATTAAACAATTGGGAAGCAAACATTGAATTCAATTTTGGCAAAGAAGTAGACGTGGACTATACCGACCTTATCAATAAATTGAAAGGTACTGATATGGTAGTGTTTGTTGGCGGTCTCTCTACGGTGCTCGAAGGAGAAGAAATGCCAGTTTCGTATCCTGGGTTCAAGGGCGGCGACCGAACCAATATTGAACTTCCTTCTGTTCAAAGGAATTGTTTGAAAGCATTGAAGCAAGCCGGTAAAAAAGTCGTATTTGTAAACTGTTCAGGTTCTGCCATTGCTTTAACTCCTGAAACCGAAACCTGTGATGCCATTCTTCAGGCTTGGTACAGTGGAGAATCAGGCGGACAAGCTGTCGCCGATGTTCTTTTCGGGGATTATAACCCTTCAGGAAAACTGCCTATTACTTTCTACAAAAATTCTGATCAATTGAAAGATTTTGAAGACTACTCGATGAAAGGTAGAACTTACCGGTTCATGAATGATGCCCTTTTCCCCTTTGGCTATGGATTGAGCTATACCACATTCAAAATTGGGGAAGTCAAGGCTTGTAAGAAAGAAATCAGAAATGATGAGACTTTGGAGCTTACTATTCCTGTATCGAATACAGGAAAGCAAAATGGAACTGAAGTTGTTCAGGTCTATGTAAAGAAAGTGAACGATACCGATGGCCCAAGCAAAACTTTGAGAGGTTTTAAAAGGGTTGAAGTTGCAGTAGGCAAAACCATTCCGGTTTCCATTGACCTTCCATCTTCGGCATTCGAATTCTATGACCGCACTCAGCTCAAGATGGCTGTTACTTCAGGTGAATATGAAATATATTATGGGACAAGTTCAGATTCTAAAGATTTGAAAATGACGAAAATTACAATACTATAAGCATAATTGAGCTAATTGATGAACTGGTCCAGGGAAAAAAATATTCCCTGATCATTTTTTTTAATACATTAACCCAAATAAACCCTAAACTATGAAACAAGTTATTATGAGATATTGTATTGGAGTCATTTTATTAAACATGTTGATGACCGGTCCCGAGCACTCGGGATGCTTTGCACAGTCTCCATCAAAAATTATCGAAGATTTCAAACCCTCGTCAGTGAACCAGGCAGGGAAAGAATATCCCCAGGTAAATTCAGAAGGTCGTGTGCGTACGCAAATTTCTGCACCAGAAGCTAAAAAGGTTCAGCTCGATATTGGTGCTGTAAAATACGATTTAGTTAAAGATGAAAACGGCGTTTGGACAGGTGAATCAGCTCCCCAGGACGTAGGGTTTCACTATTACCAGTTGAATATTGATGGAGCATCGGTTCCCGATCCCGGAAGCCTATATTTCTTTGGTGCAGGTCGCTGGGGAAGTGGAATTGAAATTCCATCTGAGGATCAGGATTTCTTTGCCTTAAAAGATGTTCCCCATGGTGAGTTGCGCGAGGCGCAGTATTTCTCAAAAAGCTCCAATACGATACGTCGTGCTTATATTTACACTCCTCCAGGTTACGACAAGGACCATTCAAAACGCTACCCTGTATTGTATTTGCAACATGGTATGGGCGAGAATGAAACCGGATGGGGCAACCAGGGCCATGCCAATTTTATTTTAGACAATTTGATTGCTGAAGGGAAAGCCGTTCCTTTTATTATCGTTATGGAAAACAGCAGCGTCAAGTTTGACCGGTCTCGTACCCCGAGAGCTGAAGGATTTGATTTTGCCGGTGAGTTTAAAAAAGTTCTCCTTACCGATCTGATTCCTTACGTGGAAGCCAATTATCGGGTGATGGGTGATCAGGAACATCGTGCAATGGCCGGACTTTCAATGGGCGGTATGCAAACCCGACTGATCACTTTGGCCAATCCCGATGTATTCTCTCAGGTGGGCATGTTCAGCGGTGGTAGTATCAGCATGGATGATGTTAAAAATGCACCCGATTTTAAAAAGAATGTTAAACTTTTGTTCATCAGCTACGGGAGCCGGGAACTGGAAAAGCCAAGGGGCGGCTTTGGTGGTGATCCCAAAGTGAATACTGAAGCATTAAAAGAGGCTGGAATGAACACACATTTCTATGTCTCTCCGCAAACAGCTCATGAATGGCATTCATGGAGACGGAGCCTTTACCAGTTTGCACAACTTGTATTCAAAAACTAAAAAGCACAATTATGAAAAGGTATTTATTTGTTATAGTCCTGGCACTTACAATATCTGGTTCGTTGTGTTTTGCACAGACCAGCCAGCCAACGATCAATGAAGATTTTAAACCTTCGACCTTGAATCAACCTGGGAAAGAGTTTCCACAAGTTAATTCACTGGGATATGTTCGTTTTCGCATAGAGGCTCCACAGGCCCAAAGTGTTGTTGTGAGCTTAGGGCTAGGCGGTACCAAAGGCGGTACTCCACTCACGAAGGCAGAGGATGGTTCATGGATGGGCACCACGGCCGGCCCCATGGATGAAGGCTTCCATTACTATCATCTGACAATTGATGGCGGAATATTCAATGATCCCGGAGCATTAAACTTTTACGGTTCTACCCGTTGGGAAAGTGGTATCGAAATACCTGCTCATGATCAGGATTTTTATGCATTGAAGGACGTTCCGCATGGAAATGTTCAACAGATTCTTTTCCCTTCAAAAAGCACCAACACCTCGCGCAGGGCATTGGTCTACACACCTCCAACTTACGGTAAAGACAAAAACAAACGTTATCCTGTTCTCTACCTTCAACACGGCTGGGGAGAAGATGAAACAGCCTGGTCAAATCAGGGTCATGCCAACCTGATCATGGACAACCTGATCGCTGAAGACAAAACCAAACCCTTCATCATTGTAATGACCTACGGAATGACCAACGAAATTAAGTGGGGGGGACTGAAGAATTTCGATATTACTCCTTTCCAGACAGTGCTTGTTGACGAATTAATTCCTTATGTCGATGCCAACTTCAACACGATAGCCGATCAGCAACACCGTGCTATGGCCGGACTTTCGATGGGCGGCATGGAAACCCATACGATCACATTGAACAAACCTGAAGTATTTTCATACTATGCCTTGCTAAGTGGGGGGTTATATAAGCCTGAGGAAATCAAAGACAAGTCGAAAGTCAAACTGATCTTTTTGAGCTGCGGCAGCTTCGAAAACCCCGATGGCGTTAAGAATTCTGCCCTTGCGTTAAAAGAGGCCGGCTTCAATGTTGTTTCCTTTGTTTCAGAAAATACCCGTCACGAGTTCCAGACCTGGCGCCGTAGCCTGCAGGAATTGGCACCACTTTTATTTAAAGATTAATTGAACCCCAATGAATAAACGAATCTTACGGATTGGATTTATAGCATTGCTATCACAAGGAATCTGCATTGCACAGTCAAATCCGACTATAATAATGGAAAACTTCAAACCTTCCTCACTCAATAAGCCGGACAAACAATTTCCGCAGGTAAATTCTAAGAGAAGCGTTCGCACCAGTATTTCTGCTCTTGAAGCCATAAAAGTGCAATTCGAATATTACTCCGGTAGGGGAAGACTGGGCAAAATAATGACAACAATCTAAACGACAACAATCTAAATGACAAACATGAAAATAAAGTTGGTTTTAATCCTCATGGTGGGATTTGTTTTTTCAAATGGTAAAGTATTTTCACAGGATCCGAATTTCTATATTTACCTATGTTTCGGGCAATCGAACATGGAGGGCAACGCCCGTATTGAAGCCCAGGATACTCTTTCAGTTGATAGTCGATTCCAGATGATGGAAACCCTTGACTGCCCCAATCTGAAAAGAACCAAAGGAAACTGGTACACCGCAGTTCCTCCTTTGTGCAGGTGCAATACAGGTCTTACTCCTGTAGATTATTTTGGCAGGACGATGGTGGCCAATCTTCCGAAAGAGATCAAAGTTGGGGTTATCAATGTTTCTATAGGTGGTTGTAAAATTGAATTGTTTGAGAAGGACAACTATCAGGCCTATGTAACAACGGTCCCGGGATGGATGATCAATATGATTAAAGATTATGACGGAAACCCTTATGGACGTCTTGTAGAGATGGCAAAAAGGGCACAGAAGGACGGCGTGATCAAAGGAATTTTATTGCACCAGGGTGAATCGAATACAAACGATACGCTTTGGACCAGGAAAGTCAAAGTGGTTTACGACAACCTTTTGAAAGACTTGAATCTTAAAGCAGAAAATGTACCTTTACTCGCAGGGGAACTTGTTAACGCTGACCAGGGAGGAGCTTGCGCGAGCATGAACAAGATCATTGGAACACTGCCGCAAACCATCTCCAATTCGTATGTAATTCCATCGGCTGGTTGCATAGCTGCACCAGATCATTTACATTTCAAAGCCGAAGGTTACCGAACTTTGGGGAAACGTTATGCCGTCAGGATGCTTTCCATCTTGGGGTATAAGATCGCTGATCCAGAGTAAACTGAAATTACATTAAGCTTTACCAATGATAAAAATACTCATTACCTACCTATTTATCTTTGCAACTCTTTCTGTGAGGGCCGAAGACGGGCATAAACTTTGGTTAAGAAATTCGAACCCAAAGCCTGTAAATGCAGTTTGTACCAATAGTTCACCCATGTTAACTATTGCCATACAAGAACTTCAGCAAGGGTGGCAAGGGGAGGCTAATGCATTGGTATCCCTTAAAATAATTCATAACAAAGACATTTTCAGAGATGGGTTTAAGATGACGAAAAATAAAATTCAGGCCAATACGGAGGTTGGAATTTTATATGGTGTATATGAATTATTGCGCCGCCAGCAAACCGGAGAGGAAATCAAAGAGGCCATTGTTAATTCATCGTATGAACGACGGATATTAAATCACTGGGATAATATTGATGGATCGATCGAACGGGGTTATGCCGGCCTTTCCATATTTTGGAAGAAAGGTAAAGATTCATTGGTTGTTACAGAAAAAGACAAAGTTTTGTGGAAGGAATATGCAAGGGCAAATGCTTCGATAGGAATCAATGGAGCCGTGCTCAATAATGTGAATGCTTCACCTTTGATGTTATCAAAAGCATACCTGGAACGGGTAAAATCAATTGCTGAAGTGTTGCGTCCCTATGGGATAAAAACCTATCTCTCGGTAAAATTTTCTTCTCCTTCTTTAATGGGGGGATTAAAAACTTCCGATCCTTTAAGTCCTGAAGTAATCAAATGGTGGAATGACAAGACTAGGGAAATTTACGGATTGATCCCTGATTTTGGCGGATTTCTTGTAAAAGCCAGCAGTGAAGGTCAGCCAGGACCTCAGGATTACGGTCGTACTCATGCCGATGGGGCCAATATGCTGGCTGATGCACTTCAGCCTTACGGTGGAATTGTCATGTGGCGGGCGTTTGTATACAGCGCCACGGACAAAGATCGGGCAAAGCAGGCTTTCCTTGAATTTAAACCACTCGACGGACAATTCCGTGACAATGTAATCATACAGGTAAAAAATGGCCCGGTTGATTTCCAACCACGTGAGCCTTTCAGCCCCTTGTTTGGAGCAATGAAAAAAACTACCGTCATGCCCGAACTTCAGATCACACAAGAATACCTCGGACAATCCACTCATCTGGTGTTCTTATCAACGATGTGGGAAGAATTTCTGAAAAGTGATACCTATCAGGAAGGCGCCGGAAGTACCATTGCCAGATGTACGGATGGAAGTATCTTTCCTCAGAAATATTCGGCAATTGCAGGAGTCGCCAATATAGGCCTGGATATGAATTGGTGCGGACATCCGTTTGCTCAGTCCAACTGGTATGCATTTGGCCGTTTGGCCTGGAACAATCAATTAACCAGTGATCAAATAGCCGATGAGTGGATAAAACTCACTTTTCATCAATCTGCATTGAATGCCAATCAACCCCGTTTCTCAGAGGATTGGAAAATGAATTTTCTCAAACCGGTAAGCAAGATGATGCTTCAGAGCAGGGAAGCAGCTGTCAATTATATGATGCCACTGGGTTTTCATCATCTCTTTTCGGCAACCGAACATTATGGACCGGGCCCATGGTGGGCACCCAAAGGAATGAGGAAAGACTGGACTCCACCCTATTATCACAAGGCTGACTCTGCAGGTGTAGGATTCGACCGTACAAAAACCGGCAGCAATGCTGTTAGCCAATATCATGAGCCACTTTTGTCTCAGTTGAATGATGTAAGGACTTGTCCTGAAATCTACCTGCTGTGGTTTCATCACTTGCCATGGGATTATAAAATGAAAAGCGGTAAGACCTTGTGGGATGAAATAGGCGCCCATTACGACAATGGGGTAAAGCAGGTGCGTGAATTTCAAAAAGTGTGGGACAAGGTTCAGCCTTATGTCGACAATGAACGATTTGTCCAGGTTCAGGAAAAGCTTCATCAGCAAAGTGAGAATGCCCAGATTTGGAAAGATGCTTGCCTGCAATATTTCCAAAAATTCAGCAGAAAGCCTTTTCCTATTGATATCCAAGGTCCGGTCAATGATCTGGATGAGCTGATAAAGGAAGACCTTGGGAAGCATTAAGTATTTACAATTAAATAATTTACT
>DMFR01000278.1:20954-21323 GCA_003450125.1 Prolixibacteraceae bacterium | reverse complement strand
CACGAACCTTTTCAATGGGTGCATATCATTTCAATTGCGCTTTTGGCGCTTGCCGTGATCATTACCAATCTGTTTATTCATAGCCACCTGCACACGCATGTTGCAATGGAACACATCCATTATCATCAACATGCTGACGGGCACCATGCCCATTCGCATGGGGATGAAGCCGTAGGGGAAGGCCAATGGCATTCGCACCTCCATATTCATGAACCTTTGACCCATGAGCATCCGCACAATCCGGACCTGCATCACAGGCACAGGCATGAGTAGGAAGGGAGAAAATGTCCAGTGACAGTGTTCAGTTGGCTTCGCATCCAATAGGCACACAACTTTAAACTTTAAACCTTTAACCATCCAACCATCCAA
>DMFR01000278.1:3719-20884 GCA_003450125.1 Prolixibacteraceae bacterium | reverse complement strand
CCTTTAACCATCCAACCATCCAACCATCCAACCATTCAACCATCCAGCCATCCAACCATTCAACCATTCAACCATTCAACTATCCAGCCATCCAACCATCCAACCATTCAATCATCCAACCATCCAACCATTCAATCATCCAACCATCCAACCATCCAACCATTATAGAAAGGCGAAAGGCAGGCAAGAAAACCACAACCTATTCATACCTTTAACTGTTTAAAATGGCCTGGTTTCTAAACGAGACAATTCATTTACTCATAATTAGGTTAATTATACAATTTTAAACCCACATCAATGAATAAAATACCCTTATCCGTTCTGGAATTGGCTACTGTTGTAGAAGGAGGAAATCCTGCCAGCGCTATTGCAAGAACTGTTGCAGTTGCCAAACATGCTGAATCTTTGGGATACCAGCGTATCTGGATGGCAGAGCACCACAACATGGAACACATTGCAAGTTCTGCTACGTCTATATTGATCGGGCATGTGGCTTCAAGAACGACTACCATCCGTGTGGGCTCAGGTGGAATCATGCTGCCCAATCATAGTCCATTGGTGATTGCCGAACAATTTGGGACTCTGGAAACCCTCTATCCCGGACGGATTGACCTGGGTTTGGGCAGGGCTCCCGGTACAGATCAACTCACGGCAATGGTACTTAGGCGCAATAATATGAACACGACCCATGACTTTCCGATGGATGTAAAACAATTGCAGACTTATTTCAGCAAGGAAAACAGTTCTGCAAAGGTGCGTGCCTTTCCAGGCGAGGGATTGGATATCCCGATTTGGATACTGGGTTCCAGTACTGACAGCGCTTACCTTTCAGCACAGATGGGATTGCCTTATGCCTTTGCCGCCCATTTTGCTCCCCAACAGTTCGGGCAGGCCTTAGAGATTTACAGCAGGAATTTCAAACCCTCCAAACAGTTAAAACAGCCCTATCTGATGGCCTGTGTCAACGTGATTGCCGCGGATACCGATGAAGAAGCAGAATTCCTTTCAACCAGTCTGATTAAAGTATTTGTTGGACTGATTACCAATATGCGCAAACCCATCCAGCCACCGGGAGAATTGTCCGAAGCGTATCGGGTGCCCGAAGTGCGTACCCTTGTAAATGGCATGTTGGCCTGCACCTTTACCGGCAGCAGGGATACGCTGGAAAAGAAACTTTCCGGGTTTATAGCTGAAACAGGAATTGATGAACTGATGGTTTCCAGCAACATCTTTGATTTGGATGCCAAGCTAAAATCTTTTACTATTTTGAAGCAGGCCATGCATATTTAAAATATTCTAACTGAAGAAATAGGTGCAAAATTAGAAACCAAGGAGAATTCTCATACTGTTTCTAACTCAAAGGCATCATGAAAGGATGGACCTCAATCAACCATCATTCCATCTTATATTCCAAATAGTATTGAACTGGGACCTCCTGCTACCTGAGAGGGGATTGAGTGCATCTATGAGTACTGTTTGTGTACTGTATCTGTACTAAAATGGTTAATTTAGTACAGATACAGTACAGAAACAGTACTCATAGATGCAATCAAACACGACTCAATCACGAGGCAATACCAGTTCAATGTGTTCAGGAATATAAGATGGAAGTAAGATTGAATAATTCGGTCTACTTGTGAAAAGAAGATGACTGGAAATTCAGATTTATATATTGAATCTTTCAAGAAAAAGGTTCAAGGGAAATTATGATTTATGCAGAAAACATTACTCATTAAAATCTTCACCTTTCTATCCAAACTACAGGTATTGAGACCCCGAACAAAGCTATAATACATTGATATTTAGCCCAACTTCAATAAACGCAACTGTTGCCTGAGTTGAACAAGGTGATTTCTGAAGTGTTTATTGAAGGAGAAATTTATAGGAATCCTTCACCAATTTATACTTATAAAAGTATTCTTTGGTGTAACTTGGAGTCTTTGTGGCTTTGTGGCAGAATTAAAAAAGTAAAATCATGAAACAATTGTCGAATAAAAAAGTCTTGATTACCGGTGCCTCAGAGGGATTGGGAAGGGCATTGGCTTTGGCATTTGCCAGGGAAGACGCAGAAGCCATTGCTATTGTATCGCGGCACAAAGAACGATTGAACAAGGTTGCAGATGAAATCCATGAAATAGCTCCTTCCACCAAAGTGTTGGTGTTGGCGGGAGATGTGAGTTTACCGCAAGATGTAGAGCGGATTTGTGCCACTACACAACAGGCATTTGATGGAACAATTGATGTCTTGGTGAACAATGCTTCCATAATTGGGCCAACACCCATGCCTTACCTATTGGATTATCCACTGGAAGATTTTCATAAAGTGGTCAATACAAATTTGATCGGACCATTTTTAATGATTCGGAATATCTTACCCTCGATGATAGAAAGTGGAGGTTCAATTATTAATGTTTCCAGTGATGCAGGAGTTATTGGCTATCCAGGCTGGGGAGCTTATGGCATCTCAAAGTTTGGGTTGGAAGGCATGTCGCAAACATGGGCTTCCGAACTGGAGGACACCCATGTAAGGGTTAACTGCGTTGATCCGGGCAATATGAATACGGCCATGCACAGGGCAGCAGAACCGGATGAAGATCCTGAACAGTGGGCAGACCCTTCAAGTGTGGTGGATATCTTTATCTTCCTGGCTTCTGATGCCTCAAAAGCCATCACAGGCCAACGTTTCCTGGCACAGGAAGATTGGAAGAAGTCGATTAAAACAATTTATCATGCACAACAATAATATAGAAACTAAAACTCCTTTTACCTTCACCTTACCCGAAGAGTTAAGTGCCAAAGAACCTCCGGAATTGCGGGGTATTAATCGTGACCATGTCAAGTTACTGGTGATCAATCGCACAAATGGTGAGACTTCACATTCCATGTTCTATCACTTATCGGATTTTTTAAAAAAGGGCGACTTACTGGTATTTAATTCCAGCAGGACATTACCAGCCTCTTTAAAAACAGTCAACAACAAGGATCAAATCAATTTAGAAATCCGACTGGCTGAACATCTTCCCGATGATAGCTGGCTGGCTTTGTTACTTGACCAAGAAACAAAGTCAACGGATCGGGAGGTTAAAGCTGGTTTAAAAATGGAATTCGATTTGGGCTTGAAAGCGGTCATTATAAAAAGAGACAAGCGAAATCCTCAACTATGGAAAATTAAGTTTTCTGAAACAGGAACAGAATTAATCAACCTGTTCTATCAAATCGGGAATCCCATCCGTTATCGATATGTTTCGGAACGCTTCCCCCTTGAATACTATCAGACGGTATATGCCAAAGATCCGGGGTCTTCAGAAATGCCTAGTGCAGGCAGGGCTTTTACCTGGAAGATGCTTTTTGATTTGAAGAGAAAAGGGATCGATACCGCTTACCTTTCCCTTCATACGGGGTTAAGTTCATACATGGACGATGAAGTTGATGCCCTTCACCTGGCCTCCGAAGAAGAGTATTTTATCCCTGAGGCTACGGCTGATAGAATAAAGAATACCAAGGCTGGTGGAGGAAGAATAATCGCAGTAGGGACAACTGTTGTAAGAGCGTTGGAATCAGCGGTAAATGATATCAGGGAAGTTACTTCCGGGCACCACTATACCACAAAGCGAATCACGGAAGAGCATACCTTAATGATTGCAGATGGATTAATTACGGGTTTACATGAGCCTCGGGCAAGCCATTTGGATTTATTAAGCGCTTTCCTCAAGCCCATTCAAATCAAAGCGGCCTATGAAGAAGCCATAGCTAAAAAGTACCTGTGGCATGAATTTGGGGACCTTAATTTAATTCTGTAAAAGGAATTTTGAGGGATCATTGTGACCTGTCAGACACTTAGAATAACATTAAACACATAGACACATAGGGCACATAGATCCCGAAACCTCGGGATAGACTATGTGTCCTATGTATCTATGTGTTTAATGTTTGATTTTACTTAAACTGGTTTCCTAATGTGCTTTTTTAGTTGTAAATTAGTACAACCTCTTGAATTGAAACTTTCTATCAACTGAACATAGCTACCAATTGTTACATCAATCACCGCTACGGTTAGAAGTAGTAATTTGAGAAAAGAAGCAACCTTTTAAAACAATACTATGCAAACACTGAAATTTAAAAACAAAGATGAAATGCCTGCTTTTGGTCTTGGCACATGGAAATCAGAACCGGGCGAAGTTTACAATGCAGTGAAAGTTGCCATCAAAGAAGGATACAGACACTTGGACTGCGCTCCGCTTTATGGAAACGAGAAAGAGATTGGCAAGGCTTTGGCAGAGAGCATCGCTGAAGGAACGGTTACCAGATCGGAAATGTGGATTACCTCGAAACTATGGAATACTTATCATTACAAATCGGAGGTTATCCCATCCTTGAAACAATCGTTGAAGGATCTGCAAACAGATTATTTGGACCTGTACTTGATCCACTGGCCCATTGCTTTAAAGAAAGAAGTAATTTTTCCCCAAAAGGCTGATGACATGGCTTCTTTAGAGGATATCCCCCTTTCTGAAACATGGCAAGCCATGGAAGAATCAGTAAATAGGGGTCTTGCAAAACATCTGGGAGTTTCCAATTTTGGAAAGAAAAACATCAATAAATTGATTTCTACTTCTAGCATTAAGCCTGAAATGAACCAGGTAGAATGTCATCCCTACTTTCAACAAGAAGATCTGTTGAATTTCTGCAAATCCAATGATATTCTATTTACCGCATACGCTCCTTTAGGCTCATCGGATCGGCCTGATATATTTAAGGCTAAGAATGAACCGAGTCTTTTGGAAGAACCTGTAATCGTTGAAATTGCAAAATCCCAAAACGCTACCCCTGCCCAAATCCTGATCAGCTGGGCATTGCATAGGGGAACTTCTGTTATTCCAAAATCAGTTAATCCGGGCAGGATTGTTCAAAATTTTCAGGCTCAATTCATTAACTTATCAGAGCATGAAATGAAAAGGATTGCAAAACTGGATAGAGGTTATCGCTATGTTACGGGACAATTCTGGGTATTTGAAGGAGGCCCTTATAAACTTGAAGACGTATTTGCATAGTGCTATTTAGGCAATTGTAACTGGAACTTAAAATTACAGATTCAAATGAAAGAATTCATGTTTTACATCCGCAATGAACAAGATGCCAAGAAATCATTGACTGAAGACGAACATCTTGCATTCGTCAAAAAATGTGAGACTTACATTGGCATTTTAAAAAGTGAAAACAAATTGGTCGCCGCTCAACCCATCATCAGAGAAGGAGTAGTGATTAAAAAATCAGGGAAAGGTTGGTTGGAAAAAGACATTAAATCAGACAGGGAGACACAAGTTGGGTACTATCACATTTTAGCAAACGACTTGGCAGAGGCCATTCAGATTGCGAAAGACAATCCTGAGTTTGAATATGTTCCTTCTGCAAGTATTGAGGTAAGACCCATAAGAACGGTGGAAAGCGAGACGGGGTTTGTCTATCCAACACAGGAACAAAACATAAAGGCAGGCAAAAAACACCCCATCGTTAACGATTAGATACCTATTTAAATTGCAACTTTTTCACGGGACAAATGTAATAGGTTTAAATACTAGAAATGAACTCAGCCCAAATGAAAGCAGTTGTCTACACAAAGTATGGATCACCGGATGTTCTTAAATTAAAAGAAGTAGAAAAACCATCGATCAGGGAAAATGAAGTTCTGGTAAAAGTTGATGCAGCCTCCCTGAATGCGGCTGACTGGCATCTCCTGAGAGCTGACCCTTTCGTGGCACGTTTTTTCATCGGGCTTCTAAAACCAAAATACAAGATACTCGGTGCAGACATTGCAGGCAGGGTTGAAGCAGTTGGCCGGGATGTAAAGCAGTTTAAGCCAGGAGATGAGGTCTTTGGAGAACTATCCCAGTGTGGATGGGGAGGCTTTGCTGAATATGCAAGAGCCCATGAAGATGCCTTGGCATTGAAACCTGCCAAATTAACCTTCGAAGCAGCAGCGGCAGTACCTCTGGCAGCACTCACAGCCCTGCAGGCTCTTCGCGATATAGGACAAATTCAGGCAGGACAAAAGGTATTGGTCAATGGCGCTTCTGGAGGTGTAGGTACCTTTGCCGTACAGATAGCTAAAGCGTTTGGAGCGGAAGTGACAGGAGTGTGCAGTACGGGCAAAATAGCGATGGTGCGCTCGATGGGTGCTGATCATGTCGTTGATTACACCTATGATGATTTCACCAAAAATGGTCAACATTATGACCTGATTATTGCTGCTAATGGCTATCATTCGATAACAGATTATGAACGTGCATTAAGTCCTGGAGGAATTTATGTCATGACTGGAGGTTCAGGGAAACAAATGTTCCAGGCTATGCTCATGGGACCTTTGATATCGATGACCGGGAGCAAGAAAATGAGAAGCCTGTCGATGAAATCAAACAAGAAGGATTTAATAACTATAAAAGAGCTTCTGGAAGCCGGGAAAGTAGTACCTCTTATAGATAGACGATACCCCTTAAGTGAGCTTGCGGAGGCGATACGGTATCTTGAAGCAGGACATGCAAAGGGGAAAATCATCATCACAATGTAATGAATGCCATTGAAATCGTCAAACTCACTAAGTATTACGGGAAAATATGTGCGCTCAACAAGATGAGTCTCGACGTTCCTGAAGGCACCATCTATGGGTTGGTTGGTCCTAACGGGGCTGGAAAAACGACACTCATAAAAGCGTTGGTTGGTTCTCTGCAACCCGATTCAGGGTATGCAAAGGTGTTGGATTTAGATCCATTAAAAGACAAATGGAAGCTTCGTCAGCAAATTGGCTATATGCCACAATCGCCTGCCTTGTATGACGACCTTTCGGCACGCAACAACATCCTGTTTTTCGGAAAGGGACAGCATGTTCCTGATTTGCAAAAGAAGGTAGATGAAATCCTCTCATTTGCTGAACTTACCAAAAGAGCCAATGATGCAGTAAGAACCTTTTCCGGGGGGATGAAAAAAAGGGTTTCCCTCTGTTGTGCATTGATTCATAACCCCAAAATTATATTTCTCGATGAACCAACTGCAGCTGTTGATCCACACCTGAAAATGCAGTCATGGATACTTTTTAGAAAGCTTGCACAGAAAGGGGTAACCATTTTTGTAAGTACCCATCAAATGGATGAAGCCATGCTTTGCGATCAGGTGACCATCCTGCGAAACGGTGAAATACTAGCCGTTGATACCCCACAAAACATTTTAAAGCTAGGAAAGACGAATGTTAAGATTATTACAAACAATGAAGAAAAAGTCTCAGTGATTGATTCTACTCCTCAAAGTCTGGCTGACGAATTGAAGAAATATGGTCTTGAAAAAAACATTTCTTCTGTAGAACTTCATTCGGATACCATCGAAGACATTATTCTTTCTATTGTTCAGGAAAAAGAGAAAGGGAACAAATCATGAATCACACTTTCATCATTGCCCGGCGAGTATTGACCCAACTAAAGGGCGACAGGCGTTTCCTTGCCCTTTCGATTATAGGCCCACTCATCATTGTTTACTTTCTAAAGCTTTTATTCAACACCTTTCCTCCCATGATTGATGTGAAGAGTTATACCATGCCTTTTACAGCCTTTATCGTGCATTTCCTGAGTTTTATCTTGTGTGCCATACTTCTGGTGCAAGAACGCATAAATGGAACGTTAGAGCGAATGATGATAGGTGGATTTTCAAAAACATCCATCATAGGAGGATATACCCTTGGATACTTCGGCCTGGCAACCATTCAGGCCATAACTGTACTGGCAGAATCGATCTGGCTTTTCAAGCTAAGTTACGATACAAAAACTGTTGTATTACTATTCATCGTTATCTGGCTATTGGCAATTGTTTCGGTGATGCTGGGAATCTTTATATCCACTTTTGCCAAACACGAGGCACATGTATTTCCATTCATCCCATTGATCATTCTTCCTTCCGTTTTTCTCACAGGACTAATCATCAAGCCTGACGGTCTTCCCCTTTGGGCGCAAATCATCGGTAAGTGTTTACCCATTCATTATGCGGTAAATATTATCCACGAAATCATCAAACCTACCTATACAATTACAGACACCCTTCTTGATTACGGAATTCTTACAGGATATATTTTTGCACTGTTGGTATTGGCATCTCTGACGTTAAAGGAAACGGAATGAACGGTATCATGTCAATAAAGAAAATTAGTATATTTATCGAATACTTTGCAGGATGCCGATTGATTAAGTCCATGCTTTTATTATCCACATAAAACACTGATCACAAGGCTTAACATATATTACAACTTAATATAAAAATAGAATTTTATGCTTCAAAAGGGGGAACACATAGACGGAATTCCAGGCGAACTCCAGGTATTGCTTGACAAAGACGAACAAGCCTACGTATTTTTTAAAACTTTATCGCAATCCTACAAGAAAGGGTATTGTGATTGGGTAGGCGCTGCAAAGCAGGAAGCCACCAGGCAGTCAAGAGCAGAAAAGGCCCTACTCATGCTAAGGAACAATCAAAAAACATTAAAAACTGTCTAATGAAAATCAAATTGTTCTTGACCATCGGGCTATTTGCCTTAATGACCAACTGCTTTGCACAGACTAATTCATCATGGACAAAATGGTCATGGTTAATGGGAGAATGGAAAGGCGAAGGTAGCGGTCAGCCTGGACATGGTGAAGGCATCTTTTCCTTTACGCCCGATCTGAATGATAAAATACTGGTACGGAAATCGCATTCTGAATACCCTGCAAGTGGAAACCGACCTGCTGTTATACACGATGATTTGATGTTTATTTATTTAGATCAATCGGGTAATGCTTCCAAAGCTATCTATTTTGACAACGAAGGACATACGATCAACTATTCGATCAGCTATTCTGACCAATCTATTGTGATGCTGAGCGATCAGATATCCAATGTTCCTATATTCCGCCTGACCTATTCTTTGCTTGACAACAATACTGTCAATACGAAATTTGAAATGTCTCAGGATGGGATAAAATTCATGACCTATATTGAAGGGAAAAGCATTAAAGTAAAATAGTATCATTCCTTTCGGTTTACGAAGTTATTGCAGTTTTGCAAAACTGCAATAACTGCAATAACTGCAATAACTTCGTAAATTCTTGTTCTTCTAAGGGACAATAGGGCCAAAGGGCCAAATTATTTTGAACTGATCTTGCAAGGTTGCCAAATTGATAGGCTGAATGACTTAACAGAAACTGTGCCTTAAAACTAATGCTGCAAGAGGGGATGTCTTCTTTTGCTCTTTAGCGGATCAGTTTTTTATGCAACGCACTGAAACTGCACAAAACTCATAATAGCTGCTCCTGATTAAGTCGTTACGGGAAGAGTACAAATAGCGATAATAGGCATCATAGGTTTTATATTCACTACTACTCCACCAACAGGCGGATAATCCAATGTTGACGAATGCACCTTCTGAGTTACGATAACCTCCGGGAAGGGCTGCAAAGCCGGAAGTAGTGCCAGAAGTAGTGTTATCAGGATAACCTAATGTTCCCACTTCATCTGAATATCTCCATTCGGAGGAAGAAGTCATCGACCTGGCAATTAGATTTCCCTCGGTTGTGCCATCGTAATTGTATTTATGGGCAATCAGGTATGTTTCCATTTCTGTCCATTCTGCATCACTTGGAACATGCCAACCGGCAGGACATATTCCACGGGGATCCATTACCGCATACCAGGTATACAAACGGCCATATTTGGCTGCATTCTTTTCATTGCCATCGAAG
The DNA here is from genome assembly GCA_003450125.1 of Prolixibacteraceae bacterium. Classification (GTDB taxonomy): domain Bacteria; phylum Bacteroidota; class Bacteroidia; order Bacteroidales; family Prolixibacteraceae; genus Aquipluma. The sequence continues at coordinate 11,129 of DMFR01000278.1, read as the reverse complement.
GCCCACTGATAAATAGGGTCTGGATCAAACATGATGTCCAATGTCGCGGGAGTTGTTGTGCCTATTAAATCTCCATTGAGAAATCGGGTAGTTCTAAGGTTTTCTGCCATCCATACCTGCTTGCCGATGGTGATCGTATTGTATCTATTGCCATCAATATCGGTTACTACATCTTGTGTTGTAAATGATACCAGATTCCCATAGAGCACTCGTCCGTTTTTAATGACATAAGTTCTTGTGTAATAAGAAGTATTGGGCAATAACCCGGTTAAATGGCTTTCAAAGTCACCTGTACCCATCCCATCGGCTGTTTTATGGTCTTCAATGGTTGGATTTACCACAGTACCCCAACAAGTTCCTCGGCCTGTGATGGCTGACTCATCCTCCCAAGCAATCGTTCCTCCTGAAATAGCGGTTGTTGACCCAATATTTATTGCATCATCTGTAATGATGAGTGGAGGATTTTCATCATGATCCCTTTTGCAACTACTTACAAAAGAACAACTAATTATTGCAAATAGAATCAGTATGTATATAGAATTGTATTTTTTCATAGTATAATTTGTATTAAGTTACCATAAATTATTCAATAATCAATTTACAGGATTTCAATTCATTCATAACTGGGATCGTAATATAATAAAGTCCTTTTGGCAGCTGCATCAAGCTAATGGTATTCATTCCTTTTTCAATCTTATCGGTTTTAACACACTGCCCTTTGTTGTTATAAATATGCAAAGGAGATACATCGTCACTCATATTTTCAATCCATAGGATATCTTTTGCAGGATTGGGAAATATGCTGAAAGGCATTTCACTGTCCAAGTTACTTTCAAATAGCTTGGCTTTTGGGTCTAAATTGTTGTAGTAGTAATAAAGTTTTTTACGTATTTCCCATTGACTGGTTGTCTTGTTCCAGGCATAGTCTTCCCGAAGTTGAATCTTATCGTTTTTATTGTATTTAAACTCTGTTCTATCCGCAGGGATCAATTCATTGCTTGTAGTATCAATAATGGCATAAACACGCGATTCTATGCCTCCATTGGCCTGATAGTTATAGTCAACTTTAGAAACATTGTGCCATTCACTGGCGGTGGGGCTCCAGTAATAGGACAATATATTTTTTACCCTGTTATCTGAATCATAGGTATATTCATATTTGATTTTACTGGAGCAGAAAGTAAGGGAAACATAATTGTATTGCAAGAAGCGGGATTGGGTAACAGTTACTAGAGTCTTGTTAGAATCGTAGGCATATTCCTCAACATACGGTGATGTGTCCCAACCTCCATCAATAGATGTTATATTCCCATTGGAATCGTAATTACATCTATACCATGTTACAACCGGTGTATCATATTGGTCAAAAGTAAATCTCCAAATCACTGAAGGTTGTCCTAAATTATTATATTCATAGGGATAAGACATCTTATAAGGTAAAGCAACTGTGGTATCTTTATAATAGAAAAATCCTCTATAATTCCCCATTCCCTGTAAATATTGAATGTACCAGCCATTGTATTTTTTCGAAGTTATTTTACCTGATCGGTCGTAAGCATTCTCGTATTTGAAGTCCAACCACCTGTTTACTATTTGATTCCATTTGTATTGCAGCTCTGTTTTTATCTTGCCTGCATTATCGTAACTGAATAAGGTTCGTTCTTCCAATACAGAATCGTTGGAGGAATTAAACTCATAAATGTGAGTGGAATCAGGCAGGTTGATGTTTACTGTACCTGATTTTAAATGATTGGAGGATAGAAAACCATGTTCCAATTCTTTTATTTGGCAATCAACCATTTGAGAATTCAACGAATCATCAAATTGCAATTGTTGATCCACTATGTTGTTTATAGCACGACAAGGTTGCAAAAGAGCTGCCATTTGAAAAATGAGTACTGCAATTATTTTTTTCATGTTATACGATCGGCTTATATTGATAAAACTTATATTGACCTATTGTAAATTAAGGTTTAGCATCTGTTCTTCTTTAGGGATGGGAAAAAAATAGGTTTCCATATCCATGGTAATCGGAATTGTATTTCCATCCCCCTTAATCCTCATTTCTTTTAGATCTCCTAGCTTCTCAAGCCTCAGCAAATCAAACCATCGGCTTTCAGGTTCGGCACAAAATTCCCAGGCCTTTTCCCATACTACTGAATCAGCAAATTGCTCGTTGGATAAATCCTGGCTTATATCATAGATTGATGCACTGTGAACATCCACCTTATTGGCCCTTCTTCTTATTTGGTTGATCGCCTCAAAAGCCAAAAAATCAAGACTTCCCGATCGTGCTTTTGCTTCGGCATAAGTTAATAAAGTGTGGGCATAACGAAACAGATTTATTGTTTTAAGATCACCAGATCCATTCATCTTTCTGAATTCCATTGGATAACAAATATCTATCGAATCAACCCAGTAATCAAACTTTTCCACCGGAGGACAATACGTATTTACCGGATTTAAGGAGTCAACGATACAATCCGGCCGATAAATATTGATTCGGTGTCGGGTGTAGGTAACGTCTTTTCTATAGTTATTGGGGAATGAATTGTAAAACTGAACAGCTGGTTCACATCCCATAAATGGACTAGGAAAATAATTATCGGTCTGGACATAAGAGTTTGGATTTTCATTTTCATAAAAGCCAGCATTATAGATTGAAAATACCGATTCTTCATTGGTTGGATGTTCTCCATCCCATAAATTGGCCATGTCGTCCATTAAACCAAAACCAAAGAAACCGGCACTGTCAATGACTTCCTTGGCCATGGCAGCTGATTTGACATACATGGCTGCGTCTTTAATAGGGTATCCGGCCCAACTTAGATAGACCTCAGCAAGAAGCGCTTTTGCCGTCCCTCTGTGGGGTGTGATCTGTCTTTTTCGTGCATCGTAATTAGAAGCAGGCAATAAACTGATCGCTCTCTGAAAGTCACTTTCAATGAAAATATAACTTTCAAGATAAGAAGCTTTAGGAACCGTATAGTCTACATCGACATTGTCAATGATGGGTATCTTTCCAAATAGCCTGACCAGCCAAAAATAGGAATAAGCCCTGATAAAATAGACTTCCCCCAACAAGTGTTTAATTGCAATAGAATTCTGATCAAGTTTTTGAACCTTTTTAAAAATATCATTGGCACAGGCAATACTTTGATACAAGGGTTTGTACATGCTTAAATACACTCCTTCATAATTATTGTCATTATACGATTTTGTACAAGTTACAACACTCCCAGAAGAGGACATTGAATGTCCATAAGCCAATGTAAGATCATCCCTATTGTTTAATAGTTGCATGTTTTTAATGCCCGCAAACTGATGGTATAAGCCAGCCACAGCAAATTCTAAATCACCTTTGTTATTAATCGATAATTTATTTAATTCATCTTCTTTGATCATGTCGTCACAACTCCAACTAAAAAGTGCGATAACAAATAAAACAATCAGCTTTTTCATAATGGATAGTTTCATTTAAAGATCAAGTTTTAAGGTTAGATAAACTGATTGAGGATTGGGATAAGCCCCCCTGTCAACGGCATAATCACTAAAACTATTATCGGTATAGATGGTCGCTTCTGGATCATAGCCGGAGTACTTGGTCCAAGTGATTGGATTTTCTACGCTCAGTGCCACATTCAGGTCAGCTACTTTAAATAGCTTTTTGGGAATTGCGTAAGCCAGTGTAATCTGCTTCAAGCGGATAAAACTGGCATCTTCAACAAAATAGGATGACTTATAAAAATTAGCATTCGTCAATGATTTATCGGTTTTACTTGTCGTGAATAAGGTTGTTTCCCTGTTGGTTGCAGCCATAAAAGTGGAAGCTTTTGTTGCATTATATTTGCTGACCCCCATTACCCCATAAAATAGCATATCCAGGGAGATGTTTTTATACGTGAAGGAGTTCTGAAAATGCCAGGTATAATCGGGCAATGTTTTACCCAACTTTACCATGTCCTTGTCATTCAATGACGTGTTTAAAGTATCGTTATTCAAATATTTACCACCCATTGAATTAGCATAATGCTTGTCCTTCTTCTTGGCATCCTCCGTAGTCCATGGACCAATGTATTGATAGCCCATTATAACGCCCAACTCTTCATTTTCCTTAATTTCAAATTGAGGAATCAAAGCATCCGAATTGTAGAATTCAAGTTGACTTTCTTCCCCAATATCTTTCACCTTCAGTTGATTCGTTGAGATGGCAAAACTGGTTGACCAATTGACATTTTTAGTTGACACAAGGTCCATCTCCACATTCAACTCTTGTCCCTTATTGCTCACCTCTCCGATATTGATCATCATGCGACCTCCTCCATAATAATAGGGTATATTCCGAATCATGATCAGGTTCTTGCTTGTCTTGGTGTATTGATCAGCACTTATCCTCACCCGGTTGTTGAACAAGCTCAGATTGGCTCCCAGGTTAGATTCTTCAATCATTTCGGGTTTCATATAATGATTCGCAAATTGAGTTACTGCCCTTCCATCCACTAGGGTATCTCCCAAATAATATTTGTAATCGTTGTAAACATCGGTAGCAAGTGCATTCAATGGCATATTGCCTGCCCGGCCCCAATTGGCAAAGACACTTAACTCATCCAGCCAATTGATTTTATTGAGTAAAAATTCTTTTGACAAATCCCATTTTACGGATCCCGAAGGATAGAGTGCGTTATAATGAATGGTCTTTGCAACATCCAAAGCTTCGTAGTTGGCCACAAGAGAAAGGAAATATTTCTGATGATAATTGTAATTGAGCACTCCGGAAAAAGATTGTATTTGTCGAAGAGTTGATCCATGCTGACTATTGATGGCCAGTGAATTCTTTAAAAAGGTGTTTGAAATTTGCCCATAGTTTTGATAATGGAGCGAATCTAATCTCCAGCGCGCATTATCCAAGTAATTCCGATATCCGATGGACAATTGAAATTCATGCTTTTTAATCGTCTTATTATAATTCAGATTGAACTGTTGGTTGAGTAACAAGTATTTTTCATTACTTTTCATAAAAGCAGGATAGGCAGGTTGTGACCAATAGGATTGTACAACTTTATTATCGGTACGGAATATATTTCTTCGCAAAGTAACAGAGGATGCAGCGTTCAGATATAAATGACTGTTAAAGGTATATTTGGCCCTGAGGTCAAAAGTATTGGAAGCAATGTCAAGGGTGTTTGCATTTGACAATAGAATGGAATCTGTTGACACTTTCGATCTTCCGTCAGCTAAATAATAATCTTGGTAAGTTCTGTTCACATCCTGTATTTGCACATTATATGCCTTAGCATAATCAGGAAATGGACTTTGATAAAAGGTGTCTGGTGTACAATTGAGTAAAGGAGATTTGTTGATACCCTCAATGATGTTGTTATTCCCATTGTAGGTGTCCAGATTATTCTTGTTGATTTGAACACTGTTCCTGGTGTTTAATTCAAGTGAAAAATGATCAGTGATATTCCTGCTTATTTTTGCACTTACCGTGTATTTCCTGTAATTCGAATTAACTACAATACCTTCGTGCGACCAATAATTCCCTGAAATGTAAAAGTTTGTCTTGCCAATTTTATCTGAACCTGACAATTGGTACTCATGGATAATTCCATCCCTGAAAACAGCATTTTGCCAATCAGTACTACACATAGAATCATTATAAGCTGGATAATACCGCCTTATTGGAGAATGAATATATTTATAGGCTGAATCCAATGTTGACAAAAAATCTTTGGTATTCATCAAATCCAACTTCTTGGGAACACGTTGAACTCCAAATTTGGATGAAAAGGAAATATGCTTTTCATTGGCCCGTTTGGTGTCAATGATCACAACCCCATTCCCACCCTGGTATCCATAGATGGCACAGGAGGAAGCGTCCTTCAATACGGTGATGCTTTCAATGTCGTGGATATTCAAATCGGCAATACCCAATGAATGCATGTTGACAATCGGAACAGCCACCCCATCAATGATGTACAAGGGATCAGTACATCCAAAGATGGAATTGATGCCCCTGATCTTCACCTTCTGGTGATCGCCCGGAGCCCCTGATGCTTGCGTACTCCAGACACCGGGGATACTAGCCTGAAGTACATCCGCAGCGTTATTGCTGTTCAATGATTCTATCTTTTTGGAATAGATGGTACTGATGTTTCTTCCCACTTCAAGGTTACGCCAGAAATTACGTTGTTTGGTAATCCTGACTTCATTAAGGTTCGTTGTGGAGGCTTTGAGGGGAACATTCAGTTGGGTATCGCTCAAAAGTAAAATTCTCCTTTCTTCCACCTCATACCCGATATTGGTAAAGGTAAGCACATACTCCCCTTCTTCAAGATTTAGCCTGTAGATGCCGTTTTCTCCCGTAGTAGTACCATGATTTGAACCCTTAACCCGGATCGTGGTACCTGAAATGGGCTCACCGGTAACAGGATCTGTTACCATACCAGAAATGGGTAGCTTTTTCTTCTTTAGATAAAGCATCACTTTACGGCCCTGGATCGCATAGTTCAACTCACACTGAGTAGAAATACTTTTGATGATTTCAATGACTGGTAAATGGGTTTTATCAAAGTGCACTTTGGTAGTCATAGGCAAGTTATTGCTATACGAAAACACCAGTTCTTGTTGGGTGCGCATGACCGCAAATATACTATCCAGTCTCATTTGCTTTGCAGGAAGCTGAATTTCAAGTTGATCTATGTTTTGTCCGTAAAGGTTAAAAGTAAACGAACAAAGGAGGATAAATAGCAGCCTTCTCATTTTAAGTTCAGTAAGATGTTGTTTCCTGCAATCTCTGGTTTGATATTTAACACCAACTCCATTTCTCTTAAAACCTCATCAAGTGTAGGGTTTGTAAATTCTGATGTATAACTGAGCTGGTAGATTTCAGGGTTCTTCACCTCTACCTTTATTTTAAAGTATCTTTCCAAGTCTGCAATGACCTTGTCCATGGAAGTCTTTTCAAAAACAAGGTGGTGGTCTTTCCATGCCAGGAAGTTCAAGTCCTTGTTTCTTTGTTTCTCCAAAGAACTCCCCTGTGCCTTGTAGATACCTTTATCGCCTTTTTCAAGGAATAAGGTATCGTGCAATTGCAGGGTTGAATAAAAGGCCACTTTACCATGCGATACTATCACGCTCGTATTCTTCAAATCGGTTGAAACACAAAATGAAGTTCCCAATACCTTGATTTCACTCTCCACAGTTTTAATCACAAAAGGACTGTGAACATCGCGTTTGATCTCAAACAAAGCCTCCCCTTCAAAACTGATGGTACGTTTCCTGGAAAAGCTTGCGAAATAGGTAAGCTTTGAATGACTGTTTAAATTAATCACGCTGCTGTCAGGAAGAACAACTTTCATCACTTGGGGGCCATCATTTGAAACTACGAAGGGGCGGTTGATATGCTGG
>DMFR01000278.1:2626-3668 GCA_003450125.1 Prolixibacteraceae bacterium | reverse complement strand
GTTGATATGCTGGTTCACTTTCATTACAATCCCAGAAACAGCTATAATAATTAGAATGGAAGCAGCAACCCTTAAAAAGGTTCGTAGTGGAAATACTCTTGACGGTGCAGCCATTTTCTTCTTTACCATTGACCAATTATGGGGGGTATCAACTTCATTAAACACCCAGATGGCTTCTGGATGGTCAAGGACATATTGGATGTCCTCCTGGCTAAGATTATTTTCTTCCAGCCATTGAATCACATGGTTGGATTCTGCTTCACTTGGTTGACCTGTTAAGTATTTTCGCAGAAGTTCTGGATCAAAATCATGCATAACATTCCTTGTTTCTCATCTGCATGACAAATGATAAATGAAAAACACGTACGCATTTATGCTTTTTTAATAAAAGAAAAGATTGATTTCTGCCCTGAGAAGCTTCAACGCTTTGGATATCTGCGTTTCTACGGTCCGGATGGAGATATTTAATTCATCGGCTATTGCCTGGTTCTTTTTACCTTCAAATCGGCTCTGTTGGATGATAAGTTTACATTGTGGTGGCAATTGATCTATGGCTTTAAAAATTCTAAGTTCTCGTTCAGTTTTCTCCATTACATCATGGTAATCAGTTAGCAGCTCTATTTGTCTGGCATATTGAGAATAATGCTTTGAAGTAATCTTTTGGCTATTGATAGCATTCAGGCAATCATTGTACACCATCTTGTACAAATAGGATTTTATGCTGGTGGTAATTTCCAAGGACCGACGCTTTTCAAATAGCTTCACAAATACAACCTGGACAATCTCTTTGGCCATGTCAAGGTCAACTACATATTTGTTTGCAAATGCAACCAATACGGGAAAGTAGGTATTGAAAACTGCATGATAGGCATTCTCATCCCCTATCTTTAGTTTATGCAGCAATTCCTGTTCCATGGTTCTTGTCTTTTTTGACAGATATGATTCTGATGTCAAACATAGTTAAACGAAGATACGAAAACAAATTTAAGTATATTTATGTAGAATATAAATGAACTTCATTGTAACAAATCCCTCTACAATA
>DMFR01000278.1:1509-2483 GCA_003450125.1 Prolixibacteraceae bacterium | reverse complement strand
GTAACAAATCCCTCTACAATACCGTCATAATAAAAAACTAAACTGGCAGATGAACCCATAAACTCCAAATACATGAACGATAGTACCTATGAAACTCCGCTTCGTACCGCTTCTCTTATTGCAGGGATTGCCCTATTGGGCTCTGTAATAGCGGCTCCCTTTGCTGAACTCTATGTAATGCCCAAGCTTGTTGTCCCCTTTAAGGCAGCAGAAACAGCCAAAAACATCCTAGAAAACGAGTCTCTTTTCACAGCTGCTATATTTGCCTATCTGTTCACCTTTATATGTGATGTGGTGATCGCCTGGGCACTTTATGTCTTATTGAAACCGGCCAATAGAAATCTTTCGCTGCTCATTGCATGGTTTAGGTTGGTGTACACTGTCATTGCCCTTGTTGCACTCAATAACCTGGTGACTGCCTTGCGATTGTTGACCACACCGGAATACCTGACACTCTTTCAAACCGACCAGTTGTATGCCCAGGCAATGATTTACCTGCGTGCATTTAAAAATCATTGGTATTTTGGATTGCTGTTCTTTGCCATCCATCTTGTCCTCCTTGGTTATTTGGTCTATAAATCGAACTATATCCCCCGTATTCTGGGCATTTTGCTGATCATTACCGGCTTAGGCTATCTGCTCACTACCATAAGGCCGTTTCTGTTTCCCTCCATTAATGTTGATTTTGCCATGTATACCTTTTATGGGGAATTGATCTTTATGTTGTGGTTATTAATCAAGGGTTCAAGAATGAAAGAAGTCAATAATGAAGTGCTTCATTGAGAGGTTCATTTATCTTAACATCAAAATCGAAACAGCATGAAATCTTTTGTAGGTTATATTTCAACTATTTTGGCAATGTTTGTTCTCTTTACAGGTTGTGCGTCAACCGAAAACAATGTTTATCGTCTGACTAAAAATTACAAACCAGACGATCAGCAACTTTACAATACCATAGTTCACTTGGATAGTGC
>DMFR01000278.1:911-1399 GCA_003450125.1 Prolixibacteraceae bacterium | reverse complement strand
CACTTGGATAGTGCGTTTTTCGGAGCTTACAATACCTGTGATTCCAATTTAGACAAGTACGGTTCTTTCTTTTCAGATAACATAGAATTCTATCATGACCAGGGAGGCTTGATGACTTCCAGGCAGGACATTATCGATGCAACAAAAAGAAATATTTGTGGCAAAGTAACAAGGGAACTTGTAAAAGGAAGTATAGAAGTATATCCCATCAAAGGCTTTGGAGCCGTGGAAATTGGATTGCATAAATTCCACAACAATCAGCAACCCCCGGGATCACCTTCCAAGGTTGGAAGATTTACCATTGTCTGGAAATATGAAAACAATGAATGGAAAATAATCAGGGTGATTAGTCTTCATTGAATGTATTGTTTATTTATCTCCATAATGACCCTTCGCAGAAATAATAGAAACTTTTACATCCTGCTCGTCAACTTCATAAATAATACGGTCTTTTTTATTAATTTGTCTTGACCAATATTCTGTATAAT
>DMFR01000278.1:328-824 GCA_003450125.1 Prolixibacteraceae bacterium | reverse complement strand
TAATTGTATTTTAGACTTTCGGGTGACCCAATACCAGAATAAGGGGTATTGGAAAGTTCCAATATGATCCTTTCAATTTTTCTTATGGCAATGATCTGCCCTGACATTTTCCATTGAGCAAGGTGGACTTTCGCCCGGTCAGAGAGGGCTATTTGATACTTTCCCATATATTATTCGGGTCTATATACGTAATACGACCAGCCTTAATATCTTCAATTCCTGCCTCTATTTCTTTGATATTTTCAGGGTCTTCAAGGTATTTATCCAATGTAAACCCGTTAGATGGATCCTTTTCAGCCTTCAGCAATATTTCGATACTCTTCAAGTAAAGAAGATATGCTTTATATTCCTGTTCTGTCATCTTTACTGTTATCATAGCTTCATTCTTTTTTTACTCGTTAAAGATACAAATAAAACAAATTAGTCCTACTTTAACAGATTTAAGTAAAAGAACAATTTAACCTTTTGGATTGTACGATCTGATTGTTGCAAAAAA
>DMFR01000278.1:0-141 GCA_003450125.1 Prolixibacteraceae bacterium | reverse complement strand
TACGATCTGATTGTTGCAAAAAAACAGTGACGTTAAAAAAATATTAGCTTTTAAAAACATTATATCACTGTCTTTCGCCATAGTATACAGGACAATAAATACTTGATCCTTCACCTCAGTAACCTTAGTAACCAGAATCAT
>DMFR01000346.1:770-3423 GCA_003450125.1 Prolixibacteraceae bacterium | reverse complement strand
TTGTGTATACCTTGTGTGTACCTTGTGTATTGAATGATACACAAGGTATACACAAGGTACACACAAGCTACACACAAACAGGCAACCTATAGCCATCAAAACCCTATTGGGAAAGTCGAAATTGAACAGTTCTCAATTGAGATGATGGTATCGCTTTGTATGAAAAAATATGTTATATTAGCGGTGAATTGAGAAGATCTTCTAACTCGAAATCAATAACTTTAAAATTACTTATTATGACACTTTTAGGCGTTATCGGACCACAGGAGCTAATTGTTATCCTTGTAGTTTTATTATTCTTCCTTCTATTCCCAATTTTAGCCTTGGTGGATATTCTACGAAGTAAGTTCGAAGGAAATATGCAATTGATTTGGGTATTGGTCGTGCTTCTCTTTAATATGATAGGCTCAATCCTGTATTTTATTATTGGAACAAAACAGAAGGTCCGGCCATAAGCTTTCTGGAGATTAATCCCATCAATCTATTTATACAAAATTCTGTACAGTCCCTGTATACCCACTTATTGGTTTCCTTGAAAGGCTATTCAATTTCTATATAAACGCTATACCAAGTCTAGTCTATAGTATTCTTGGAGTATGGTTAAAGTAGGGTTGGTGTAAAGTTCATAGGAGACAAACAGTTTTCATCATGAAGTGTATTATTACTCTTTAATATCGATTTTCCTCTAAAAATCACTTTCTTTGATTAACTAAATTGTAAGCCAATGAGTTCAAAGTCTTATTTTATTCTGCTGATCTTTATTTTGACCCTATACGGTGTTGATTTGTGTAAGGCACAATCTAATCATATTTTGTGGTACAATCAGCCTGCCCAATATTTCGAGGAAAGCGTGGCGCTTGGAAATGGCAAAATGGGAGCTTCTGTTTTTGGAGGTGTCTTATCAGACAAGATTTTCCTCAACGATGCCACCCTTTGGTCGGGAGGGCCGGTGGATCCCAACATGAACCCTGAAGCCTACAAGAATATTCCAGCCATTAGGGAAGCATTGAATAATGAAGATTATAAACTGGCTGATCAACTCAATAAAAAAGTTCAGGGACGTTTTTCTGAAAGTTATGCTCCCCTTGGAACTATTTTCCTTGAATTCAAACATGAAGGAGAACCACAGAATTATTACCGTGAACTGGATATTTCACAGGCCATTTCCAAAGTTAGCTACCAAGTCAATGGGATAAAATTCAGCCGTGAATATTTTGTCTCCTATCCCGATCAGATGATGGTGATCAAACTGGTCAGCAGTGAAAAAGGGGCATTGAATTTTGGGGTAAGATTTGAATCCCTGTTAAGAAATTCTGTATCAGTGGCTGATCATGTGCTGAAAGCAGAAGGATATACCCCCATACATGCCGAGCCTAGCTACATGGGTAATGTGCCCGATCCGGTTCGGTTTGACGAAAATAAGGGAACGAGGTTTGCCACCCTGGTAAAAATTAAAAGCAGGGATGGAAAATTGACCAGTGACGATCAATCCGTAAATCTTTCAGGGGCCACGGAAGCAGTTGTGTTTGTGTCAATAGCTACTAGTTTTAATGGGTTCGATAAAGATCCTGTTACCGAAGGGTTGAATGCAGGATTACTGGCAGCCAATCAGTTGAAAAGTGCATCTGCAAAGTCATTCGATAAGCTTAGGAAGTCGCATCTTGCTGATTTCCAGAAATACTTCAGCAGAGTAAGCCTGAATCTTGGTAAAACCGATGCGCCTGATTTACCCACTGATGATCGTCTAAAGCGATATGCTGAAGGAAAGGAAGATAAAAATCTGGAGGTGCTTTACTTTCAATATGGCCGGTACCTGTTGATCAGCAGTTCTCGTACACCGGGTGTTCCAGCCAATTTGCAGGGAATATGGAATCCATATATCCGTCCGCCATGGAGTTGCAATTATACCACCAACATCAATGCGGAAGAAAATTACTGGCTGGCAGAAAATACCAATCTTTCTGAAATGCACCAGCCATTGCTGAGTTTTATCAAGAACATTGCGACTACGGGTAAGGTGACAGCCAAGACATTTTATGGAGTAGATGGTTGGGCGGCCTGTCATAATTCAGACATTTGGGCCATGAGCAACCCTGTGGGGAATTTTGGATCACTGGATGCTAACTGTGCCTGCTGGAACATGGGAGGCGCCTGGCTAAGCACACACCTGTGGGAACATTACCAGTTTACCCACGATCAGAAGTTTCTGAAAAATGAAGCCTATGAATTGATGAAAGGCGCTGCATTATTTTGCCTGGAATGGCTTGTTGAAGATAAAAAGGGAGAGCTAATCACCTCACCTTCCACTTCTCCGGAAAATAAATACATCACTCCCGAGGGATACGAAGGAGCAACTTTGTATGGCGGGACGGCAGATTTGGCAATGATCCGTCAATGTTTTCTGCAGACAATCCAGGCTTCTGAAGTATTGGACAAGGATGCAGATTTCAGAAATCAATTGGAACGGGCACTGTTAAAATTGCATCCCTACCAGATCGGCAAAAAGGGAAATCTCCAGGAATGGTATTATGACTGGGCAGACCAGGAGCCACAGCACAGGCACCAGTCGCATTTATTCGGACTTTTTCCAGGGGATCATATTACCCCTTTGTTGACTCCTGAATTGGCCAATGCCTGACATCTCCGAGCCCAC
>DMFR01000346.1:0-688 GCA_003450125.1 Prolixibacteraceae bacterium | reverse complement strand
ACTCCTGAATTGGCCAATGCCTGCAGGAGAACACTTGAAATTAAAGGAGACGAAACAACTGGTTGGTCGAAAGGATGGAGGATTAACCTCTGGGCGCGGCTTTGGGATGGTAACCATGCCTACAAAATGTACCGGGAATTGCTGAAATATGTCGATCCGGATGGCGTTAAGACCAATTACACAAGGGGAGGAGGGACTTATCCCAATATGTTTGATGCGCATCCGCCATTTCAGATTGATGGTAATTTTGGGGGTGCAGCAGCTGTAGCCGAGATGTTGGTTCAATCCAAAGAGGGAGAGATCCGCTTGTTGCCAGCCCTGCCTGATGCCTGGCCGGAAGGTTCAGTCAAAGGTCTTTGCGCACGGGGCGGCTTCACTGTATCGATGGAATGGAGCAATAAAACCATTAAAAAGTTGAGCATTTATGCCAGGGACAATGTCAAAACGATGCTTTATTATGGGAATGATAAACAGGAAATAAGTTTTAAAAAGGGACAGACTATGGTGTGGACATGGTAAAAAAAGATCCGCAAAGGAGATGCATTTATGCATTCTTTTGCGGATTTTTTATGCTTTTGTTTTCACTTTCAGTGAAGAGAATGAAAAAAAATGACGTTCAACACACGAATAATTTAATTAAAAGCGGTTTGAGGGGTGAATTTATTTTGTTTAAGAAGCTTTCAATAAC
>DMFR01000133.1:16000-16415 GCA_003450125.1 Prolixibacteraceae bacterium | reverse complement strand
AGGTGGATTCATCGGTACGGTTGCCCGTTTTTTGATTTCCCGCTATTTTCAGATGACTGTTTCATCTGTCTTTCCGTGGAGCACCTTTATCATCAATATAGTGGGCTGCTTGCTGATCGGCCTTATCTATGGCATTACGGAGAAGGGCGATGTACTGAGTCCTGATATTCGCCTGTTTCTGACTGTAGGAATCTGTGGAGGCTTTACAACTTTCTCCACCTTTTCGAACGATTCATTTTTACTGATGCGCGATCAGGAATGGTTGCGCTTTGCACTATATACATCACTCAGCGTTTTCGTTGGACTGATGGCCGTTTTTGTAGGACGTTTCATGACTAAACTTATCTGAAATGGAAAACAATACAGATGTTTTTGTTCTGAGGATTTTTATCGGTTCAACTGACCAGATTGGTCA
>DMFR01000133.1:15501-15878 GCA_003450125.1 Prolixibacteraceae bacterium | reverse complement strand
GTTCAACTGACCAGATTGGTCATGCCCCCTTGTATGAATCCATTGTTTTTGAAGCAAAGAAGCAGGGAATAGCCGGTGCTACGGTCACCAAAGGCATCATGGGATTCGGGGCCAGTTCAGTCATTCATTCCTATAAATTCTGGGAAGTGAGTGATAAAGTACCCATGGTGATTGAATTGATCGATGAGGAATATAAAATCCGTTCTTTTTATGAAACCATACGTCCCATGCTCGAATCAATGAAATATGGATGTCTGGCAACAATTGAAAAAGTAAATGTATTGCTATACAAATCAGGAAAAAAACGAATTTTTGATGTATAAGAAGTGTTCAGTCACAATGTTCAGTCGTACGAAACTTTAAACCTTAAACTTTAA
>DMFR01000133.1:14788-15288 GCA_003450125.1 Prolixibacteraceae bacterium | reverse complement strand
TTAAACCTTAAACTTTAAACTTTAAATACTTTAGTTCACTCTAAATACTTATAACTTTTAAATTAGATTATATGAGTTTTACACATGAAGTTGCAGGCATGATTTGTGTCGCTCAGGGAGCGAATCATGGCCCGGCTCCCATTCCGGAAGAAGGACGTTGGGTAAAAGCCAAAGAAGTAAAGGACATCTCTGGACTTACCCACGGAGTTGGATGGTGCGCGCCTCAGCAGGGAGCTTGCAAGTTGACCTTGAACGTGAAAGAAGGGATCATTGAAGAAGCATTGGTTGAAACCATTGGCTGTACTGGTATGACCCATTCGGCTGCCATGGCAGCTGAAATTCTTCCAGGAAAAACCATCCTGGAAGCATTGAACACCGACTTAGTTTGTGATGCGATCAATACAGCCATGCGCGAATTGTTCCTCCAGATTGTTTATGGACGTACTCAAACAGCTTTCTCTGAAGGTGGTTTGCCAATTGGTGCTGGTCTGGAAGATTTG
>DMFR01000133.1:12030-14518 GCA_003450125.1 Prolixibacteraceae bacterium | reverse complement strand
GCTTCAGGCAAATATGGCCGTATCGACGAAGCAGTAAAAGTAATTGACCCAAGAAAAGAATAGGAGAAAAACAGCTATGCCATTATTTGAAAGTTACGACAGAAGGATCAACCAGATCAATAAAGTGTTGAATTCTTACGGCATTTCTTCCATTGAAGAAGCCAGAAAAATTTGCGACGACAAAGGCGTGGATGTTTACAAAATTGTAAAAGACATTCAACCCATCGCTTTCGAAAACGCCATGTGGGCTTATATCGTAGGCGCTGCTATTGCCATCAAAAAAGGACAGACCAATGCTGCCGATATCGCTGCTACTTTGGGAGAAGGCCTCCAGGCTTTCTGTATTCCCGGATCAGTTGCCGATGACCGCAAAGTAGGTATTGGTCATGGAAACCTGGCTGCCATGTTATTGAAAGAAGAAACCAAATGTTTCGCTTTCCTTGCCGGTCATGAATCCTTTGCAGCTGCTGAAGGCGCTATTGGATTGGCCAAATCGGCTAACCGTGTTCGCAAAGAGCCCTTACGCGTTATCCTGAATGGTCTGGGTAAAGATGCTGCCAAAATCATTGCCCGTATCAATGGGTTCACTTATGTACAAACTGATTTCGATTATTATACCAGCGAATTGAAGGAAGTGGCCCGTACAGCATACTCAACTGGCGATAAGGCCAAAGTAAACTGTTATGGTGCCAACGACGTGCGTGAAGGTGTAGCCATCTTGCACAGCGAAGGTGTTGATGTTTCCATTACCGGAAACTCTACCAACCCTACCCGCTTCCAACACCCTGTTGCAGGTACTTACAAAAAAGAATGCATTGAACAAGGAAAGAAATATTTCTCGGTAGCATCAGGAGGCGGTACAGGCCGTACCCTTCACCCTGATAATATGGCTGCCGGTCCTGCTTCTTACGGTATGACGGACACCATGGGACGTATGCACTCTGATGCACAGTTTGCCGGTTCCTCTTCAGTTCCTGCTCACGTTGAGATGATGGGATTGATCGGAATGGGAAACAACCCAATGGTAGGCGCTTCAGTGGCCGTTGCCGTTGCTGTTTCTCAGGCATAATTTCATTTAAATAAGCCATAAAGGCACGAAGACACAAGGGAAAATTTGTTGACTTCGTGCCTTTTTTATTTCATCTATTTCCTCCAATAACTTCGTCCTATGTTTATTTTCTAACGATAATCTTCTTAACAATTCTTTCTTTTGAGTTTTGAAGTGTCAGAAAATAATTACCATTGCTAAAACCCTTTAATTCCAGTTCAAAGGAACCCCCAATCTCTACTTTTTTCACAAGTAATTTATTTCCCTCCATGTTTGTAACCGTTAAAACATATTGATCGTTTGGTATATTCTTAATCGATAGAAATCTATTTACAGGGTTTGGCGAAACCCTAATATCTTCCAGATGATCCTTTAAATCTTTAATAACAGGCACTCCTACAGTAATTCCTCCAATTCCTCCATTGGTTGTTTTAAGGAGAGTTCCATTGGTTCCGCCTATAAATCCAATTTTTGGTGTAATAAAATAAGAACTGAAAAACGTTTCTGGAATTGTAGGCTCAGAAACTTGCCAGGATGTTCCTCCATCAATGGTGTAAACTATTTTTCCATTCTCTCCTGCAGCATATCCAATATCCTCCGTTGGAAAGAATACAGTTCTTAAGGCACTATTCCCGGTTCCATTTGTCGCTTGTTGCAGCCAGGTTTTACCACCATCTGTAGTTTTAATGATTTCAGAGCCTGAACTAGCATACCCTGATGTATAACCAATATTATTAATTAAATAAACTGAAAGGAAAGTACCAAATGAATTTGTTTGTTGAACGGTCCAGGTAGTTCCTGCATCAGTAGTTTTAATTATCTGTCCATTCAGACCAACAGCAATTCCGTTCTCAGCATTAAAAAAATCAATTGATTGTAATGTCATAATGCTTGGGAACGAACCTGATATCGACCAATTATTGCCCCCATTTGTAGTTTTATAAATATAGCTTCCTCCAGGAGGGCCCGAAATATAGGCAACCATATATCCTACTTTTTCTGTTGTAAAAACAATGTCTGAAGCCATGAAATGAGTTGATTCTTTTGTAAAATCATAGACTTCGTTCCAGGTTTTTCCGCCATTTATAGTTTTATATAAGGCCTTATATGATAATACATACCCAATCGTATCATTATAAAAAAATATCCTTTCACCAGAGGGAGATAAATCAATTGAATTCCATGTATCTCCATAATTAATGGTTTTAAAAACCCCATCTCCTACAAAAAATCCCGTGCTATCATTTATAAAAGTCATATCATAAATTGTACCGGTAGTGGATGTTTTAATTTTATTCCATTGAGCATTTATTGTTGAATATAAAGTAAAAAAGAATAAGAATGTAATAGTAATTTTTTTCACAACAATTAATTTTAGGTTTATTCAAACAAAGTTATGTCCTTTTATTGTTAATTCAATAATATTTTATAAATATTATT
>DMFR01000133.1:8891-11990 GCA_003450125.1 Prolixibacteraceae bacterium | reverse complement strand
AATTAACTGAGTGTAAGTGAATAGGATTATTTGAAATAAAAAAAAAAAGAAAGAAATTTCGTTCATCCTACCAATAAGCCACTTTCTGTGGATGAACTGACTGATGAACTAAACAAAGCTGAAAAGGGGCCTTTTATTACTGTTCAGGAAGGAATGAAAGATTTCGAGCAATGGCTGCAATCGAAAGAAAGCAAGTAGTTTTATAATCCAGGATTACTCTTTTAGCCATTCTTCATTTCGTAAAATGACCTCCTCGTTTGCAATTACTTTTCCTGATTCATATTCAGCCTGACTTTCCAAAATAAAGGACTTTTCAATATCAGAAAGCTGATAAATTTCCTGTTGAATGCTATTTTGGAGATCAGTAGTTTCCATGATGAGTTATTTTTCCCAAATATAACCATTTGAAATATTCAAATGCATTTGCTGAGATCATCAGATTTCGTCTTTCAATTTTACATTCACCCAATTCTTGAATACTTCGGAAACCATTTTTCCTCCATTATTTTTATTGAATTAGGGACCAACCCTACTCCAGCTATACTAAAACCTAGACTTGGAATAGCTTTTGTATAGATTTCAAGGCGCGTAAACAGGATTCGTATCAAGAGTAAACTATCAGGAAGCTTCCCCTTCAAATTATTCACTCATCCATTTTGTATTTTGGTAAAAAAGAACCTCATTGGGAAGGTTTTCATCCGACACCTGGTCATTTTTTAAATCTGAAATACTGATTTTTTCATTCTTAGAAAAAGGGAATGCTTCCTGAGAATAATTGTTGTTCAAAAACAGCTGAAGGCGATTGAGCAAATGTTTGTCATCAGTTTTTAACACCCTCTGAACAATGCTTTTTTGCAATTCGGTAGTTTCCATCTTGTTTTTTTCTTCAAATATAAGAAAAATGAAACACCAACGTATTTTATAAAAAATAATTGCACAAAAACACATTTTTTTATTTGTGAATTTGTGCAACTAAAATTTGCCAATGGCAAGAACCAAATCAGCTATTGTATGATTATTTTCTTGTAACCATATTGTTCTCCGTCAAAGAAATTCAATACATAAATTCCAGAAGGAACATTTACCTGAATATTGATCGAAGATTGGTCTAAATTATTGAATGCGGCCACTTTTTTGCCCATTGCATTAACCAACTCTATTTGTTTGATATCTTCAATGCCATTGATGGTAAAACATCCGTTGAGGGCAGGATTTGGATAAACCACTATCTTTTCACCAATTGACTTTTCCGCGGAAACGCTTGTCAGGTTTGAAATAACAATATCCATTGAACCCTTAATCCCGGTACCATCCCAGACGGCCGCTGTCACTTTTACCGTTCCGACACCCACAGCGGTTAATAAGCCTTTGGAATCAATCGTTGCCAATGAGGAAGGGCTGACCGACCAGGTAACATTGGTGAGGGTTGTATTGACCGGTAAAACCGTAGCAACCAGTTTAAGAGTGGTGCCCAATTGATCAATAGAGGTGCGTCCATCGCTCGAAGAAACGGTGACAGACTGGGTGTTTATAAGGCTATCTTTTACGTAGGCTTTCAACCATTTCAATGCAGGCCGTTCTACCCCGGTTTGGGTAACCAGGTTGGCACCCTGGTCGGTTCTCCACAATCCAACCCTGAATCCCCAGAAGGTGATGCCCTTAACGGCAGGATGTTTCCAAAATATAGGAAAGACCCTTCGCATTTCTTTTAATTGATCAAGATCAGTTAATCCGTCAATATCAAATTCCGTCAGGTAGATGGGTACACCCGTAGCACCCAGGGCATCCAGGTTAGCCTTCAGGGTGGTGGCTGATGTACCAAAAGTCGTAAAGGCATGGGCCTGTTCACCAATCCCGTCAATTAAATTATCAGCCTGGAGGAGCTTAATAATCTGGATGTATTTTTGGGTTTCAGTAGTACTGTTGATTACCCCATATTCATTCATGATCAATTTAGATTTGGGGAAATATTTACGGGCCATGCGGAAAGAGGTAATGATCCAGTCCCAGCCTGTTTTCCCGGCACCGCCCAAGGCCTTGGCATAGTCGATATTCTTGGTGGTACTCCCCCATGGCAGCATCCCGTTGGGAGCATTGTGCAAGGGCTCATTCACCACGTCGATATAATCGATTGCAGGATAGCGGGCAGCGAGCAATGAAAACCATTGTTCTATTTCCCGTCTCTGGGAGGCCGTATCCAGTGCAGCCATCCAGGCGGGTTGCTGTGATCCCCAGATTAGGGTATGTTCCTTAAACAGCAGGCCATATTTTTTTGCCGCATTGTAGGCTGCATCCATATCGGTCCAGTTCATTACACCCCTTGTACCTTCCACGCTACCCCATTTACCCCCATTCTCAGGGGTAACCTGGTTCCAATAGGTTGAAAAACCAGTGGCCTGCCCATTGCTATAGGCACAACCAATGAATGTTGATTGCCCGGCAGCAATGGGCGTTGCCTGCCCAAACAATGCACTACCGGCAAATAAAAGGACGAATATTAAAAGTAAACTTTTACATTTCATAGTGAATAAATTATAATCCAATCATCAATTTGGAAGAGGCCGTATATTGTTGGCTGCTAATTTTTAAAACATACATTCCACTGTCAAGATGAAGGTTCAACATTGAACTTTGGGTAGCTTCATTGAGATCCTGGAAAACCATCCTGCCATTCATACTGAAGATCTCCACTTTGTTGAATTGGAATCCGGAATAGATGGATAGCTTGTCCTTTGCAGGATTGGGATATATCCAAAACTTATCCTGATCCCCCATTTTAGCGGATGCTGTGACCGGAACTGCTTTCTTACTGAAGCTCATCCATCGAAGCTGAAAGAGCTTATTGATTCCTGATCCTACAAACTTCAAATATACATCATGGTTTCCTTCAACCGATGTTACGGCTGTTTTATATTTCTTAAAGACAGTCCAACTTCCAGTATTCCCAATAGCACATTCTGCCAACTTTACACCGGAATCAATGGAATCGAGCCACACTTGAACCATTCCTCCAGCTGCAATGCTTGAAGCCGTAAATTCGACGGAATCAGGCACAGAATGGGTATCAAGGCTGCCAAATTCAACCCCTGCATACAAGGC
>DMFR01000133.1:7013-8731 GCA_003450125.1 Prolixibacteraceae bacterium | reverse complement strand
TTCAACCCCTGCATACAAGGCCCAGTCGTTGTTGTGAATGTTATCCAACATGCTTACACCTTGCAGGGCGGCACTTCGGCTGGTACCATACTGGTTGGCAGGGCTTTCTGCCATGATAGGGGTATATGCATCCCGATAAATGTATAGGTCAAAATAAGCATCGCTGCCCTGTACATACAACCCTTGACGTGTTCCAATCCAGCTAGAAAAGTCTGAATAGGAATCAACTATTGATACATCTACACTTTGGCCCACCTGTGTCCAGTTGTTCCCGTTGCCACTGTAATATCCGCTTATGCTATGATTAACCCTTACCATTTTGAGCCAAATGGTATCGCCGATTGTATTTTCAACTTCATATTTAAAGTTGTCAAAGCTAAATATGATATTCTTTTTCCCTTCGGCATTTAATGAACTGTACAACTTGACAAACTTGGTTTCATCGCTTCGCATGATCCGAAGCCCAGCCTCATCAGTAGCAGTTTTAGCATGGAAATCGAGCCGTGTAATGAGCGAATAATTGTGCTCTCCATCGTTCTTAATGACCGTATTGGCTTTGGTACTGCTCTTTGGCGACAAACGCAGCCATCCGGGACGTTCACTCAGGGAATATTTACCTGTTGGGGTATATCCAAGGAACGACCATTCAGAATTTAATTTAGCAGAAGTAAAGAAGTCAGATTTAGGAACCATCCATGGAATCCCACTGCTGGATAATTTAGGCGCTGTAAAGGACTGATTGATGGGGTAATCAGCCACAGGCTTTAAATTTGAATCATAGCGAACCTGGCTTAACAAACCCTGGCGTCCCTGCCCTCTCCACTCTCCTTTGGCATAAAGAGGATGGATCACCCAGGAGGTACTGTCCCCTGCCATCACTGCAGGAGAACTGTGATTGGGTGTAGCAAACATTGATCCTGCCTTCAGGGGATCTGTCTCATTGAAAAAATCGCCCAACATTTCCCAGGAAGCCTGGGCGGCAGTAAGCGTTTTACTTCTCATCACCTTTTGACCTCCTGCTACATCACGGGCAAATGAATAGTAATAATAACCACGGTATTTCCACATCACCGGTCCTTCCGCCCAACTGTATGGAAAGGTAGGGCTTGGATTCAGCCAGTTCAAATTATAAACTACTCCTGTGGGTTGTCCATCATTTCCCAATTCCACAATTCCGTTGTTGGGCTGACCATTTTTGACAATCATGTACCATTTATTGTTGTCATCAATGAAGATCGAATTGTCGTAACCTAAGCTATAATTAAGGCTCGAAGGGTTGTTCACCTTGACAGGCGTTCCCCATGGGCCTTTCGGATCGTCAGCTTTCACAAAATACATGGTGTTTGCCCTTGAAAAGTAATCCCAGTATTTGCTATTGTAGTAAACTATATGGCCGCCCCAGCAGCCTGCTCCCGGTTTATCATCGTAGTTTGACCAAGAAGCGCTCACAGGTTGGGCAATGGCTTCCCAATGCACCAGGTCGGTTGAATGGTAAATCACAGGTGTCGGGTTGAACGATGAACCTGTGGTGTAATAATCCTTCCCTACTTTGGTAACCGTACAATCGGGATGATCGCCCGGAATAACGGGGTTCATATACGTCTTAAAGGATGGCGACTGACCGTTTACAACGACAATCGACAAAAGTGTCCATACGAACAATGTAATTTCTTTCTTCATAAAATCAGTTTATTTTTCTCTGCCACTTAATTTTACCA
>DMFR01000133.1:5965-6924 GCA_003450125.1 Prolixibacteraceae bacterium | reverse complement strand
AATTTTACCATTGCATTTTCCAACTATTGGCCTTGTATAATCATTTTCTGGGTTGAAGAGAACTGGCCAGCCTTCATCGTATAGATATAAATTCCCTTTGCAAGGTTTTTTGTATCAAATTCTACGGTATACTTCCCTTGTGCATATTCTTTCCCGGCTAAATCAATAATTTTAGTGCCAAGCATATTATACACATTTAGAGAAACATAAGAGTCAGTTGGAATCTCAAATGAAATGTTTGTTTTCCCGTTAAACGGATTTGGATAATTCTGTTCCAATAGATAACCATCATTCCCTAAAGAGAAGGGTTCCTGAACATCGGTTGGGGTAATACCCATCAATGAAAGCATTTTATTGGCATACCGCCTTCCAATTTCACGATACCCTGCGGCATTGAAATGAAGGTTGTCTGACCCATCGGTACATTTACTTGAAGAAATGACAAATGAATTGGGAAGGGTCTTTGGGAGAGTGGCAATGATTGAATTCATGCTTGCGCAAACGCCTCCCTGATCTGCATTCACCACTTCACCTGCCAGCAGAGGCACTTTTGTGGCGTCAAGCCCAAGGTCAGTGATCAGGTATTTGTATATTTTATTGACTTTTGAAGGCCATTGACTATCTCCGGTATTGGATTCTCCCTGATGTAACAGAATACCCTTGATAACTCCGTCCTTCTGAGCCAACTTTGCAACCTCGACAAGGTAGGTATAAGGATTGCCGTTGTAACCGTTGATGATGTTTTTCAACCAGTCTTCAGTAATCGTTGAAACATAGGTCTTATAATTGTCTTTGTCGAACAGTTCAATTTTGCAACCAGCTACAGACACATTGACTATACCCACTTTGATGTCAGATGGAAGGTTTGCAACCATTGTTCTGCCGAAGTAGTCACCGGGGGTAAGGCCTGAATAGCATCTGCACAAAGGAGGAGCTGCCGTATACCAGGTGCCCTTCTT
>DMFR01000133.1:0-5907 GCA_003450125.1 Prolixibacteraceae bacterium | reverse complement strand
GTGGGCTCGGAGATGTGTATAAGAGACAGGCCGTATACCAGGTGCCCTTCTTTCTTCCCAGGTTTGAACAATCAACAGCTTCCATAACTTTGAATCGGCTGTCTACGGTCATGTCTTGTGATTCAATCGTTCCTTGATTTCCCTCCATGTTTGATTGTCCAAAGCACAGGTAAATGTAAAAATTCGGATCTTGTGCAAAAACATTTGTTGTCGATAGAAGAAATCCTATCGATATTATCCATAAACTTTTAGATATTTTCATTCTGTCAGTTTGATTTTATTAGCTTGTTAGTCAGTCTTTTATCTGCTTTTAATTTTCACCATTGTATTTTCAAGACCAATTGATTTTGCAGTAACAGTGATGGATCCGCTTTTACCCTTTTTTGATCGGATGATAACCAGGGCAAGTCCATTAAAAGCCTCCCGTTCATTGGAGATAAAAGACTCCATGTTCGAAGAATCACCATTATCTGTCGCCACTATTTCACCAGGACCTTCAATGTAGAAATCGATCCGGTTATTCGAACGGGGTACCGTTAGCCCATCCCTATCGGTTATTTTTACTGTTATGAAAGAAAGGTCTTTTCCATCAGCCTTTATGGATTCACGGTCTGCCGATGCCTCAAGCTTCATTGGATTGCCCGTAGTCTTTACCTGATTCTCAGCCCATTTTTTGCCGTTTTTGTAGGCCACTACCTTTAGCTCACCCGGTTCATATTTTACACTGTCCCATCGCAGACGGTATTCATACGGCTGCTTTTTCTTTAACCCAAGGGATTTCCCATTAAGAAATAGTTCGGCCTCATCCCCTGAGGTAAATACATGTACCGGAGTAACCTGTCCTACACGTTCGGGCCAGTTCCAATGGGGCAGGATATGTACCATGGGCAAACCAGGAAGCCAATGTGATTGATAAAGGTAGAACCGGTCTTTCTTAAACCCTGCCAGGTCAATGATACCCGAATAAGAACTTCTTGAGGAGTAGTAAGGAGTTGGCTCTCCAAGGTAGTCAAATCCGTTCCACACAAATTCTCCGGCTACAAAAGGATGCTGGTCCAAGGAGGCAAAGACCTTGTCTGCCGAAGAGCCAAAGTCAACTGCATGGAGTTCGTAGGAGCTTACCTGCGCAATCTTCGAATCACCGCCCCTGCCATCCCTTACAGGTGCACTGATCTCTTTTGAAACAGGGAATAGGTAAATACCCCGGCTGCTGAATGCAGAAGCTGTTTCAGTACTCAGTATTAGCTTATGGGGAAATTTAGCATGGAAAGCATCATACTGAGGTGAAGTACGGATACGATCTGTTCCTTCAAATTCTGCTGTCTGGCGGATTCCTTCTCCCTGGTAATTCAGGCCAATCACATCAGGAACCTGGGGCAGTGCCATATCTGAATTAGCAAAGTTCATGGCACAGGTAGTTGGCCTGGTTGAATCCTCTTCCTTAAAAATGTCATATAATCTTTTGCCTACGGCAGCCCCTTCATTGCCCGTATATTGTTCTCCTACCTCGTTGCCAAAGCTCCACATCATCACTGAAGGACAGTTCCGATCCCTGTGAACAAACGCCCGGGTGTCTGCCTCATACCAATCAGGAAAGATCAGATGAAAATCATGTGGGGTCTTTTTTCGTTCCCACGAATCAAATATCTCGTCAATGACCAAAAAGCCCATCTTGTCGGTTAACTCAAGCAACTCTGGTGCAGGGGGATTGTGTGACATACGGATGGCATTGCAGCCCATCTCCCGTAATATCTCCAGTTGTCTTTCCGCTGCACGTGTATTGAATGCCGATCCCAAAGCCCCCAAGTCATGGTGTTGATTGACCCCTTTTATCAGGATATGCTCTCCATTGACCAATATTCCCTTATCCGGATCAAATTCCAGTGTTCGGATACCAAACCGCGTTTCATATTGGTCGATGGGCTTACCGTCCTTCAACAAAGTGGTCACAGCTACATATAAATTGGGAATCTGTGTTGGCCTTGGCCCCCACAGTCTTGGTTTATTAAGAATAACAGACCCTTCAACTTTGGTACTTTCCCCTGCATTGACTTTTGAATTTATAGCAGCGATACTGGCAACAGCCTCCCCCATTTTGTTGAACTTTGCGTCCAATGCAAAAATATGAGTAATCACTTCAACCCTGGCCTCCGTCTTTGTATCATTGTCAATGGTTACTTGCAGATTGATGGTAGCAGAAGCCTTTGATATTCCAGTTGTGGTTACAATAGTACCCCACTGGCCAACATGGATGGGACTGGTCTTTACCAGCCATACGTTGCGATAGATGCCTGCACCGGGATACCAACGAGCCGAATTGTTTGGATTGTCTACCCGAATAGCCAGTTGATTCTCTCCTCCTGGCACCATATAGGGGGTAAGATCCAATCTCCAAGAATTGTAGCCATAAGGCCAGCCGCCCACCAATTGACCATTCAGCCAAACCATTGTGTAGGACATGGCTCCATCGACATCCAGAAAAACAGACTTCCCTATATCGGATGCCGGGATATCCAGCTTCTTGCGGTACCATGCTACCCCGTTAACGGGAAGACGTCCCATGCCTCCGCCCACTTCAGCATTTTCTCCTTTCTGGAAAGGCCCTTTGATGGCCCAGTCGTGTGGAAGTTCTATTGTTTCCCATCCCCTGTCGTCGAATTTGCCCTGAACAAAAGGAAAGTTGCTTCCGGGGTTGCCTTGGGGTTGGATATGATGTCTGGAAGGATCTTTGATGAACTTGTTGCCAAGGGGTAAAATCCATGGCTTAAGTACTTCCTGTGTGGATTCAACTTTTACAGCCTCGGTAGGCCTCGAATCAGCTACTTTGTCTTCTTTTTCGTCCTTTACCTCAGGACGAACATCATAAATCAGGTTGTCTGCCTTATTGCCTGAATCGTACTGATAGAATTTCCAGTTTTCATTGATGGAAATGCGCTGCCTGAGCATACTTCCCCGTTCAGTCTTTCTGGACTGTTGTTGGGCTGACACAGGCTGTACATTGATAATCAATGTAGTCAGAAGTAAGACTATGAATTGCAAATACTTCATCCGTTCAGTTTTATGATTCACTTTCTATTCATTCTTTATAACCCGAAAACACTTTTCACTTTCCTTCCTGCGTATCTTTGCCACATAAATTCCCTGTGCAAGTGATGAAATATCAATTTTAGCACTTTGTGGATTGGGGAGCGAAATGAGTTGCTCACCCCATAAATTAAAGAGTTCCACACCTGTCACATCTACCAGCGAAGAAAGCTGGAAATAAGTCGATGCCGGGTTGGGGAATATGCTGATTTCAGGTGCCTTTGTTGTATTAATGGCGGTTGGATAATTTTGCGTTACGTAAGTAGTGATGCTCTGTCCCAACAGATTGTCGCTGAAAGAATTGTTTAAGCACGCGATGAACCCTTCATTGCTGATGTTTTTAATACTCGTAGTCATATACTTTCTGACACTTGTAATGGTATCATTTTTAAAGGTAAATGTTTGCGTCTTTGCCACAGTATTCTGGTTAATGACCACCATTACATTCCGGTCTTTCCCTTTGAAAGCCACCACATAAACCCCTGTTACGGGCTGATACGTTGCATCAACCCTGAAATAGCCGGGACGGATAAATTTCGAAAACTGACCCATCGTATAACCTTTCTTTTTCAGCTTTCCCCCGGCCTCCATGAGGTTACAGGTGGCCTGACGTAAATACCACCACACATAGCCGTTCATGTTATTGTACAAGCATTCTGAAATCTCTTTTGCCATCGTGATACAGGTTCCAATATCCTCCGGGTCATAATAATGCTCTGTCATCCAAACCTTTTTCCCTTTGTTAATGGCATTGGTATACGTATAGGCCTTGGCCCCGTATATATGTCCGCCAATATAGGTAATATGAGAATTTGCAGTTGAATCATTTAAGAACGGATCCGAATAACTCTTGTCAAAGTTAAATGCTTCAGGCGCCATCACAGGGGTTCCAATAGCGGGGGCATAGTCCTTACAAAAAGCCAGCAGTTGTGCCGGACTCCATGTACACGATTCATAGGTTACCTGAATATTGGGTTCATTTTGTAAGGAAACTACATCAACATTTCCCAAGTAGGTACAAAAGCTTTTCAAATGACTGGCATAAGCCGCATAGGATGTAGGTTTCAACTCTCCCCCAACTACGTTGTTATTGGTTTTCATGGATGCAGGGGCCGACCATGGAGAAGCCAGAATCATCGCCCCTCTTGCCTTTGCCTTCTGGGCGTTTGCCTTTTCATCTGCCCACCCGGACCAATCTGTCGAATTTGGAGAAATCCTCACCCTCAGAATACTCATTCCCATTTGGTTCGAATTGTCATTCTTGAAGGCAGCATCAGCTTCTGCATTGGTGAGTTGCCCATGCCAGGCCGTGCTTGCACCAAATCCATCAATTACCTGCTTCTCTTTTCCAAAATCAACAGTCACAAGCTGTGCTTTTGAAGGATAACAAAGTACTGTGAGAGCAGTAAAAAGCAGGTATTGATACATTCGTTTCATCAATGAATAGCTTTTGAATAATTTACGGGAATCAGTTCAACGGATAAAAGTAGCTTCAAAATACCAGATTAAAGTACTGAAACACGATTTTAGACCATTTTATTTCAAAGTTTTTCCTGTCGAAGGTATATGAATTTCGCTACTTTTACCCGTTCGAAATGCTCAAATAATTTATGGAGAAGGAAGTTCATCTGCTGATCATGTACACCATGCTGGTGCTCACCCTGCTATTGTTCCACAAGGGACGAAAGCATCCGCGCAGCCTGATGCTGGCCCTCTATGCATCGGTGGAGGTGATTACCAACGGACTGAATACCCTTTCCCTTTCAGCAGGTGATGATTTTTTCGCCCGTTTTCCTTTTTTGCATTTTATCTACAAGCCGCTTTATTGTTTGTGGGTTCCCCTGTTTTACTTCTATGTTAGACTTTGTTTTTCCCCTGATTTTAAATGGAAAAAAAAGCGGCTGGTCCATCTGCTTCCATTTTTCGCCTTTCAGGTTCTCTTCCTGTTGGTTTGGATCGTAAAAGGCAACCTCTACATCCGGGAGAATTTATATATCCCTGATACATTCCTTTTCAATACCGCCTTTGCCGTGGACATTGCTGTAAAAGTGCAGTACCTGGTCTATAATTACCTGATGATCCGACTATTGATTAATTTTGAAAAGAATAAAAGTCATTCCCCTCAATCCCACCCTTCCCCTGAAATTGATATCCGGTGGCTGCGCTTCATTGTATATGGCTACGCCCTGGCAAGCTTTATCGGAATATCGGTTTTTATATCCACTCTGATGAAAAGTCCGGCAACCAATGTGATCAACATGGTAAGCATTTCCTATTTCTTTGTATTTTTCTTTGTCCTGTTTTACAACACGATCACCAACAAGCTTTTCACGGAAGAAGTCAAACCAAAATCGACCGTACTGCCCCATACCGATATGCAGCTGTTGATGAAACGAATCGATGAACTCGTTGCCGGAAAACAAATGTACCTAGAACCCGAACTGACCCTTTTGCAAATTGCCACAGCCCTGAATGAAAAGGAAAGGAACATATCACAAGTCATTAATACCCTGCAAAACCGTAATTTAAACGACTACCTCAATTCCCTTAGAATTGAACATGCCTGCCGGTTGTTGCAGGCAGACAAAGGCAAACCGGTTTTTGAAGTCATGTATGAATCGGGCTTTAGCACCAAGGGCACCTTCAACCTGGCCTTCAAGAAAATTGTTGGAAAGACACCCACCCAGTTCAGGGAAGGATAATCCCGGTCCATACCAAAGCTATACCTTCCTTATGCCAAATTACCTGTTTCTGTAAGCTTTCTGTAAGCTAACTGTCTGTCTCTTATACACATCTCCGAGCCCACGAGACTAGGCATGATCT
>DMFR01000266.1 GCA_003450125.1 Prolixibacteraceae bacterium | reverse complement strand
TACAGAAAGCTTACAGAAAGGAATAAGAGGGTAGGACTGAGGTATGACCCGAATAAGATAGTGGTAAAAGTAAAAACAGTCCGGGAACCCCACAAAAGACATTTGAAAAGATGAAGAAAGGGAATCATTGAATAAACGAACTATGACATTGGGACGGGGGTAAATATTTCCTTTTTTAAGGGGTCGAATAAACAATTAAACATGATTTTACTTCTTTATTTAATTCCCAAATGGCCGTATCTTGCATCTGTTTAAATCAATTAGAAAAGATGAAGGCAATTGTAAAAATAAAACCTGAAAGGGGACTCTGGATGACAGACGTCCCGATGCCCACTGTTGGACACAACGATGTACTGATTAAGATCAGCAAAGCGGCTATCTGCGGTACCGATCTCCATATCTACAAATGGGACGAATGGGCCCAGAACACCATCAAAACCCCCATGACCATCGGCCATGAATACATGGGAACGGTGGTGGAAAAAGGATCAGAAGTGAGCCGGGTATATATCGGCGAACGGGTGACGGTGGAGGGGCACATCTCCTGTGGATTTTGCCGCAACTGCCGACGGGGCCGCCAACATATCTGCGACCACACGATGGGGATCGGTGTGAACCGTGACGGTGGCTTTGCCGAATATATTTCGGTACCGGCCTCCAACGTGCTGAAAGTGGACGACCGTATTTCGGATGAACTGATGTCGGTGATGGATCCGCTGGGAAATGCAACCCATACGGCCCTATCGTTTCCGCTGTTGGGGGAAGATGTCCTGATCACAGGCATCGGAGGACCTATCGGAGCGATGGCTACAGCCGTTTGCAGGTTTGCAGGGGCACGGAACATTGTCGGAACAGATTTAAGCCCTTACAGGCGCGATTTGGCCCGTAAAATGGGCGCCACACGGGTCATTGATCCCCGCGAGGAGAGTGTAAAAGACGCCATGAAAACTCTTGGCATGGTGGGAGGGTTCGACATTGGCCTGGAATGCAGCGGATCGGCCATGGCTTTTAACGATATGGTGGAAAACATGTACAACGGGGGAAAAATTTCACTCCTTGGACTGCTGCCTTCCAATACACAGATCAACTGGAGCCGTTTAATATTTAAAGGTCTGACCCTCAAAGGTATCTATGGGCGCGAGATGTACGAAACCTGGTACCAGATGGAAATGATGCTGTCAACGGGATTGAATATTGCCCCTGTCATTACCCATCGTTTCCCGGCTGATGAATTTCAAAAGGCCTTCGACATCATGGAGGAAGGAAACTGCGGAAAAATCATTCTGAACTGGGATTGAATCAATCAATACATTTGTATTTCATATATCATAAAAAAGGTTACCCGACAGGATGGCCTTTTTTTATGATATATATATACCATCTGGTTCTATCATTGATTAGAGCGTCATGCCGAACTTGTTTCGGCATCCCCTCTCCCATATAAAAAAACTACTTGAGAGATATACGCTTGCCAAGGGATATTTGTACAAAATCAGTGCCGTTGGCAATTCTTAAATCATTAAGCTTCATGTTGGTATATTGTGTCGAACGAATAATTCCCACCCTTGCATAATATCTTTTATAACGGTAACCGATGCCGAACCTCCCGGTCTGGTTAAAACTAAATCTCCAATTGTTAAGATTCTCTTGCGAGGTTCTGTTGAACTTATCATTTTGAACCCCTGTCCCAACCATATACGAAAGGGTGACAATGCCATTGTGCAAAAAAATCAGCGAATAAGCGTATCCCCCATTGGCATTAAAAGCCAAAACACCTGATTGACTGACATCTCTGGATTTGGTAAAAAGCGTTTCATTGATTCCACGTGGAACAAATGCAGAATCGGCCTTGGTACGATAAGAGAGAATACTGCCCCCTGCAAGGAAAGAACCGGCATTTCTTTTTTGCCTGTCGGTATCGGTAAAAGCCGCCTTATAAGAGAATCTGGTATTGTTAAAAATGTAGTTGATGCTCAATCCGATGCTGGAAGAAGTAATATCAGGTCTTTGGTACTCCTTTTCCTTGGTATAGGAGGCAAAATGTTTAAAGGAGTTTGTTAAATAAAAACCTTTGGAACGGGAGGTGATTAAATCGACTGTAAATTTATCCGTATAGACATAACTTTGAATTCCAAGCCGCTTTGTTTCCCCATATTTTGATTCATTATCCAGGAGGAAAGGAATTTTTGTAGCCAGGCTCAATCCAAAAGACCGATAATTTACGCCCACTCCCAAATTGAAATAACCATTTGGTAAATACTGAAGCCGATAGGGATTGGCCAGATCTGTCAACTCCAAAGAATGCGTCTTCTCACCCGTATATATTCTGACAATCAAATCCTTATAATAGCTTTCAATGTAGTTGGAATCCTTTTTTGCCGAAAGGAAATCCTTGACAGGTCTTCCGTAAACAGCATTATTCAGGACAAAAAATACAAGAAAAGCAACGAATACTCTCATGGGCTAAAAATCAAGGTCAACCAATACGGGGCAATGATCCGAATGAACGGCATGGGGTAAAATCCGTGCATCAAGTACCTTATTTTCCATCTCGCTGGTTACCATGTGGTAGTCAATCCGCCAACCCTTGTTGTCGGCACGGGCACCGGCACGGTAACTCCACCAGGTATAGTGATGAGGGTCGGAATTCACGATCCGAAAGCTGTCGGTGTATCCATCCATGACGAATTTATCAAACCAATCTCGCTCTTCGGGTAAGAATCCCGATGTATTCTGCTGCTGAGAAGGATTGTGAATGTCAATCCACAGTCTACAGATGTTATAATCGCCCGATATGACCAGGTTTTTACGCACTTTACGGAGCTCATTGAGGTAAGCATGGAAATCAACGAGGAATTGCATTTTAACGGCCTGTCTAAGCTCTCCGGTGGTTCCGGAGGGGAAATACACATCTATGACCGAAAGATCGCCAAAATCGGCCCTAATGACCCTTCCTTCGGCATCATACCCGGAGTGATTCATCCCGTATTCCACATGATCAGGGGTCTGCTTACAGAAAATGGCTACCCCGCTGTACCCTTTTTTAACCGCCGAATGGGCATAACAATGGTATCCCAGGGCTTCAAAATCCTCTTCATGCATTTGCCCGGGCTGCGCTTTTGTTTCCTGTAAACAAACCACATCAGGGTTTACCTCAACCAGCAGATCCAATAATCCTTTACTGATGGCCGAACGAATGCCATTCACGTTGTAGCTTAAAATCCTTTTCACAATTTTTGTTACTTTTGGTTCCTATTAAAAGAATGGCTAAGGTATAACGAATTAATTTAAAGCTAAAATAAGTTTTGAAAAAAGGTATTGTCATCAAATCTACAGGCAGTTGGTACACCGTAAAGACCACTGAAGGAGAGCTCATTGAATGCAGAATTAAAGGAAACTTTCGGTTAAAAGGCATCCGAAGTACCAATCCGATAGCGGTGGGAGATCAGGTTGAACTAACAGTCAGCCAGGAGGACAGCAACCTGGAAGGGGCCATTATTGGGTTAATTACCAACATAGTTGAAAGAAAGAATTACATCATCCGCAAATCCCCCAACCTGTCCAAGGAGTCGCACATTATTGCCGCCAACATTGATCAGGCTTTTTTAATTGTCACTATCAAACATCCAGTTACGACCACCACTTTTATAGATCGTTTCCTTGTTTCGGCGGAGGCTTACAGGATACCCTGCCATCTTATTTTCAACAAAATTGACCTTTACAATGAGCAGGAAACGACTATGCTGAATTCCATGATAGACATATATGAAGCCATCGGGTACCAATGTTTAAAAATTTCAGCTACTGGTAACATTGGCATTGAAGAAATGAAAATGATGATGAAGGATAAGACCAATGTTTTCTCCGGGCATTCGGGTGTTGGAAAATCAACCATCATCAATTGCATACAAGCGGGAGCATTGTTAAAAACAGGGATTATTTCCGACTCCCACCACAAGGGCAAACATACCACCACCTATTCCGAGATGATCGATCTTGACTTCGGAGGTTTCATTATCGACACCCCGGGTATCAAAGGTTTTGGATTGCTGGAAATGGCCAAGGAAGAGATTTCACATTATTTTCCAGAAATGTTCCGCCTGCTGAACAATTGCCAATATTATAATTGCACCCATACCCATGAACCTGGATGTGCAGTAAAAAAAGCAGTAGAAGAGGGTCAAATTGCCGAAAGCAGGTACGATACCTATGTAGGATTGCTAAATGATGAGGACAAGTACCGAAATTGATCTAGTTTATCGAAAAAACAGGCACAAAAAATGCTTAAATCTAACCGGTTTAAGCATTTTCATTTCAATGGGTTAGCTTGTAAAAGTCGAAGATGATTCGTGCTTTAGAATCGCCTATTTCACTGGCTACCTCATCATAGCCTTGCTTTTTTAGATTCTCAACACTCTTAAAACGCTTTAAAACCGAGGTAATGGTCTTCCCTCCTATCCCGGGAATGCTTTCAAGTTCTGATTTGATAAATTCACCTGAGCGCTTGTTGCGGTGGAAAGTAATTCCAAAACGGTGGGCCTCGTCACGAAGTTGCTGAATAATTTTAAGGGTTTCAGAATTCTTGTCCAAATATAACGGAACGGAATCTCCGGGGAAATATATTTCCTCCAACCGTTTGGCAATACCTATAATGGCAATCTTACCCCTTAAGCCCAACTTTTCAAGCGAATTCAATGCGGCCCCCAATTGTCCCTTTCCCCCATCAATCACGATTAACTGAGGCAAAACCTGTTCTTCATCTGTTAACCGTTTATATCTCCGGTAAACGATTTCTTCCATGGAAGCAAAATCATCAGGCCCCTCAACTGTTTTGATATTGAAATGGCGGTAATCCATTTTTGAAGGTCTTGTGTTTTTGAATACCACACAGGAGGCTACCGGATTTGTTCCCTGTAAATTACTGTTGTCAAAACACTCGATGTGGATTGGAGGAGATTTTAACTGGAGATCCTTTTGCATGGTTTCCAGTATACGGTTGGCGTTGACTTCAGTTCTTGGAACAGATTCATGCTTTAGCTTTTCCAGACGGTAATATTTGGCATTCCGTTCAGAAAGTTCAACCAGCTTCTTTTTATCCCCTTGCTGGGGCACATGAAATTTGATGCCTTCCAATTCAATGTCCAATTTAAAAGGAAGGAGAATTTCTTTGGCATTGCTGAATATTTTCTGTCGGATTTCCACAATGGCATATTCCAATAATTCACTGGGCGATTCATCAAGCACTTTCTTTATTTCGGTAGTGTAGGTTTGCATGATGGCCCCCTGGATTATTTTCAGGTAATTGACATACGCATAGTTTTCATCCTCGTCAATGGTAAATACATCCACGTCGCTAATGGTATTGCTCACAACTGTTGATTTGTGTTGAAACTTTTCCAGCAGGTCCAGCTTATCTTTCATCAGGGCGGCTTCCTCAAACTTATAATCTGCGGCATAATCGCGCATTAAATCCTTGAAGTATTTGATCACGCCCGAGATGTTGCCCTTCAATATCTCCTTTATTTGATTGATGTTTTTCATATACTGTTCTTGGTCGATAAAGCCGGCACAGGGGCCCAGACAATTTCCCATGTGGTATTCAAGGCATACCTTGAACTTTCCAAGACGAACATTTTCCTCAGATAAATTTAAACGGCAATTGCGCAGCTTATAGACCTTGTGAAAGAAATCGAGTAAAGCACGAACTGTAAAAATTGAAGTATAGGGACCAAAATAAGTTGACCCGTCCCTTATCACCGTGCGGGTTTGAAATACCCTTGGAAATCGTTCGTTGGTAATTACGATCCAAGGGTAAGTCTTATCGTCTTTGAGCCGGATGTTGTAACGAGGCTGGTATTTCTTGATCAGGTTATTTTCGAGAAGTAAGGCGTCCTGCTCAGTTTCAACCACCATGTGTTTAATGTCGGCAATACTCCTGACAAGGAGTTCTGTCT
Source organism: Prolixibacteraceae bacterium (assembly GCA_003450125.1). Lineage (GTDB taxonomy): Bacteria > Bacteroidota > Bacteroidia > Bacteroidales > Prolixibacteraceae > Aquipluma. Next base: position 6,772 of record DMFR01000266.1, on the reverse strand, counting down.
TTCGGTTTTGAAGAGTCTTCACAAAATAGGAAGTGACTCTCTTCTTTAAATTCTTTGCCTTTCCGACATAAATGATTTTACCTGTATCATCAAAATACTGATATATCCCCGGTTGGTCAGGAAGTACCGAAACCAACGATTTAATATATTCAGCATTTTTGACTGACATCAGGTACATTAAATATTGTGTAAATTAATACTGGATCACTGAATGGGTTTCATAGTTAGCAAGCTCCAATTTCTTTTCAGTTTCAAGAAAGGTGAGGTCGCAGATAAACGACAGATACACTTTCTTGACGTTCAATTGCTGAACCAGATTAAGGGCTGCAAGTGCCGTTCCTCCCGTGGCCAAAAGGTCATCATGGATCAAAACAACATCATCTTCGGTCAGTGCATCACAATGAATTTCGATGGAATCCACTCCATATTCCAATTCGTATGATTCACTAAAGATGGCTGCGGGCAGTTTCCCTTTCTTTCTGATGGGTACAAAACCGGCATTGATACAATAGGCCACTGCCCCCCCAACGATAAATCCACGCGACTCCAGAGACACCACTTTGGTGATTCCCTTGTCCATGTAATAGGTTGAAATTTCATCCACCACCTGTTTAAAGGCAGCAGGGTCCAGCAACAGGGTAGTAATATCTTTAAAACTGATCCCTTCAATGGGATAATTTTCAATCACACGCACACAATTCTTAAGCTCCATTTTTCTATTTTATAAGTTCCACGTGGAACATTAACGACCTAAAAGAACCAACAACACATTAATATCCGAAGGACTTACCCCCGAAATACGACTGGCCTGACCTATTGTTTCAGGCTGTATCTCGGTTAGTTTCTGTCTGGCTTCGGTACTAATGGTCAACATACTATTGTAATCAAAGCGCCCGGTAATGGTGATGTTCTCCAACCGACGGTACTTATCAGCTACCAATTTCTCCCGGTCTATGTAACCAGCATACTTGATAGCTATCTCAGCCGATTCCAAAACTTCCTTAAAACGTTCCTCAGGAAGGAACTTCAGAAAGGTCTTAAAAGGGGCAATATCCTCCACCAAATCGAATATAGAGATCTGAGGACGCAGTATAATGTCCACAAGTTTGACTCCTTGCTTAAGGGCAGAGGATCCTTTTGCCTCCAAAATTGCATCAATAAACTGAGGTTTGATGGAAAATCCAGAGACAAATTCAATGATTTTATCAACAGCCTCCCTCTTTTCAAGGTACAAATCATACCGCTCTTTGGTGGCCAAACCCAAGTCATAAGCCCTTTGGGTAAGCCTGAAATCAGCATTGTCCTGTCTCAGCAGGATACGGTATTCGGCCCTTGATGTAAACATGCGGTATGGCTCATCCACTCCCTTGGTCACCAGATCATCGACCAAAACACCAATATATGCTTCATCTCTATTAAGGATAAAAGGCTCCAATCCCGTTACTTTCTGGTGGGCATTGATCCCTGCCATCAAGCCTTGGGCAGCCGCTTCCTCATAGCCAGTAGTGCCATTGATCTGTCCTGCAAAGAACAAATTCCTGATCAACTTTGTTTCCAGTGAATGGAGCAGTTGAGTAGGATCAAAATAATCATATTCGATGGCATAACCAGGTCTGAAAATACGTACATCTTCCAGTCCGGGAACCTTCTTCAAGGCACGTAACTGTACATCCCAGGGAAGGGATGAAGAAAACCCATTAAGGTAAAATTCTATTGTATCTTCCCCTTCCGGTTCCAAAAATAGCTGGTGAGAAGTACGCTCGGCAAAGGTGACAATCTTGGCTTCTATGCTCGGACAATAGCGTGGACCTGTTCCCTGAATCGTGCCATTGTACATGGGAGAATCCGCAAATCCTTCTTCCAGGATACTGTGAACCTCTTCATTGGTATAGGTAATCCAGCAGCTTTTCTGCTTTAACGAGGACTTAATTTCAGGTAAAAATGAAAACTTGGTAATGACTTCATCACCTTTTTGTTCTTCCAATTTGGAGAAATTGACCGATCTTCCATCTATCCTTACAGGAGTGCCTGTCTTCAAACGCCCAGTTTTAAACCCTGCATTGAATAGCTGGTCAGATATATGATAAGAAGCGCTCTCCCCTATCCTACCGCCTTCCATCTGTGATCTTCCAATATGCATCAAACCATTGAGGAAAGTTCCGTTGGTAAGCACTACAGACTTCGAATAAAAATCAACTCCTATCTTTGTTTTCACTCCTTTGACTACATTATCCTCTATATGTAGGGAGATAACAGCATCCTGCCATAGATCCAGGTTGGGTGTTTTCTCCAAGACATGTCTCCACAATTCAGTAAAGCGAACACGGTCACATTGAGCCCTTGGACTCCACATTGCAGGTCCCTTTGATTGATTGAGCATCCTGAACTGGATGCTTGACTTGTCAGTCACAATTCCAGAATACCCACCAAGGGCATCTATCTCCCGGACGATCTGCCCCTTGGCAATACCTCCCATGGCAGGATTGCACGACATCTGGGCATATTTGGTCATGTCCATTGTAATTAACAATGTCTTAGAACCCAAATTGGCCGCTGCTACAGCTGCTTCACACCCTGCATGGCCTCCTCCTACTACAATTACATCGTAAAACGGTAACATCTAACGCTATTTATTTATATATCAACTATTTGATAATACATTAAGGTAAAAATCTTCCTTATCTGTCATCAATAATTTGTCTTTTTTATTTTTATCCTTATACCCCAGCAAATGCAACACGCCATGGATAATAATCCTCATCAATTCATTGTCAAAGCCCGTACCAAACTCCGCTGCATTTTCTTTTACACGGTCACAACTGATGAAGATATCCCCTGAAATGACCTTATCTTCCACGTAATCAAAGGTGATGATATCGGTAAAATAATCATGATTCAGGTATTGCTTATTTACCTCCAAAAGGTAATTGTCTGAGCAAAAAATAAAGGAAATCTCTCCCGTGGTTTTTTCCTCTGAAACAATGGTCTGCTTGATCCAACTGGTAATTCTTCGTTTCTGAAACTTAGGAACAGAAACATCTTCGCTACAATAATGAACACTCATTCAGGTATGGTAAATTGTATAATTACTTTACGTCCTTGATCTTCAAAAACCAATTCATTGGCCAGTTGTCTGATAATATAAACGCCTCTGCCGTGTTCTTGCCTTATGTTTTCCGAAACTGTAGGATCAATTAAAACGTTCTCAGAAAACCCCTGCCCTTCATCTTCCACTTCAATTTTAAATAGATGGCCCGACAGGTTCATTTTAATAAATACATTCTTCTCAGGATTCAAGTGATTGCCATGTATTATTGCATTGTTGACAGCTTCACTGATCCCCAGAAAAACACGGTTGAAGGAATTCATATTCAGGCTGTATTCATGATAAACTTCCTGGAGAAAATCCTTCACCCTATCGATATTTTTAAGCCTCGAAGATATGACTAAAGCACGTTCCAAAATTAGTTCTTAATCTGATTGATAAAATTGTTATATTTCTGATCGTAAAAATTACGCAATTGGTTGTTGTTCCTTTTCAACAACTCATTTTCGTTTTTAGTTTTATCCTTATACTCAAAATAACCTTCAGGGTTCGATTTCTTTACATCTACGGCTGTTTTAGATTCACGCTTCTCTTCAAAATCACGTTCTATTTCAGATTTCTCTGCTTCCAGTAATTTGGATAAGATGAGGTTTTGCCGGTTAATCAATTCACTGTTGATATTTTTATTGATCAGATCTTTCCTTGATTGTTCCAAAAGCTGATCAATGGCCTCCAGCTTAGCCTTGGCTTCTTTTCCAACGGAGGTGCCATTGACCATATCCCTTATCAATTGCTGCATCATCTCTTGGTTGGCAATTGTTTGACCTATACTCTTGCTCATTTTGCCCATATTTCCGCTTTTCATCTGGTCAATCATCTGCTGCAGCTGTTCCTTGATCGAATTCTGGCTTTCCTTCAGCTTGCCCATGCTGGGCTTTGATCCTTTGCCTCCTGGTTTGTCACAATCGCCATCCCCGCTTTGGGCATTCTCCTGCTGCTTTTTAATGTTGTCAAGGGCCTCACTCAAGAACAGGGCTAAATTATTGGCAGCTGTTATCACATACTGCTGGTACATCCTTGCCCCACCAATATTGCCCGATTCCATATTATCTAGCGTCATATCCACGTTACTCTCCAGCCCCAGCACTTCCTTGTTGATGATTGAACTTATTTCAGGCGTACGCTTTGAAAGGGCATAAAGCGAATCCTTCACGAATTCTACCTGTCGCTGCATGGTCTTTTCTTTGATTTTAAGCTCATTTACCAGCGGATTGTTGTAATCTATCTTACTCAAGGTGTTTAACTGGTTTTCCTGGTCAAAAGAAACCAAAATAAGGTTCTTAAGGATTTGCTTGATGTCCTCTATATTGACCGAATTTTCTTTCTTCTTGTTGCTTTTCAACATCTGATCCATCGAGAAGGCCATCTCATCCATGCTTTTCGCATTCTCCCCCATCCCATCTGAGGCCTTGCGGCGGTTCTTCTTTTCAACGTCCTTCAATACTTCCTGGTATTTATCCTTGACGTTTTTGAACTCTTTGTCCATATCAAATAGATTCATGGGCTTCTCCAGCGTACCGTTGAAGTCCATGGCATCCTTGTAATCCTTGTTGATCTCGTCAAGATGGGTCGAGTTGTTCTTTTCTGAAGTACCGGCCTGGCTGATATTGTCTTTATCTTTAATTTCTTCCTGAAGGCTTTTTTCTGAAGCTGACAGCTTCTTCAATTCATCCAGTACCCTTTCAACCTTCTGCTCTACTTTCATCTTTTTCAACAACTGCATGTTTTTATCCAATTGTTTGGAAAGATCATCAAGGCCCGTATTCATGTCTTTGGACAATTGATCAAACTTCTTGGGGTCAAACTGCTTTGCCAGTTCATTGAATTCATCAAAGAGCTTTTTCAGTTCATCGGTAAAAACTTCCTTCAACAGTTCATCTATCTGCTGCTGCTTTTTTAAGATTTCCTGCTTGTCTTCGGAAAAAGAATTCAGAAAATTATTGGCATCCTTATTCTGCTGGGCAATCTGTTCCAATACATTCTCCAGTTCGTTCTTCTTATTGACAATCTCCTTCACCATCTGGAATTTCTCCCAGTCCGACATGTTGGAATTGATTTGCTTCATTTTAAAGTTTTGAAACTCTTCCTTGATATCCTCAGTCAGTTTGGAACTCTTTTTCATCAACTGGTCGATGGAGTTCATATCTGAATTCTCTTTGGAAACGATTTCCTGGTAATCGGGAAAAGTGAAAGTAAAGGTCTCACTGATGGTCCTTTTAAAATGGTTCAGAAAGTCGTTGTCCGATACTGAAAAATAATATTTAAATGACTTACCCCTATTTTTGACCGATTCAAAATCAAAGGAGTAATAGAAATCCTGGTTCAAAAAATAAGGTGTAACCGGAATACTGATCAGGGAATCTTTACCATCGGCATTGATATTAAAGGCCAACTGATGAAACCCGTAATCGTCAATAATGTTTCCCTTAAAGTGAAACCTTCTGAAATCCAAGGTATCGCGTACCTGTACTACCTTAATTTCAGGAAACAAATCAGGTACAATTTGTACTTTATAAACCAGGCTGTTTTCATCCTTAAGCCTAGAATTTTTGATGGCAATGCGATACTCAGCATTGTTGGTAAAGGTTTTCCTTACTTCAAAAGTATTTCCATCCTTTATTCCTTCAATTTTAGAACTGTCGCTCAGTACGATATTCAGACTGTCGGTATCAACGGTTTTAAATTTCCATACAATATTCGATCCTGAGGCTATTTTCATATCCCCGATATTCTGCAGTGTCAGATTACTTAGTCCTGTATAAGATGGGGCCTGTATGTCAACTGTAAACTCGGAGATGAAAGGACGGTTAAGTACAGTGACCTTATATTCTTCCGAGACATACTTCTTATCGGTAAAGTAAACCGGAAATGAACTATTGATATTTTCAATGGTATATTTAAACGTCTCGCCATCCTTGTTCATTAAAAAGTTATTGCCCCCTATGTTGACATATACAATTTCGGGAATCTCCTTTCCCTTGCACAGTAGCTTTAAATCCAGTGATTTACCCATTACAACTTCCAAATCTGTATTTTGAAGAATAAATGTATAAGGGGCAGGTCTTGCAAACTTTTGATGAACCCGTATCAGCCTTGCAGAACTGTCATTCACCACTTCTGGAAAACTGATAAATCCTACTATAAAAAAGATGACCACACTGATAAAGGCAATAAATACGCGCTTTAAATCCTTTAATCGTATGGCATCCGAAAAAGAAAATAATTTTAATTCATCGATCTTCTGGTCAATACTCGCCTTTATCAACACATCCGAATAGTTGGATTGCGATTGGGCCGATAATTCAATGATGTTGATTAAACGGTCTTTAATCTCAGGATATTTTTTACTCAATTGAGATGAAACATCGTAAAATGTCAATACCTTTCCCAGGCCTAATAATTTAATAAAAGGGATGACCATGAAATAGATACTGACCAGTAAGGTAAACAGGATGGTCACTGCTGCAATGCCCAATTTGATCTTAGGATCGAAATAGCTAAAGTATTCCAGCAGAAAAAGGCTACCCGAATAAACAATGAGCAGCAGGATAAAAAGCATTACACCCCTTATCAACTGATAAAGGTAAAACTTCCTGATGTAAGTATTAAGTTTATCAACAAACTGTTTATAGCTTTTATCCATCCTTACAATCCGTTCATTTATAA
>DMFR01000373.1 GCA_003450125.1 Prolixibacteraceae bacterium | reverse complement strand
TTATTCGAAGCTTATTCGAAGGTTATTCGAAGGTCCTTCGAGTGTGTTCTAAGAATCTTCGAATAACCTTCGAATAGTTAATGAATAATTTTCGAATAACTAAGAGTCATGACTCATAGCTTATACATCCACCATACAGCCATTGGATAGATGTAATATCAATCTGATAATGATGCGTAGGACATCATTGCATGAAAGAAACACTACCCATCCTATGAAAGTTAGCGGAAAGAAAATAAGGTTACAGGAGAAAAAATTTGATGTGAGAAAGCTTTGTGGAATTTAGTATTGAGACCGAAGTTTATACACCAAATCCCATAACACGATACCGGCGCTTACCGAGATATTAAATGAATGCTTTGTGCCATACTGCGGGATTTCGATGGCCCCGTCGCAGATATCAACCACCGACTGCTGAACACCTTTCACTTCGTTTCCAAATACAAGGGCAAGCTTCTGGTCTAACTGTGGCATAAAATCGGGCAATGAAACACTGTTTTCCACCTGTTCTACAGCCCATACCTGGTAGCCGTTTTCTTTCAGCTTTTCAACAGCCGATTCAGTATCTTCGAAATACTCCCAGGGAACCGATTTCTCGGCATCAAGGGCAGTCTTGTGGATGTCTTTGTTGGGAGGAGTGGCGGTAATGCCGCAGAGCATGACGTTTTCTATCAACAGGGCATCAGAAGTGCGGAATACAGAACCGATGTTGTTGCAACTGCGGATATTATCCATCACCACGGTAATGGGGGTTTTAACAATCTCCTTATATTGGTCAACCGATAAGCGGTCGAGCTCATTGTTCTTTAATTTTCTCATAGAAAAAAGTGTCTATAGTGAACTAAAGTGTCTAGAGTGCCTAAAGTACTTGAGCAGTGCGGTCTTTAACTTTAGGCACTTTAGCTCACTCTAAATACTTTAGGCACTTTTTACCACTGAATTGGCTTCCTACGGATTGGCATGCTCATGCAACGGGCTCCTCCGCCCCCACGTGCAAGCTCTGACCCGGGAATGGTAATCACACATTTACCTGCTGGAATTGCAGATACTCCGCTTAACAAATCTTTCGCCTGAACGATTTCGAATCCATTGCGGTTCAATTGATCTATGGTATGAACATTGCGCTCGTATCCGATCACTTTGCCCGGTGCAAAAGCAAAGAAGTTGGCCCCGCTGTGCCATTGTTCACGCTCCTGGGTCCAGCTGTCAATCCCTCCACCACACTTCACAGGTTTCATGTCAATGCCCAGTTTGCTAAGTGCTGCAGGAAGGTTCATTTCTTCCTGTATGTTGGTTACTTCCCCATTTTCAACTTCAATATGAATGGTATGGAAACGATTGGTTCCCATGATCAGCGGTTCGTAAACCATGCAGGCATCCACATCCAGAAAGGTGAAAACCATGTCGAGGTGAATGAATGATTCCGGGGCATCGGGCAGTTCCTGAATGAGGAGATGACGCAAACCATCCTTTTTGGCCTTGATCGAATCAAGGATAAAGTCAATGCCCTGTGTACTGGTACGGATTCCAGTCCCAATGACCAATACATCTTCCCTTCCCACCTGGAAGTCACCTCCTTCGATAGAGATTCCCGGATATTTGGCTATGACCTCTGGCTTGTTGGGATTAATGGTTGAAGTTCTGAGCATCGAATGATGGTTGAAAATGGCATCCATGATCAAAGCTTCACGGTCGCGCACTTTACTGGCCATCTTGCCAATCAGAACCTGCTTGCCAAAAGACATGGAACAGTCACGTGTGAACAGGAAATTGTGCAAGGGGCGAAGGCTAAAACGCTCCAGACTCAAATAGCGGGTCAGGTTATTTCGTTCCAGGTAAACCCCCTGTATCAGTTGCCGGGCAAGCTCAGTGGCCTCTTGTTCCATGAGCCTTGGCAGAATTTCCATGGCCCCTTCATTGGTGCAAATATCTTTTAGCAAACTGACTTTTACCTGCTCAACGGTTAAGATGTCGGCCAATAGATCCTTCACCTCAAAAGTAGGGGTAATTTTATTCAGCACCGCCTTAAAGGTGGCATACTCCTCGCCTGCCACCGACAGATTCAGGATATCGCTGTATAGAGCCCGTTCAGCATTTTCAGGGGTCATTTCCTCTACTTCCAGCCCGGGAGTATGAATGATAACACCTTCCAACTGGCCAAACTCAGAACAAACGTCAATTTCTAATTGTTGATTTAATTGCATGATCCTTTTTTTAGCGCAACAAATATACAAACATTGAGCGTGAGGATGATCGAAATTTATTATTATCGTTCCAGTTTTATAACAGATAAGCTATCTTTGCTCCTGAATACTGAAACAATGAAAAAGTTGCTGTTGATATTGATTGTTTCGTGGTTCACCGCATTGACAGTCAATGCGCAGGAGCCCGTTTCCCCGCATCTACTGCCGATGATGATCATTGACAATGACACTCTTCCACATGTGGATTTACCCCAGATCGATATTTTTGCAAAAGGTAAATTTAAAACAAAGGGAGAAGAACAACAATACTGGCGGCTGGTGTGGAGGGTCAAAAGGGTATATCCCTATGCCAAGGAGGCTGCCAGGCTCTATACAAAATATCAGACCGAGGTACCTGCTGATGCCAAAAGGCGTGATCGCAAAGCCTATGTAAAGAAGGCTGAAGATGAACTGATGGCGATCTACGGGCCCAAAATCAAGCAAATGAGTATTTCAGATGGAAGGATACTGATCAAGCTGATCGACCGCGAGACCCATACCACTTCCTATGACCTGATTGATGATGTGAAGGGAGGAATCCCTGCTTTCTTTTGGCAGGGAGTAGCCCGTATTTTTGGCAATAACCTCAAATCGCAATATGACCCTTTTGGTGAAGACCGCCAGATTGAACAGATTATTTACTTTATTGATATGGGTTTGATCTGAGAAATATGGCCGCAATACAGATGAAATTACAAAGCTGGCTTCAAGCTTATAACCATACAACCATTATAACCATTCAACCATTTAACCAT
>DMFR01000270.1:2036-10068 GCA_003450125.1 Prolixibacteraceae bacterium | reverse complement strand
TAGTTCACTTTAAATACTCTAGGCACTTTCTACTATTAAAACGGAAGATAAAAAAATATTTAAGAATATGTATAAAACGGCTGTACGAGGAAAATTAGTTGACGGGGACAAGTCGCTCGGTCAGATTTCAACGGATATTCTATCGCCTATAGATGCCAAGACACCCCTGTGGTGGTATGGGGCATTTATAGTCAGTTTGCTGCTCTTCACCTGGGGGGCAATAAGTATATACATTACCGTTACACAAGGTATCGGAACATGGGGAGTCCACAATTCTGTGGGATGGGGATGGGAAATTGTCAACTTCGTCTGGTGGATCGGTATCGGTCATGCAGGCACTGCCTTTTCCATTTTCCTGTTGATCCTGCGACAGAAATGGAGAACGGCTATCAACCGTGCAGCTGAAGCAATGACCGTTTTTGCGGTGATGTGTGCTGCCCTGTTTCCACTGATACACATGGGTCGTTCATGGTTATTTTTCTATGTTTTCCCTTATCCCAATACACGAGGCCCGCTATGGGTGAATTTTAACTCACCGCTGTTCTGGGACTTTGTTGCCATCTCAGCTTACCTGCTGATTTCTGCCAGTTTCTGGTATTTTGGTATGGTTCCCGATTTTGCAACCATACGCGATACCACAAGATCAAAAATCAAAAAGGCAGTATATGGTTTTTTTGCCTTCGGATGGACTGGTTCTTCAAAAGAATGGTTAAGATACGAAGGCCTTGCATTCGTACTTGGTGGAATTGCCGCTGTACTGGTCGTTTCGGTACATTCAATCGTATCCACCGACTTTGCCGTTTCAGTTGAGCCCGGCTGGCATACCACCCTTTTTCCACCCTATTTTGTCGTTGGAGCCATCTTTTCAGGATTTGCAATGGTTTTGACTTTGGTTACCTTGATGAAGAAGCTCTATAAAATGGACGACTTTATTACTGAGAACCATGTGGATGCAGTCTGCCGGATATTGGTTTTCATTTCCCTGATGATGGGTACGGCCTATCTGACCGAAATATTTATTGCCTGGTATTCAGGTTCAGAATATGAAATGTACCTTTTCTTTAAAAACCGTATCACGGGTGATTATGCCTTTCAATTCTGGGCCATGTTCATTTTCAATGCATTGGTTCCACAGTTATTCTGGTTCCGGAAGATCCGCAGAAACCTGTTGCTCGTTTTTATTGTTTCAATAGTGATAAATATTGGGATGTGGTTCGAAAGGTTCAATATTGTGGTCACTTCCCTGGCAAAGGATTACCTTCCCTCCAACTGGGCTCCTTATCATCCAACGATCATAGAGATAGGGTTCTTTATGGGAACTATCGGATTATTTGGCGCCGGTGTATTATTGTTCTTCCGCTTCCTGCCGCAAATTGCCATCAGTGAAGTGAAGATGGTTTCAAAATTTAATATCCAACAAACCGATCACCTAAAACCAGGGCATCATGATTACGAATAAGAAATATTTAGTGGGTGTCTTCAATGATGAACACACCCTGGTAGATGCCTTCGAAAAGGCCTTGCAAAAAGGAGTGGTGATTCAAGAGGTTTATACACCCTACCCCATTCATGAAATTCTAACGGGTATGAAAACCAAGACCCGCATTACCTATGCAGCCTTTTTTTATGGATTGTTTGGCGTTATTGCCCTGATTGGGGGTATGTATTATGCAGCCGTGATCGACTGGCCGCTTCATTTCGGTGGAAAGCCTTTTAATTCATTCCCTTCCTTTATCGTAGTGACCATCGTTGCAACTATTCTGATCATTACAATTTTGACTTTGTTTACTTTTTCTGCCCGCTCAAAGATATATCCTGGCAAGAAGGCTGACATTGTTGATGAAAGGGCGACAAACGACAAGTTCATCATTGTCCTTGATCAGAATAATATGGGCATTGAAATGCCTGAAGTAACTCAATTGTTCGAAAGCAACGGCGCTTCGGAAGTTTATCAAAAAGAAGCCAATTCAAACTGAAAATATTTTCAACGCATGAAGATGAAGATGATATATAAATTCCTATCAGCCATTACACTGATACTCTTTTTTGGGTCCTGTGACCGTGACCGCAATTCAACAGGATGGGAATATTTTGATGATATGGCCCATTCGCCTGCTTATGAAAGTTATACGCCCAATCCGAATTTTGCAGATGGAAAAACCCTGCGCAACCCTGTTGAAGGAACTATTCCGATTGGCTATCAACCTTATTTGTTTCAGAAAAACGATGAGGATCGTGTAAAAGCCGGGCTGACTATGGTAAATCCCTTGGAACCCACGGAAGATAACCTTGCCCGCGGAAAACAGGTATTTACCACCTTTTGTGCCAATTGTCATGGCGATAAAGGGGATGGACAAGGATATCTTTTCACCAGTAAAAAATATCCCTATCAGCCTGGAAACCTTCTGTCAACAAAGGTGAGGAATAATCCGGAAGGGGAGATCTTTCATGTGATCACCGTTGGATATGGGGTGATGGCTCCCCATGGCTATATGATTCGCCCTGAAGATCGTTGGAAGGCTGTGATGTATATCAAGGATGTTTTGCACAAAAAATAATGCAGGGAGTTGGGAACATGGGGCATGGAGGCTGCATGAAGTCCGTAGGGTTGTTAGAAAATATCGTTCAGTAATGAATTAATTAAAAAATCAGAACCAAAATATTGAAAGCATGGAAGACAGATTAATCGTTCAAAAGAACTTTAAATACCTATTGTTTGGGATGATAGGCATCGGGGTTATCTCAATGCTTTTTGGATTTATTTCCGATCCTGAACGGGCATGGGCGAATTATTTGCTGAACAACTATTATTTCATTTCACTGTCCATTGGGGCTGCCTTTTTCGGTGCCATCCAATACATTTCACAGTCGGGATGGTCTTCAGCTTTTAAACGTATTCCGGAAGCGATGGCGTCCTATATTCCGGTTGCAGGGGTATTTTTTCTACTGATGTATTTTGGAATGCATTCCCTGTTTCACTGGTCGCACGAGGGAGTTACCGCCACTGATGAATTACTAGCCCACAAAGCCCCATACCTGAATGTTCCGTTTTTCTTCTTCAGGATTGTATTGTTCTTTGGATTGTGGACCATCATGGTACGTTTGCTTCGTAAAATATCATTAAAAGAAGATGAAGAAGGCGGTATGACCTATTTCTACCAGTCAGAGAAATATTCCAAGGTCATCATTTTCATTATTGCCATCAGTTTCTCCCTCTTTGCCTTTGACATGCTCATGTCTCTTGAGCCGCATTGGTTCAGCGCCCTGTTTGCCGCCAAAAGCTTTATCGCAGCCTTTCTACATGCTTCAACGGTGATTACCCTTATTGTAATTATTTTGAATAAAATTGGTCATCTGAAGATGCTCAACCGGAGTCATCTGCACGATTTCTCTCGATACATTTTCATGGTTTCCATTCTTTGGGGTTATTTCAACTTTGCCGAGTTTATGCTCATCTGGTACGGCAATATTCCTGAAGAAACCATCTTCTTTGTGAAACGTTCTGAAGGTGTATTTCAAGTGCTCTTTTATGCCAATATCATCATCAACTGGTTTATCCCGTTCCTTTTCCTGATGCCCCGCATGACCTCCAGAAGCAAAGTCTACATACTGCCGGTAATTGTGATATTAATGATTGGTCAATATACCGAACTCTATTATTACATCTGGCCTGCCGTAGTCAAGGGATCGAAATTCGGGCTGCTTGAAATCGGCACTTATCTTGGCTTCCTCGGTCTATTTACCCTGGTGGTGACAAATACCCTTACAAAAGCCAACCTGGTACCAAAGAATCATCCATACCTGGAGGAAAGCATTTACCATCAGTTCTGAAGAAGTGCCTAAAGTATTTAAAATGAACTAAAGTATTTAAAGTACTTTAAGCTGTGCAATCCGATAGCTATGGGATTTTAACTTTAGGCACTTTAGTTCACTTTAGTTCACTTTAAGTACTTTATATTATTAATGCCAAATTTCATCCACCTTCAAATCTGTCCTATTGTCCAGTATCTGGATACTCGACATGGTCTGGATGAAGGAAAAATCATTGTACATCCAGACAACCTTTTTATCCCTGGTCACTTCGATGGCATGAGGGGCCTTGCCAAAATTATCGTGACCCAACCAATTGGTCATTACCGTATTTCCGTTTGATAGACGTTGTAAGCCGGTCATAAACTTCAATTCAATACCCGGCAGATCATTCTTTAACACCTGCCATACGATCTTACCCCTGGGGTCAAATTCAACCACCTTAGGGTCTCCATTGTGGTCAGAGCAGGCAACGAGTGTATTTCCACTGGGTAGTCTGACCACTGAATGTGGACCCCCTTTAACCTGAATCTCCATAACCAACTTGCCCTTTGGGTCGTATTCACGAACTACATCAAGGCCATAATGCGCCACCAGGTAATTCCCATTTACCAGTTTCCTCGCATTGCGCATATAAGCATACCCTGCATCCTCCGTATCCGGGATCAGTTTGATTTCTTTTACAACCTTGCCATCGGGTGCAACTTCAAGCAGTTTCCCGGAATTGCTCTCTCCAATGAAAGTATTCCCATTGGCCAGTCGCTGACAGGCATAAATATCGCTTTTCGAGTCGTACTGGAAGACAATTTGCTTATCCCGGGTAACTTCCTTCACTCCATTCCCAGTATTAAACAATAGATTCCCGTTGGGCAGCATCCATACATCGTTGCAATGCATGGCTGGATATTCCCAAATGGCTTTCCCTTCTGCTGAAATTATAAATACTTTCCCCTGAGTATAGTCAGTACAGACAAATGAATGCTTTACAGGTTGGGCCAATAGCATGGATTGAAGTATACTGAGTAAAAGGATTAAAAGTGTTGGTCTCATGGATTATTTGATTTTCAAAACATTTAACTTACAATCCAACCCAGTCCAGTTCTTAACCAATTGTGTGAATTCCTGCTGCATGGAAGCTGGCATATTCTGAATTCTGGCTGAGCGGTGATCGGCTCCCGGAATCAGGAAAGACTTAGCGTTCACATGGTTTGATACCATTACACGTGCTGCTGACCAGGTGTCATTTCCGCCATAAATGTATAGCATATTGTTGCCATTCTTATTCAGCCAATCCAGCACTTTCCTGTTCAATTCCCCTGTTGAAGGCTGGATGGTAGCTGACTTTGGAGGAAAGAGCGCCGAAGGATTCGAAGAGAAGTGTTTCAGATATTTTCGGAAGGGTGCAATGTTGTATCCGTAATAACCTGTCTGGGCAGCTGCCTGGTAATAATGAGGTCCATAGGTTTTCATGTCCTGGTCAGAAAAGGAAGAAATATTGGTAACCTTCAGCAATTCATCAAGGCATTGATCTACTGACTTGATGGAAGGTATGCTATCGCAGGAGCTGCCCCATTGCCAAAATGAAAATGGATATTCCAATACCGTATATTCAAACGATTTGCCGATACTTCCCGTATAGTTATATTTTAATCCTGCCCCTTTTGAATACCATTTCAGTTTTTCAACCGCTTCGTCTTCATGGATGAGCAAATACTTCTGAAAATCCATTATCTTCTTTCTGCATTCAGGCGTTCCGATGGTATCCAAAAACGTGTAGATACGGGTATCTTCCAGGCTGTCGTCCATGGGAGCTACATAAGGTACGGCCAATGCAACATCATCGGGGTAAAAATATTTGTAGTAGATAGTCGTTTGTCCGCCTTTACTGATGCCTGTACTGATCCATTTCCCCTTGTAAATTTCCTTTAAGAGCTCATGAATGGCATGAAGGTCAGCCGTGGCTTGTTCTACAGTCAGGTACTGCCATTGCAGGGAATCAGGCACTGATTTACCGAAAAACCGGTATTCAACACCAACATTGTTGGCATCCAGTATTTTCTCTACCTCATTTCGGCTCTTTGACAGTTGATAACCATGTGTTTCGATAACAGTTGGATGCGTGAATCCCTTGTGGCGAAGCTGCACCCATTGGCTAAAGGTTCCTTTCTCAGGATGTTGATGGTCAAGCGGCTGTTTGATCATTAAATCGTAAGTCAGATAAGTATCTCCTGATTTGCTTACATTGGTAAACGATACATTGGGAAGATTGAATAATGAGCGTTCCAGCAATTGCTGATCGGTCTGCCCAAAAGTATTTAGGATGCTCAGACATAGAGTAAGAAAAAGAAAGTATTTCATAAGGTGACCTAGTTGGATTTGGCCTGACAAAATACGAAAAGGCATTGATCTTTTTATACACTATTCACGAATGTAGTGCAGTTGAACCAATCCTTTCTCAAATGATTCAGCACCTTCAAGCCGAAGCTTATTTTGTTGAAAACCCTCTTTGAACAATGGAATCCCTTCACCCAGCATAACGGGAATAATGGATATGACCATCTCATCGATTAAATCATCCACCAACAACTGATGAATGGTTTCTGAACCTCCATCACAATAGATATGTTTTCCTTCTTTGCATTTGAGGTTCAATATCAAATCAGATAAATCTCCGGAATAGAAATGAAGCCTGCCTGAATTGGGTTTTGGTGATCGGGTTAAAACATACACCACACTTGATCCATAGGGTAATTCAATGCCCATAGAAAGTATTTTGTCGTATGTTTTACGGCCCAGAATGATGGTATCTACTGATTTCAGAAACGTTGAATAGCCGTAATCTTCACCTTCCTTCTCAACCTGCGATAAAAAGCTGATATCGCCATCCTTTTTGGCTATAAATCCATCCAGGCTCATGGCAATGAAGAGAAGTAGTTTTCTGTTATTTTCCATAATCATGCCTTCAAAGTTCCATCTTTTCCGACTCTGCCAGATGACCGATGAGACCTAATGCCTTATCCACTGTTTCAACCGGAAGCTGACAACTGTAATTCTGGCAAATATAGATCAGGGTCTTTCCTTCAATAAACCGATGTGCCAATAAGGGCAGGTTGTTTTCTTGGGTTCCCACACAAAACACAACCTGTGGTAAATATTCTTTTTGAAGTTCTTGTAGTAAGTCAATTGCCTCAGGGCCTGCAATAGCCACTTCAAGGTGTTGCTGGGTCAAATCAAGCATCAGTTGCGACCAGTTGCTGTATCCTGAAGGATAAGTGGTCATATTGGCAACTATAGAATCCACCATTGCCTTTGCGATGCCCCTATATTCAGATTTGTCCATAAGTAAGCTTAGCCTGAAGAGGTTTTTAGCCATCACTGAATTGGAAGCAGGAATTACATTGTCGTGAATCTCAAACGTGCGTGTAATTAAGTCCGTCTGGTCTGATGAGGTAAAGCTGAAGATCGACTTTTGTGCATCGAAGAATCCGGTTAAAGTCATTTCAGTCAACCGGGCCGCTTCATGGAGCCAGCTTATTTCTCCAGTGCTTTCAAAAAGTGCGGTAAAGGCTTCAATTACCAGGGCATAATCTTCCAAAAATCCTATGAACTTAGCCTGATTGTTTTTGTAAGAATGATAAAGCTCACCCCCCTTGCCCATTAGCTTAGATTTCAGGAATCGTGCATTTCCCAATGCAAGGTCCAGATATTGCCCATCTCCAAGGGCATTGTAACAACTGATCAATCCTGAAATGGTCAAGGCATTCCAGGAAGTGAGCATCTTGTCATCGAGTCCCGGTCGGATTCTTTTAGATCTTTCAGCCAAAAGCAATGCTTTCCAACCTTTCAATTTGATATCCAGCTCCTCTTCTGAAAGCTGATGCCTGGTTGCAAAAGCCTGGTTGTCTTCCGTTCGCATCAGAATATATTGGTTGTGTTCCCAATACCCAAGTGAATTGACATTAAAGTATTGACTAAATAAGTAAAAATCAGATCCCAATACTCGCTCCAACTCTACTTTTGTCCATACATAAAATTTACCTTCTTCTCCTTCGCTGTCTGCATCAAGGGCTGAATAAAATCCATTCTCCGGGGAAAGGAGTTCTCGCTTTAAGAATTCAACGGTTTCTTCAATCACCTGTTTATAAAGCGGATGATGGTCTATTTTATAGGCATTGGCATACAAGCCAAGCAATTGGGCGTTGTCGTAGAGCATCTTCTCGAA
>DMFR01000270.1:1371-1946 GCA_003450125.1 Prolixibacteraceae bacterium | reverse complement strand
GCGTTGTCGTAGAGCATCTTTTCAAAATGAGGCACTTTCCAACTTTCATCGGTTGAATAGCGGGCAAAGCCACCTCCAATGTGGTCATAAATGCCCCCAAAAGCCATTTTCTGTAACGTGAGCTTTACCTGATCAATGATCGTTTTATTTTTGAACTGATGTCCTGCACGCAATAAGAACTGCCAGTTGTTGGGAAGCATAAACTTTGGAGCCCCTTTGGTTCCTCCATTTTGGGTATCGAACTGGCTCTCCCATTTCGAAAGAAGAGCCTTTAGTACCAATGGATCTGCTTTTGTCTGGACGGGTGATATTGCAATCAATTGATTTTGTACAATGCCCTCATGCAGCTTGGAGGCGTATTCTACTGTCTTGGATAGATTCTCCCTGTAAAAATGAGCAACACCCTCCAAAGCCTCCATCCAGTCTTCCTTCGGGAAATACGTTCCACCCCATATAGGACGACCATCAGGTAAAGCGATGCAATTCAATGGCCATCCTCCTCTTCCGGTTAAAAGCTGTACAGCACTCATATAAATGTGATCCACATCAGGACGCTCCTCACGATCCACTTTGAT
>DMFR01000270.1:837-1188 GCA_003450125.1 Prolixibacteraceae bacterium | reverse complement strand
TCCATCACATGACACCAATGACAAGCCGAATAGCCAATACTGATCAGTAAAAGCTTGTTTTCCATTTTTGCAAGGCTAAGCGCTTTCTCTCCCCATGCCTGCCAGTTTACCGGATTGTGTGCATGTTGCAGCAAATAGGGTGAGGTTTCATGAATAAGCGCATTGGTGAAAGGTTGATTTTGCATAGTTTTCGAATTCTATTATGCAAGAAAAACAAGCAGTTGGAAAGAAAGTTTTCAGGGAAATAATGGCAGAAATCTAATCTGTAAAAGTTAACTTTTAATGATATTCAAGTCTTCTGGATTTTGACGACAATCCCAAATAGTGTGGACTACAATTTGGGTGGGTTTT
>DMFR01000270.1:430-673 GCA_003450125.1 Prolixibacteraceae bacterium | reverse complement strand
TGTTTAATTTCAAAGAATATACTTTACTTTTATTTCGTTCAGCGTAGAATTCGAGAATTTGAATAAGTTTAATTGTTGCTCTATTTGTCCAGTTTATTTTTCGTTTGCCCATTTTGCAACTTCTTTGTCAAGTTCTGATTGAGCAATAAGATTACCATTTCTAAGATCTCTTTTTGAAGCATTTATTTCCTGTCGTTGTTGGGGAGATAATTTAAGTATTTGATTTTTTGATTTGGAGTCAAA
>DMFR01000270.1:0-199 GCA_003450125.1 Prolixibacteraceae bacterium | reverse complement strand
CAATCTCATTGATCTGATTAATAAGTATTTTTTTTAGTTGTAGAGTTGTCATACTTCAATATTGTGCCTGTAAATATATAAATATTCAGTTAGAATAATAACAATACAATCCTGTATTTAGTTGATCATTTATCCATCAAATCTCAATCTCTCCCCTCAAATACGTAATTGCTTTCCCGGCAATCAGCACCCTATCGCC
>DMFR01000428.1:1268-8320 GCA_003450125.1 Prolixibacteraceae bacterium | reverse complement strand
TATTAGAACTACAAAGATAATTTTTTACTTTATAATAAGTCATTAAACTTGTGCTGCCAATTTCATGTTAAACGCAAATCTTAATATTGCAAAGATGGATCAAATCATCGGAAAACACATCATTCGCCTGCAAAGAGTTAATTCCACCAACAACTATGCCAATACCCAATTGGTAGGAAATGAATTGGCTGAAGGTACTGTCTTTTTGGCATACGAACAATCAAGTGGTCGTGGAC
Source organism: Prolixibacteraceae bacterium (assembly GCA_003450125.1). Classification (GTDB taxonomy): domain Bacteria; phylum Bacteroidota; class Bacteroidia; order Bacteroidales; family Prolixibacteraceae; genus Aquipluma. The sequence goes on along the minus strand of DMFR01000428.1, from coordinate 8,084 downwards.
AGGTAAAAAATATCTGGGAAAGCGAGCCGGGGAAAAACCTTACTTTTTCCATTGTGGTCTTTCCCGAATTTCTGGATATCAGGCGGCAATTCATGCTATCAAAGGCCGTTACCCTGGGAATCTGCAAGGCGCTGTCCAAATACGTTAACAACCTGCGAATCAAATGGCCCAATGATATTTATGCAGGTAACCAAAAACTGGGAGGAATACTGATTGAAAATTCAATCATGTACAGTTCAATCAAAAGTTCGGTCATCGGAATTGGAATCAATGTCAATCAAACCGTCTTTCTGAGCGATGCCCCCAACCCTGTTTCCTTAAAAATGCTGACTAATGAGCAATTGGATTGTGAAGTTGTCTTGTCTGAACTATTATCAGGGATCGACTTCTATTATTCTTTATTGAAAGGAGGTGAAGAGGATCTCATCGATAAGGAATTTATTTCACTCTTATATCACTTCACTGAAAATCATTGGTTCCAGGCTGGTAAAGAGACCTTTGAAGGCGAAATTATTGGAGTCAATGATATCGGACAACTACTGATCATGAAAGAAAATGCAGAAGTCCATAGTTTTCATTTCAAGGAAGTAGAATTTCTGCAAGGCCCACCAAACTGACCACTGACCACTGATCACGCACCCGCTTGCCTCTATTTGTAAGGCAATGCGGCCAACATGTCAGCCATCCGGTTGATTCCTTCTTCCAGTTTCTTATTAACCATCATTTTGATCATCATACTCATGTCGGCATCTAATACCAGACGCATCTTGGTTTCATAGGCATCTACCGGAAGCAACTGTATCCAGAATACAATACTGACAGGAAGGCTGCCGCTGCTGCTCACTTTGATGGTCTTGAAGGGCTCGCGTTCAATGATCCTGATTTCTGCCAATCCCAGACCACTAATCTGAAAGCGACAGGAATCAGCATCGGATTCAAAATTCGAGATTTTGATCTGCGGAATCTGTTCCGTCATTTTCTCCAAAAGTCCTTCGTTGATGTACTTGGAAAGGTTCTCGAAATTTGAAAGATAATTGTAAATGATTTCCTGGTTGTTGCGAATGATTTTTACATCGCTGACATATTTGCTGACTCCCATATCTTAAATATAATAATTTCCCTTTACGTAACAGAAAAAGCAGATGATTGTTTTAAAGTTTAAAGTTTAAAGTTTCAGGTTTCAAGTTGCGTGCCGATCTGGGAGCGGCTGCAACTTGAAACTTGAAACTTGAAACCTGAAACTTTTCAGAGTAGGCTTACTTTATCTATTTGCCCCAGCTTTCAGGTTGTTCGCGCCATTTGTTCAGCTTCTCAACTTCCTCTGGTTTAACGTCGCCTCTTTCAAGCGCCAGGTCAATCAACACCTGGTAACAGCTAAGGGTTGTCAATTCAAGCCCTGCCTCGTTAAAATTCTTGTGGGCAAGTGGAAAGTTGTAAGTAAAGATAGCCAACATTCCCAATACATCGCCACCAAAATTCGTTATGGCATCAGCTGCCTTCAGACTGCTTAGGCCTGTAGATACGAGGTCTTCAATAATTACCACCTTTTGTCCGGCTTTCATATCCCCTTCAATGAGGTTTTCCAAGCCGTGGTCTTTAGGTTTCGCCCTGACATAGATAAAAGGCAATCCCAATTCCTGGGCCACCAACATCCCATGAGCAATGGCGCCGGTAGCTACACCGGCAATGACTTCAACCTGGGGATATTTGTCACGTATGATTTTACAGAATTGGGTACAAATAAAAGTCCTTTCTTCTGGATAAGACATGATTTTGCGGTTGTCGCAATAAATTGGAGCTTTCCAACCCGAGGCCCATGTAAATGGATTGTTTGGCTGTACTTTTATTGTGTTTATCTGAAGCAATTTCTTTGTAACTTCGAGTTGAATTTGTTCTAACATGATCGTTTTGTTTTTACTAAATAATAATCGCAAATGTACAAAGTTTTTTTCAATGACTCTACCATAGAAATAGGTACTGAAAGTAAAAAATCATTTAAAAATAACATAACGCAAGCTATTGATTGTGAGAATTCTAGGTTTGTTAAAGAGCTTATTTCTCAAATTGAATCCGGAGAAGAAATCCTCCACTTTATGATTCTCAATAAGGATCATGGCCATCTTTGGGAGTGTTTTAAAAGCCAGTTGGCTCAAATACCCGCAGCTGGCGGTCTTGTGATGAAAGGGGCTCATTCTTTTTTATTCATCAGGCGATTGGGAGTATGGGATTTGCCAAAAGGAAAGATTGAGCCCAATGAGACTGCTGAGAATGCTGCTATTCGTGAAGTAGAGGAAGAATGTGGAGTAGCGGGCCTTCATATCATCAGGCAGCTTGATTCCACATTTCATATTTACCGTTCACCTTACCTGAATTCACCGGATAACCTGGTGCTGAAAGAAACCAAATGGTTTTTGATGAGCTGTGACGATGAACAATCCCTGATTCCGCAGACGGAGGAAAACATTGAAGAAGCAAGATGGTTTAGTATGGATGAACTCGATCAAGTGATGGCCAATACCTATTCGAGCTTACGGGAATTTCTACACAAGTCACTTCCCGTTGTTACTTAACCTGAGTTCGATATAAGCAATTAGTCAAGCAACTATTTTCATAAATAGGCTTTAATCCTTGCAAAGGCACAAACACTCCTGATATTTCCGACAATCCGACAATCCGACAATTGGCAATTTTATACTCCTGCTGTTGCACAATACAAATCCCTCCACCTTGGTCCAGGACTCTTACTGATTGCTAACAGATGAAATTGGTTAGTGTCGGATTGTCGGATTGTCGGTTTATGTGTCCAAAAGATGAATCCATATATGCCGATCTATTTTTTGTAGAAAAGCCATAGGGGAGTATATTGCCCAATCCTATTTTGGAATATAGGCTTCTTTTTCACCGTGTTGCTGATCTCAAACTCACGTTACTTAGGATTCAGTTCATTTGTTTTTTGCAACTCCTTAAAGTGTTCACTTTTAAAAATCTGTCCCAATTGTCGGTCAAGACCGTCAATTGGATTGGGGGCAGGGGAGAGCAGCAATTTACCGTCTTTGCCGATCAAAAATGAATTGGGAAAGGTTTTCACCTTATATGTTGTCGCCAAGTCATTGTCTGTGGTGGTAAATAGTCCAGCCCAACCAGCTTCATTTTTAAAGTTCGCCTGACGGGGAATTACATTGATCACGATGAGTTTTTCCTTGTACCGTGCAGAAATGGTTTTTAAGGCATCCAGATGCTGACGGCAAATCGGGTTCTTCGGATCGGTAAAATGCAGGTAAATATAAGTATTGGCATAGTCTGAAAAACGGACAGGGTGTCCTTCCAAATCCTTGAGATTGATCATGGGAGGTCTTGTCCCGCTGGCCAGATAAGTCAGTTTCTCCCTGATCAGTTGTGCCGTTTTCTGTTCATAGCTGCTCCAATTCGGTTCCTTTACCTGATCGAGCATATTTAAGATGGAGGCTTTGGAGAAATTTCCCGTGTAATATCCATCCTTCATCGATTTTAACAATGCCCAGTGTGCCAGGTCTTTATTGAAATGCAATTGCTTTTGAAAATAATCATCCAGTTGCTGCAACTGAGCTTTATTGACCCAATTTTTGACTTCCGGATTGTGGGAAGTGTTGTCCAAAAGATTGAAATAATCCACAAAAACTTCATTGAATAAGCTTGAATAGGCTGCCAGGTTATAAATGGGTTTCGTTTCCTTGAAATAGGATTCCATGAAGTTGGCTGATTTTCCCTGGTGAAGCGCAAATTCAAGGCTGGCCATTTTGAATCGTTTGTGGGATTCGAAAAATGAATTGTTGGTCTTGGGAAACTCCTTGTTGAGCATTTGCTTCACGGTATCAACCAATGAGCCGTTCTGGTGAACGAATATCTGGTCAAAGTAGGTGTTTTCGTATTTTGCATAGGCGATTTCAAATTGCTGGATCAAAACATTCAGATCATTCTTTTCCGGATTCTTAATTCCGAACCAAATCGGCTCTGGTTTTACAAATGGATTTTTCTTTTGCGATGCGCTTAGGTTTCTCTTTGGAGGAAAGACCAATTGATACGACTTGCCTGGTTCAAGGTAGATCATGCCATGGTAGCCATCAAAATCAGCAAAACAGAGGCTGATTTGATTGATATCCAGTTCCAGTTCAAATGATCCTTCTGCGTTAAAATGAAGGTCCCCCAATTTAATCGTTCCTTCTGAAATGTAATCATGAAAAATATCCAGTTCAATTGAACTTTGGGCATATTCAGGAGCCTTACCCGATATTTTTACAGGCATGGTCAACGCTTTGCCGGCATTGAAGAGGCAAAAGAGGATCAATACGTACTTTATAATTTGTGTATTCACTTTGATCTAAAACAAATAAATTAAACTCTAAGGACTGTTTTGTCAGTCTTTAAACGATCAATAACCACGAATATTTTCTGTTCAGTTTATTCTTCCAGTTTGAATTCGGACTTATTTAATCCAGAAGGCAGGAACATGCTGGCATCGCCTCCATGCAGGATAATATCGCGAACAATGGTTGAATTTATAGGGGTATGTTCAGGAGTGGTTAAAAGAAAGACAGATTCGATTTTAGGGTACATTCTTTTATTGACCTGGGCAATTGCACGTTCAAATTCAAAATCTGCTGAAGTACGAAGGCCGCGCAGGATGTACCCTGCATTGACTTTCTTGCAAAAGTCAACGGTCAATCCCTGGTAACATTGAACGGTAACCTTGTCTTCATTTTTGAATACCTCATTGATCCACCTTTCTCTTTTTTCAATGGGAAAGAACGATTTTTTATTGGAGTTGTATCCAATCATGACAATAATCTTGTCGAACAAAGGGATGGCACGTTTAACAATGCTTTCATGGCCTACAGTAAAAGGATCAAACGACCCTGGGAAAATGGCGATTCGCTCCATGGTGATGTTTTTAATTTGATTGTAAATATAGGGCTTATTCAATGCCGGAGCGCAAACCCTTTTATTTAATTCCTTTTGGATTTAAGTGATCGGCTTAATAGGAATATCAATGACAATGCGGCTGTGGCGACAAATGCGCTAATTATAAGCTGGTTGGATTTACTGCTATGGGAAAAGGAGGTATTTTGAATTTCATTCGCATATTGCATACTGAATAAAACCAACCCATTGTTGATGGCATGTCCCAGAATGCATAAATAGATATTGCGCGTGCGGACCATCAGGATACCCAGCAGAATGCCCAGTACCAAGGTAGCAGGAAATTGCCATGGATTGAGGTGAAACAAAGCGAACATCAAAGCTGAAACAAAGATGGCAGTGAATTTTGAATAGTTTCGCATTAGTCCATGCATGATTATTCCCCTGAAGATTAGTTCTTCAGTAATGGGCGCAATGATCACAATTTTTAATATGGCGCCATAAATGCCGAAATCGCTTTCAAATACTTTACTGAACAATTCCCAGAACCAGGAGGGGGGAGGCAATACTTTGTCGATCTGATTATTGATTTCTCCAATCAGAGTCTGGGCACCCAAAATGAAAAATATGATGGGAATTAGAATCAGAACATTGAACGATTTGGAGGGAAAAAGTTCCTTCAATGGGACTCCTGCTTTGCGATAGGCAAAATAAAAGATAAAGATGGTGGACCCAAGTCCGACAATAATCTTCTTGTATGAATTGTATAAATAGTCCGTTCCTTTGTAATAATCGACCAGGGCAAGGGGAAAATCTACTATCGTTTGAATGAATATATACAGCACAACCAGGTGGATCGCGCCTGCAATTGTAGGGTAGTATTTTGTTTGCTGGTAGTTCACAGTTAAGGTCTTTTCTCAATGCCTAAAAGTAGCTTAGATTTAATGAATAAAAAAACTTTTAGATGTATTTGATTTTTTGATAAAAATGTACTTATTTTGCGGACTGTTTGAAAAATGTGAGATTCAGATAAAAAAATAAGACAATGTCAAGAGTTTGTCAAGTAACCGGAAAAAAAGTAATGGTGGGAAACAACGTTTCTCATTCAAAGCGCAGAACAAAAAGGAAGTTCCTTCCTAACTTGTTTAACAAGAAATTCTTTCTACCAGAAGAAGATCGTTGGATCACGTTAACTGTATCGGCTAACGGAATCCGTACCATCAACAAGAATGGATTGAATGCTGCATTGAAAAGTGCAAAGGTAAAAGGGTTTTTAAAAACTATTTAAAGCTTTAAGAAATGGCTAAAAAAGGCGCTAGAATCCAGGTAATCATGGAATGTACCGAACAGAAAACAAGCGGGGTTCCCGGAACTTCCAGGTACATTACTACCAAAAACAGGAAAAATACTCCTGAACGTTTGGAGAAAAAGAAATACAACGCTAACTTAAAGCGAGTTACTGTTCACCGCGAAATTAAATAATCAAATAGTATGGCAAAGAAAGTAGTTGCATCATTACAAAAAGGTGCCGGTAAAGGTTACGCCAAGGTTGTGAAAATGGTAAAATCTGAAAAGACGGGCGCTTATACATTTCAAGAGGAAATCATTCCGAATGATAGTGTAAAAGAACATTTTAAGAAATAGACCTCATTCTCTCTATAAGAAAAAAGCTTTCATCAATGGTGGAGGCTTTTTTTATAATATTTATATTACATTAGCTGACTGTCAAATTGTGTGTTATGGGCATTTTTGGAATTTTTAACAGCAAGAAAAAGGAAAGTCTTGACCAGGGATTGGCCAAAACAAAAGAGAATGTTTTCAGTAAAATCAGCCGTGCCATCATCGGGAAAACCAAAGTTGATGAAGAGGTATTGGATAATCTGGAAGAAATTCTCATCTCCGCTGATGTGGGTGTCGACA
>DMFR01000428.1:0-1141 GCA_003450125.1 Prolixibacteraceae bacterium | reverse complement strand
ACACTACCTTGAAGATTATCGACCGCATCGAAAAAAGGGTGGCCGCCGATAAATACATGGGAACTTCGGAGTTGAATTTCCTATTGAAAGAGGAAATTGCCAGTCTGCTCGAAGAAAACAACAGCAATGACATTTCAGATTTTGACCTGCCTGTAAGCAAGGACCCCTATGTTATTATGGTGGTTGGGGTGAATGGCGTAGGGAAAACCACTACCATCGGCAAACTGGCTCACCAGTTTAAGCAAGCCGACAAAAAAGTGATTCTAGGCGCTGCCGATACCTTTCGGGCAGCAGCCATTGATCAACTTCAAATATGGGCCGATCGTGTAGGCGTTCCCCTGGTGCGTCAGGCCATGGGATCAGACCCCGCATCCGTCGCCTATGATACCCTTTCCTCGGCCGTTGCCCAGGGAGCCGATGTGGTGATTATTGATACCGCAGGCCGTTTGCATAACAAAATCAACCTGATGAACGAGCTGAGCAAGATCAAAAAAGTCATGCAGAAAGTTGTTCCTGCTGCTCCCCAGGAAGTGTTGCTGGTGCTGGACGGCTCAACGGGGCAAAATGCCTTTGAGCAGGCCAAACAATTTACCGCCGCCACCGAAGTTACAGCATTGGCATTGACCAAACTCGACGGCACTGCCAAAGGCGGAGTGGTCATCGGGATTTCGGACCAGTTTAAAATACCGGTCAAGTACATCGGAATAGGTGAAAAGATGGATGATCTGCAGATTTTCAACCGCCGTGCTTTTGTCGATTCCCTGTTTAGCTAGGCTTCGTGTCCATTCATTAATCACTCCATCTCATTCAACGAATCAAAGTAATCCCTAACTTTGATCAAATCGTCATCCTGAACCCGGTTCAGGATACACCTGCATGGGCCTTCAACAGCAGGTCCTGAAGCAAGTTCAGGATAACTTTCAATTCAATTCTCTCCATTGAATCCAATGGAAGTTTTAATCAATGATTTTTTTTCTTCTACAGGCAATGGTCACTGATCAGGACTATTTTAATGGGGGCATGCAATTATAGTTCATCCATTCAATTATCCCTTAGCCTCACATTCCTGAACTTGTGGACAAGTTTTCCTTTCTGTTTGAGTCATGTTTGGTAGTATGTATAAGTACTGTTTGAGTACTGT
>DMFR01000302.1:5040-5328 GCA_003450125.1 Prolixibacteraceae bacterium | reverse complement strand
CAGTATGGTAGAAAGAAAACAAGCGAAATCGCACTTTTGATTTTCAACTTCCGGCTATGGGCTTCTAGCTGCTGTCTGGTAACCAGTAAGGTCGTTTTACCTCAGACACGACAGTAATCATTGAAATCCCCTGCTCTCCTATTTTCACTACGGATGACGGCTGATCCATCCATTTTGAGCCCATTCCGAAAAGTCTATCCGGGAGCTGTCGGATTTGCCACAATGACACCCAGGAACTAAATAAAAATCCCGGGGCTTTCTCCCGCGATGTCGGGAATCCAGAAGAGA
>DMFR01000302.1:876-4815 GCA_003450125.1 Prolixibacteraceae bacterium | reverse complement strand
ATGCTGATCACCACCAATGATGCCCTGTTCCAGCCGCCAGTTTTGCCAGCTGCCAGCACATTTCCGATCAATACTCACTTCCAAATAATTATCCCCATGAAAAAAAACTTATGCCTGTTGTTGATTCTAGCTTTGGCCCTGTTGTTCTCCTGCCGGAGCAGCAAAGATTTAATCTACCTGAAAGATGCAGGAACCAATCAGACCCTGATCAAGGGATTGCCCCACGATTCGATCGAACATATCCTCAAGCCGGGAGATATCCTGTATGTGAGCATCAAGTCGATGAACGTGGAAGTGAACGCCCTGTACAACCCCGAATCGAACATGGAAGGCCCCAATTCGATGGGTTACCAAAAGTACTCCACCCCCAGCGGGGCCTACCTCTATGGATTCGAAATCGACCCCGTGGGGGTCATCAAGCTGCCCATGCTCGGTAACCTGAAGGTGGCCGGCATCTCCGTCTCCCAGGCAGAGGCCGTTGTCCAGAAAAAAGCCGATGAATTCATCAACGATGCCATCGTGAATGTAAAGCTGTTGAATTTCATGATCACGGTCATGGGCGAGGTGCGCAACCCGGGGGTGTATTACAATTACAAGAACTCGATCACCGTCCTGGAAGCCCTGGCCATGGCCAACGGAAATACCGATTTCGCGGCCATCAAAAAGGTGATGGTCGTCCGGCCCGGCCCCGAGGGCAACCACACCTATATGCTCGATTTAAGCACCCGCGACAGCTTCCTCTCCGATGCCTTCTACCTGCGCTCCAACGATTACGTGATCGTGCAGCCCGACCGCTACAAAAACTTCCAGCTCAACAGCCAGGCCTATTCCCTGATGTTCTCCTCCCTTTCCCTGCTGCTGGCCGTGTTGGGCTTCGTCATCAAATGAGAAATCAGTAACGAGCAAATGAGCGGAAAAAAAATAAAAATCCCAAATAAGAAATTATGGACCACGGAGCACAAATAGCAGTCGAAGCCATTCCACATTCAAATTTTTCAGTCTTGAATCTATCAATTGCCCGATAAAAAACACATTATGAAAATTCATGATAATAACAATTTTAAGCAACAAGAAGAGGAGATCAACCTCCAAAAGATCATCTATCAATTCATGGGTCATTGGCAATGGTTTTTGCTGTTTGGTACCCTCGGATTAGGTGGGGCATTTGCCTATACCAAACTCACAAAACCAGTTTATTCGATTACCAGCTCCATACTCATTCCAGAGGAATCGAAGGGATTTGTTATGAAAGAGTTGTTTAATGCAGACCTGGATCAAAACTATACGAAAATCAACAACCAGATTGAAATTCTCAAATCGACCATTACCATCAAAAACACCCTTTTATCGCTTAATTGGCGAACAAGCTGGTACAAAAAGCAAGCCTTTCTCTGGAACGGGATCTACAAATGTGAGCCTTTTGAGGTCCGAGAAACTCCGGGCTTTATCAATCCTGCCGGACTAAAAGTCCACATCTCCCCTACTGCCTACCCATTCTATACAGTTTTATGCAAAGGGACAATCAATGAAAAGGGGAAAGAGATTCACGTCCGATTCAAGTCCAAGGGTGAATTTGGTCAGCCATTTAGCAATAAGTATTTCAATTTCACCCTCATTCAAAAGGGCAATAACTTTGGTACACAAGCTGAGAACTATTATTTTGTATTTAACGACCTGAAACAGTACACATTGGACTACAAGAAAAGGCTCAACACAACCGTAAAGGATAAGTTCAGCGATATTGTAATGTGTACCATTGCAGGTGAAGAACCTGAAAAAGAGAGCGATTTTTTGAACCGACTGGTAGATGTTTACATCAGACAGAATCTGGATCTTCAAAACGAGGCACAACGCCGTTCTCTTGATTTTATTAACAAACAGCTTTCGGGCATCTCTGATTCTCTCAATCTTTCAGGCAATAAATATACAGCTTTCCGTTCCAAGAACAACATTATTGATCTCGGAACTGAAGGGAAACTGGTGATGAACAATCTGAAAGACATTGAATCTGAAAAAGCCAAAAGCCAAGTTCAGTTAGATTATTTTTGCGATTTGTTATCTTACCTGGAAAAATCGGGTGATCTGACAAAACTGGTATCGCCATCAGTAGTAGGGATCGAAGATGCCTCGCTCAATCTGCTGGTGGTCAAATTGGGTGATTTATACAATCGCCGACAGGTATTGTCCTTCACAGCCAAAGACAATAACCCTACACTGGTGCTGCTGGACAAGGAACTGGCCCAAACGCGTAACCGACTGAACGAAAATCTGCGCAACCTGATCGAGAATGCCACCAGGTCGATCAACAGTATGAATGAAAGACAGTCGGGGATTAGCGCCCGGCTAAATAAACTGCCAGCCAAAGAGCAGCAAATGATCAATATCCAGAGACAATATAACCTGACCAACGAAATCTATACCTTCCTGCTGCAAAAAAGGGCCGAAACAAACATTACTCTGGCTTCCAATGTGTCGGACATTCAAATCATCGAAGCGGCCAGCCCCGAAACAGCCTCTCCCATTGGATTGTCCCACAAGCTGATCTTGTGCATGGGATTTATCCTTGGACTGGCTTTCCCAAGCGGAATCCTTCTGCTGATCAACTTTTTTGAAAACCGTATTTTGACCCGGGAGGACATTGAAGACCATACCCAACTTCCCATTGTTGGAAATATCATCCATAGTTCGGACGAAACTGAGTTGACCGTTTTCACGAATCCCAAATCCAACATTGCCGAATCCTTCCGCGACTTGCGTACGAATCTGGAATTTATGCTGTCTGGTTCCAAGGCAAAGGTAATCTCCATTCACTCGACCAACCCAGGTGAAGGTAAATCTTACAACACAGTCAACCTGGGTACTATCCTGGCCCTAAACGAAAACAAGGTGTTGCTCATCGGCGCCGATATGCGTAAGCCCAAACTGCACAAACTATTTGGTATAGGGAATAAGCATGGACTGAGTACATACCTGATCGGGAACGATCGTTTTGAACAGATCATTTTTTCTACCCACATTGAAAACCTTTCAATACTGCCTTCTGGGCCTATTCCCCCCAATCCGTCTGAGATCCTCGGCAAACCTTCCATGAAGGAGCTGATTGATCGGTCTCGTGGCCAATTTGATTATATCATCCTTGACAATGCCCCGGCGGCAATGGTCTCCGATGCAATTATTGTCAGCCGGCTATCGGATGTGAATATTTTTATCCTTCGCTTTGGAATGTCACACAAGCACCAGTTGGAGATGATCAACCAATACGCGGCTACCAAAAAGGTGGCAGACATTGGCATCGTGGTGAACGACATCAAAGCCAATTCCTTTGGTAGCGGTTATTACAAATATTACCAATATGAAACCTACAAGAATACTTATTATACTTTCGAAGAAGAAGATGAACAGCAAAATGAATGCAAAAAGGCCATATAGTGATAGAATTATTTCAACACCATACTCTACAGTGACACTAAAAAACCATTTATTTCTCCTGAACCTAAGCAAAAACAACTAACAACAATCAAATCATCAAACAGATACAGTTTGATCTCCACCAATTAGCAGATGAAGTTGAAATACAGATTTGCAGGATAGCCTAACATGCTTGGTAGCTATAAATATTACCCGATGCAAAACAAGCATAAAGCCGTCACATCAAGGGCCGTTCAATTCTAAATTATTTTGGAAATAAACGGGTTCCAGGAATATTGGCAACACCTGTGGGGATCCATGAAACCTTTTTGCACAGAGGGTACCTTTCGCTTCTGGGTTCCGACATTGACCTCCAAATTGACCCATCCTTCCGTCTTTCAGCAAAGCCTTGATCTCATTCCTCCTTTTACCTGTACCCTAATACTTCCATATTAAGTCTATATTCTCTCCATATTCCTTCCATACAAAGTCAATAGTTAACTGGTTCATAATAGGTACATAATAGGTTGA
>DMFR01000302.1:0-554 GCA_003450125.1 Prolixibacteraceae bacterium | reverse complement strand
TATCACCCTATTTACTATTGAGTCTGTATTGACTTTGTATGGAATTTGTATTGACTGTGTAAAGGGGAAACTAACTGCATATACGGAGAGGGCTACTCTAGTGTTATATTCGAGGAGATGAATAAACAGGAAATAGTCCAACTTGGATTATATTGTTATCCACCACTTCTATAGAATTGAACAACCGTGCCGTCACACCGGGAGAGCCGACCCATGTTTACAGGACAGATCACTATTTGCCCCATCGGTAGGTGTAGCGCACTGCTGATCTTTTCAGTAAGATTTCTAACTAGAAATGAAAGGCTTGGTTATAAAAACCTTATTCAGTTCAGTTGAACTTTTTGCTGCTCTGCCGCATTGATCATGCCTTCGATCTATCGGCTAACGGAATTACTTCTTAAAAATAGATAAAATGGCAGTACTCCAATTAAAAATAGATAAAATGAATATTTTACCCACACGATTTGTTAAATAACCAATTCAAACAAACTCCTTGAGAATCAACTTGCAAATAAAGTTATCAGTTTCCTATTGTTTACTAATTAGAATTACTT
>DMFR01000429.1:10985-13427 GCA_003450125.1 Prolixibacteraceae bacterium | reverse complement strand
ACAGTTGGAGAATGCAGCGGCACACCAACTGTTCCAACTACGATGGACAACTGTTCAGGGATTGTTACAGGCACTACCAATACAATATTCCCCATCACCACACAGGGTACAACCAAAGTTACCTGGAGCTTTGATGATGGCAACGGCAATGTCACAACTGCATTGCAAAATGTGATCGTGGATGATATCACCCCACCTATCACCCCAGTGCTTGCAGATATAAATGTGGGAGAGTGCAGCGGCACGCCATCTGTTCCAACCACCACGGACAATTGTTCAGGGATTGTTACAGGAACAACCTTAACCCAGTTCCCCATCACCAGGCAGGGCATAACAGTAGTTATCTGGAGCTTTGATGACGGCAACGGCAATGTCACAACAGCCTCACAGAACGTGATTGTGGATGATATTACAAAACCTGTAATGCCAACCCTAGCAGATGTAACAGTAGAATGTTCCACAACACCTAATATTCCTACCACAATTGATAACTGTTCGGGTATTATTACAGGCACTACCTCAACCCATTTCCCCATCACCAGGCAGGGCACAACAGTCGTTACCTGGAACTTTGATGACGGTAACGGCAATGTCACAACTGCCTCACAGAATGTGATCGTGGATGACAAAACTCCACCAGTAATTACTGGAACCATTCCATCAATGACTGTTGAAGGATGTACTGCTGAAGATGTTATTCCTGCCGTTAAGACGGTATCTGAACTCGAAATGCTAGGCCTATCAATCAGCGACGCCTGTACTGCAGACCTTTCACTTTTGGTAACTAGCAGCGACACTTCAATAGGCACATTACCAGTTACTGTTACAAGGACTTACATCATAACAGATGCTTCTAAAAATGCTACAGCCTATAGCTATTCAATCCTGATAGTAGATACGCAGATTCCAACAATTATATGTGCTACTCCGGCAGACAGCTATCCAAATAGTATACCAGGAAAGGATTTGGATCCCTCGTTCAGTGACAATTGTAAAATTGCAAGTATTACAAATAGCTACAATAATAGCAATTCATTAAAAGATGCAGAGTTCCCGCTCGGTACAACAATTGTGACATGGACAGTAACTGATGCCAGCGGAAATAAGGCTACCTGCAGTAATAAAGTTGTAATAACAGACACTCGGTCCCCAGTCATCATCTGTGCAACACCTCAAGCCAGTTATGAGGCCGACAATGGAGTCTGTACCTATAAGATAAGTGGAACAACACTTGACCCGACTATTGAGGATAACAATTCAAGTGTTGATATCGAAAATAACTTCAATAACAGTTCTTCACTTAAAGACGCTGAGTTTCCGATTGGTATTACCAATGTACTTTGGACGGTAACTGAAAAAAATGGAAACACAACTACCTGTAATCAAACTATATCGGTTAAAGATACTCAGAACCCAATGATTAGTTGTCCTTCCAATATAAATGGGATTGTTGACCAAGGTAAATGCACTGCTTCAGGTTTAGTTCTAGGTATGCCAATAACTGAAGATAACTGTTCAATTGCGTCTGTAAGTAACAATGCACCGGACATCTATCTGCCAGGTATAACTATAGTTACCTGGACTGTAATTGATGGCAGTGGGAATATGTCTAGCTGCAGCCAAACAGTAACCGTGAATGGATTCCCTGAAGCTGTTGATGATATTGTTTCTATCAATGAAGATGATCAGAGTTCAGGGAATGTAATGATTAATGATCTGGGAATATGTGATTTGCCTGTTTTTTTGAAAGCTCATACAGAGCCCGTAAATGGAACTTTAACTATTTTAAGCGATGGTAGTTATACCTATATTCCAGCCCCAAATTATCATGGTATGGATTCATTCACCTATCAGATATGCGATGCAAACGGAGACTGCTCAACCGCTAGTGTAACCATAACAATAAAATCTGTTAATGATTTACCGTTGGCTGTTTCAGATGAGGAGAATCTTCAGGTTGATGGCACATTGGAAGGAAGTGTAGGTAAAAATGATATTCTGAGTGGCGATGGAGAAAATGTATGGAACTTGTTGAATCCACCTTCCTACGGAATAATTTTATTCAATACAGATGGTACTTTTAGCTACACACCGAATACAAACTACATTGGCATTGACAGTTTTACGTATAAATTATGTGATTTGGATGGGGATTGCAGTGAGGAGAAAATGACGGTTCACATCCAAGATGTCTTGTTACCTAACCAGATTCTTACTCCCAATGGGGATGGTGATAACGACACGTTTATTATTAAGGGCATTGAATTGTATTCGAATAATAGACTAACAATGTACAACCGTTGGGGAAATATTGTATACCAGAGAAATAATTACCAGAACGAGTGGGATGGAAATTCCAATGTAAATCGACTAGGATCAAAATCCCTTCCTATCGGAACCTATTATTATCTAATTGATTACGGTAAAAATCGTCATAAGACT
>DMFR01000429.1:0-10815 GCA_003450125.1 Prolixibacteraceae bacterium | reverse complement strand
AGCTTTGTTTATCTGGATAGATAGAAAAATAAAAATTAATAAATTCTGAAAACATGATAAATAACAAAAATGCATCAAGGATGAAAATCAGTTCTATTGTTCTATTGCTATTATGTATTGTTATGAATGTATCGGCCCAGCAAGATCCGATGTTTACACAATATATGCACAATCCAGTCTCCATTAATCCAGCTTATGCGGGCAGCAGAGGAACCTTAAATGCAGTATTAATGAACCGTCAGCAATGGGTAGGAATAGATGGTGCTCCTACAACCATGACATTTTCAATCAACAGTCCTTTTATTGGATACAATGTTGGGGTCGGTTTAAGCCTAATTTATGATCAGATTGAGCCTACTAAGCAAGTTGGGGTTTATACCGATTATTCCTACCACTTAAAAATTACCGAAAAGGTAAAACTTGCCTTTGGATTAAAGGCAGGTTTCAATATGTATGATGTCAATACTCAAAAACTGAGGGGCGCTCTGTTTGAAGATTATCCAAAAGTTGGGAAAATGTATTTGCCCAATTTTGGACTTGGAAGTTATTTATATTCCGATCGGTTTTATCTTGGCCTATCAATTCCTAAAATGCTTCAAAACAGTTTATCTGATAATGCAAATACATTATTGAACAAGGAAGAGCGTCATTACTTTTTTACCGGAGGTCTTGTTTTTGACGTCAGTGAGAATGTACGATTCAAACCATCTTTTATTTTCAGGATGGTAAATGGAGCCCCACTTTCTGCTGAATTTTCTGGTGCAGTTTTATTGCATGACCGTTTATGGTTGGGAGGAATGTATCGTTATACAGAGGCTTTAGGAGCAATGATTAAATTCGATATTACCAACCAATTGAGTTTGGGTTATTCTTATGATATGACACTGTCGAGGCTTGGAAACTACAACCAGGGAAGTCACGAGGTTTATATCTGTTATGATATTGATTTTCAGAATAAAAAAATATTGTCACCAAGATTTTTTTAGCATTTAAAACATAAAATCGATGAAAAGAACTATATTTTTTAGCATCATTCTCATATCTTTGTTGAGTCCTGGCATTGCATCAGCACAGTCTATACTCGAAAGACGGGCTAACGCATGGTATGAAAATTTATCTTTTAGCCGAGCAGCCAGTACTTATGAATCTTTGTACAGAAGAGATCCTCAAAACGGAATGTATATAAAACGTTTGGCTTATTGTTATGACAAGATGTTAAATTATAAAAAAGCCTTGTTGTATTATTCCTATCTGGTTCAGATTGATGAAAGAAGTTTATCGGATTATTATACATATGCCCAATTGCTCCGTATTGACGGAAATAGTGATGAGTCGAAAAAATGGCTGGAGAAATATATTCAACTCGCTCCTGATGATAAGCGGGCAATCAATCAGTATAAAAAGCTGACTGAACTTATTTCTATAAAAAATCAAATGAAGGAAATCGAAATAAAAGAAGTCGAAGGAAATACTCGGTTTACGGATATGTGCCCCGCATTTTATAACAAGCGAATAGTTTATTCTTCTGCAAAAGATAGTTTTTCAATGATTCGAAATGAGTTCAAATGGAATGGACAGCCTTTTCTGAAATTATATGAAACTGACATAAATCCGAAATCCAATTTTAAAGCATCTTCATCGTTTTCTAAAAAGCTAAATTCAAGGGTTCATGAAGGTCCTGTCTGTTTTACATCAGATTTTAAGACTATTTATTTTACAAGAAATAGTACCACTAGACTGAATAACAAGAAATCGCCAAATCGAGTAAATAACTTGAAAATATTCATTTCAAGGTATGATGGAAAAGATTGGTCGGAACCTGAAAGTTTCCCTTATAATAGTAATATTTATTCAATTGGTCATCCAGCATTATCGCCCGATAATATGACGCTTTATTTCATCTCCGATATGCAGGGTGGATATGGCGGAACTGATCTTTATAAATCACAAATGGTCAATGGACAATGGTCAAAACCTGAAAATCTGGGTGCAACAATAAATACAGAAGGCAGGGAGATGTTCCCTTTTGTTGATAAAGAAGGGATTCTGTACTTTTCATCGGATGGCCGTCCGGGAATGGGAGGATTAGATATTTATGCTGCCCAATCAAATAGAAATGGACAATATGTAATTGAACCTTTTAATTCTCCACTTAATTCAACGTATGACGATTTTGGACTTATTTTAAATAATGATTCATTGTCTGGTTACTTTACTTCTAACCGCCCAGGGGGCATGGGAGATGATGATGTTTATTCCTTTAGAGTATCTCGAATTGACCTTCAAGTAACAACGAGGGCAGAAAATAACAATAAAATCCTGCCTGATACAAAAGTATACCTTAAAACAGAAAATGGAGAGATTATTTCTTCAGCCATCAGTGATAAAGATGGATTGGCCGATTTTTTTGTAAACCCAGGACAACATTATCAGCTTTTTGCTGATAACGGTACCTCTGTTTCTCCATTAAAGCTTGATAGTATTCCCAGGCAACCATTTGGGTTGGTACAAAAGGAACAAATTTTTCTTCGGCAAGATTTCCCATTTCTGACCATGCAAGTCATTGATAAGGAGACTGGATTAATTATTCCTTTGGCGATTCTGGATATTTCTGAAGGCAAATATGATCTATCAGCTATTGATGATGCACATGGAATTATCCGTATGAAAATGAACAATTCCACTGATTATACTTTCAATATTACTGCAGAAGGGTATTTTCCTAAAAGTGTAAAATATTCTACTGTTGGGAAGGATGCTGACGAATATACTTTGACCATAGCAATGCAGAAATTATCGTCGGGGAAACAATTTACGCTTGAAAACTTATATTATGATTTGAATAAATCCGATATTCGACCCGATGCCGCACTTGTTTTGAATGACTTGGCTGAAATGCTTCATGAAAATCCGGAAGTTCGGATAGAAATTAATTCACACACCGACAGTCGTGCTTCTGCCGACTATAATATGAAATTATCCCAGCGCAGATCTGAATCAGTGGTGGAATATTTAATTGGTAAAGGAATTGTACCAGACCGCTTGGTCGCAAAAGGGTTTGGAGAAACACAATTGATTAACAAATGTGCCGATGGAATTGATTGCCCGGAAGAAATCCATCAAGCTAACCGCCGCACGGTAATTGAGATTCTAAATACAGATCGCGTTAACAAGAATGTCTACTACTTATAATTCTTCGGCAATTAGCAATATGAAAGTACTTCCTGTATTTTAATGCAGAAGTGAAAGTCTGTCGATGGAAAGATGGACTTTCACATTTTAAAGAATTGCCGCTATTTCGTTCAGGTAATTAACCTTGTCATGTTGCCCCAGTTCATTATAGCCAATGATGAGTCTTTCGATCAACCGTTTAATAATGATACGGTCGGGGCAGGGTTGAATCAGCTTCTGGCGGTCTGCTTCATCACTGGTGTGCTGGATATAATCAACTTCCTTGGGGCCGATGATGGCTCCTTTGTTGGATGGATTAATATAGAAAAGTACCGAATGACCAATTCCTTCACCGTGGATGAACTGGGCAATCTCTTTGTCGAAATATCCAACCAAAGGGTTCTTTTGAAAATCAATGTAATGAACCGGCAGATTGAGCAAACGGGCTATCAGGGTATAAAGTATTGCAATGGAAACAGGGTTGCCTTTTTTCGTTTCCAATATACGGTTGATATAGCAATTGTGAGGTGAATCAGGATTAAAGAAATCAACCTTAAATTTATAATGATCGTAAAACAGGTGATTTAGAATAGCAATTTTCTCAAGAGCAGTTAGGGAGTTCCTGAATTCAAGCCAAACGTCTTTTCTTATTTTCTCAAGCTGTAACTGAATGGATTTGAACTTTATTTCAGGATATTGATGTCTCGAAATAAGGAAGAAGCCCTCAAAGAGATCGAGCATTTCCTGATCGGCCCAATTCTTAATCTTCTCTTTTGTATCCTTTAACTGAATTTCCTGAGCGATTCTCTCTATTCTATTCTGAACCAATTCATCAAGGCTTGTTTCCCAAATTTGCTCCAGCTGATCAATCACTGAAATGTCTTCTTTCAGAAGTTCCTCCAATACAAGATTAAACACTGAATTATCAGGGTCATCAAGCAAAGTAATGAGTGCGTCCAGCTTTGAATCTTTCATTGGAAGTAAATTTAACTGGTCAAACTTTCCAATACAAATTTAATCAATGTTTCCATTGATTGGTGGTAATTCGCGTTTGCTTCTTTCTTTACCCGGTTGGCAATGATCAGGCAGATGGTAAGTGCTTCATGGTCAAGAAGTTTTGATAGACCATAAATGGCAGAACACTCCATTTCAAAGTTGGTGATCTTCTGACCTTCGTAGGAGAACGATTCTATTTTTTCATTCAAATGCGGATCAGCAAGCGGTAATCGCAGTACCCTTCCCTGTGGACCATAAAATCCAGGAGTAGAAATAGTCACCCCGCTAATTGTATTGTTTTGATGTATCTTTGAAAAGAGCTTTTCAGAACAGTCGACCACATAAGGTGAAGTCAATTGTTTCCCCCAACCCGTATATTGCCTGAAGGCATTTTCGAAAGGTAGATCGGAAACCATATCCCGATTGGCGTAGAAGTTCAACAGACCATCAAATCCGATAGCCTTCTTCGAGATGACAAACGAGTTGGTGGGTAAGTAATCCTGAAGTCCCCCTGAAGTTCCAATTCTTATGAAATTCAAGGTACGGTGAACGGGTTTAATCTCTCGGCTTATTAGGTCAATGTTGGCCAAAGCATCGAGTTCGTTGACTACAATATCAATATTGTCAGTTCCAATTCCCGTTGATACAATAGTAATGCGCTGACCATTGTATTTGCCCGTAATCGAAACAAATTCTCGGTTTTGCACTTGAAATTCAATATCGGACAATAGTTTGCCGATTAATTCAACTCTAGCTGGATCGCCTACAAGCAGTATGGTATCAGCTATTTGTTCGGGTTTTAGATGCAAATGGAAAATACTTCCGTCAGCATTTATGATGAGTTCAGATGATTTGATCATTCAATAATAAATTTTATATGGTCTAAACTTAGTAAAATGAACTCAAAAGGCAATCTTTTATAGTACTTTGCTTCCCAAATTAACATTTTATAACTAATTTATAGCTAAAAGTTATAGGCAGGGCTATGAGAATTGAAAAATGGGTCCAACAATAACTTAAATTGGATGTCTGAGAACCAGGGTTATTCAATCTTAATGATGATCATCCCAAGATAACAGCGAAAATCTCAAACCGTTCCTTCCTGTCCATTTGAAGTTAATTGGATGTGGTTTTCGTACCTGTATCTGTGCATCTTGTGTGTATCTTGTGTGCATCTTGTGTGCATCTTGTGTGTTCAATAACACAGCCCATGCACACAAGAAGCACACAAGATGCACACAAGATGCACAGATACAGGTACGAAAACCACACAAAAACACCTCACAAAGTATACCAATTTAATTTTTGATGATCAGGACAAAGGCATGGCCGATTCAAGGATTCGATCCGTATGAAGGGAAAGAAGACATGGTTTGAGAACATATTTCTAACGCATGCAATTGGTGAATTGGTATTTTTATAATTTTGTAAGTCATGAGAAAAATTAAAAACGTTCATCTGAATGATGATCCTGAAGTTTACCAGTGCTTCGGGTGTTCACCCCATAATGCATCAGGCCTTCAGCTTGAGTTTTGGGACAATGGGGATGAATTGGTTTCCTATTGGAGTCCTCGACCGGTTTTGCAAAGTTACCCTCAGGTGGTTCATGGAGGTATCCAGGGTACTTTATTGGACGAAATTGCCGGATGGGTAGTCTATGTCAAGTGTGGAACGGTTGGCCTTACTGCTGAAATGAAGGTGAAATTTAAACATCCCTTGTATATCAACCAGGGAGAAATTACCATCAGGGCCAGGTTGACAGAACAAAACAAACGATTGGCGACCATCGATGCCAAACTGGTTGATTCATCGGGTAAAACCTGTGCTGAGGCTGAACTTAAATATTTTTTGGTTTCAGAAACTGAAGCCCGTGAAAAATACCATTATCCGGGAGTCGAAGCATTTTACGACAACAAATAAAGAAACATTTACAATTTTATTATTTACGATTGACTATTTAATCAACAAAGCATTTACTATTTAGCATTTAACCATTTAACCATTAAACCATCCAACCGTTTAACCATCTAACCATTAATTTATTCAACTATGAAAAACCTTTTTGTCCTTAGCCTCCTGATGCTTTGCCTGTCAGGAATATCACAAACCAGATTGATTCCTGCCAATAATGAGGCGATCAGATATGTGGGTCGATTCGATTTCTCCAACCCACAGGAAGTGCGCTTTGACTGGTCGGGCGTGTATATTCAATTTCGCTTCACAGGAACTGAATGTGCCGTTAAAATGAGCGACACTGGTCATAACTATTACAATGTTTTTGTGGATGATCAGCCCTCGAAAACAATTGATGTAAAGGGCGACACCACTATTGTAATTGCGGATAGAATTGGAGCCAAAGTTCATAAGATACAGATATATAAACGAACGGAAGGGAATCAGGGAACAGGCTCATTTAAAGGAATTCTGATTTCTCAGAACGGTGAAATGCTTCCCTGGAACGAAACCCCAACCCGCAAAATAGAATTTATCGGTAACTCCATTACTTGTGGTTACGGTACTGAAGGCCTTTCTAAAAGTGAGAGGTTTAAACCTTCTACAGAAAACAATTACATGAGTTACGCTCCCCTTATGGCCAGGGCATTTAAAGCAGATTATCACATCGTTGCACATTCAGGAATGGGTGTTGTACGAAATTACGGGTACAAGGAAAAAGTTTCGCCCAATGCGATGCCAGACCGTTTTAACCGTATATTTGATGAGAAAGAACAACCTATCTGGAATTTCAGCCTGTGGAGGCCTGATGTGGTAGTAATTAATTTAGGAACCAACGATTTCAGCACGCAACCTTTTCCTGATAAGGATGTTTTTATCGCCGGTTACAAAAAGCTGATCAATGAAGTCTTCAAACAATACGGCAATCTTCCCGTATTTTGTATTGTAGGCCCGATGACCGATGAACCTTGCTATTCCTATGTGAAGGAAATGGTGGAAAATTTTAGATCCGCAAACCAGAAGAATGTATATTTTGTGGGAATCCCGACTTATTTAATGGATCCGGATAAGGACCTTGGTTCTGATACTCATCCCAATTATAGTGGGGCACACAAAATGGCAGCACATGTTTTGCCCGTGATTTCGACCATTGTAAAATGGGATTACAAGGAGAAGGAACTAGAGTAGTTTAACAACTTTCCCAAAGTTTTAAAAGTTAATTTAAAACTTTGGGAAAGTTTAGCAAGTTTGGTTTTAACATCCTATTTTTGTATCTTTAAACATACCTAAATTACAATATCAATTTTAAATCAATCAAATCATTAATCATGAGTTTAAAACTAAATGTTAAAAAGTCAGTGGTGCTTATCACCATGGCTGTTTTCGTAGCTGGGGGAATGGTCGCCTTTACTCCCGCGAAATCTGCCAAAAAAGTAGGTCTTCAGTTATATTCGGTTCGCGAGGATATGAAAACGGATACCAAAGGTACCATGGAAAAAGTGGGAAAGATGGGTTATAAAGAAGTTGAAGCTGCCGGTTACAGCGATGGTAAATTCTACGGAATGGAACCTGCTGCCTTTAAAGCGCTGGCAGATGCCAATGGCCTAAATTTCTTTTCTTCTCATACCGGACAAGCCGTTCCTGATAAAGCCAAATGGGACGAAACCATGAAATGGTGGGATACTGCTATTGCTGCTCATAAAGCAGCCGGTGTAAAATACATTGTCCAGCCTTTTATGGATAAAGTAGGTTACGAAAGCATTGCCGGAGTTCAACGTTATTGCGAATACTTCAATGCTGTTGGTGCTAAATGCAACGCAGCCGGAATCCGTTTCGGATACCACAACCACAGTGGTGAGTTCAAAACAGTAGATGGTGAAATCATTTACGATCACATGTTGAAAAATACTGATCCTAAGAAAGTGATGTTTGAAATGGATTTATATTGGATTACTGAAGGTGGTAAAAACCCAATTGATTATTTCAATGCATATCCTGGCCGTTTCGAATTGTGGCATGTAAAAGACAAAACTGAAATTGGTGGTGCAGATGCTATCATGAATTTCAAATCGATCTTCGAGAATGCTAAAAAAGCTGGTATGAAACATTATATCGTTGAAGTGGAAGAATCTAAATTGCCTTTAATCGAAAGTGTTAAACAATCGGTTGAATATCTGCAAAATGCTGAATTCGTAAAACAATAAGGATTTAAATTCAATAAAAAGAACCGTTTCTGGCTTAGGCTGGAAACGGTTCTTTTTATTTTAATACATAAGAAACTTAAAGCGGTCTTGTCTGATCTTTTAAATATAATCTAAGCTCATCGTTCACCAAAGGTGATAGTTCATTAAAAACCCTCTGATGGTAAGTATTTAGCCAGTTAATTTCTTCACTGGTCATTAAGCTTTTATCTATGGCAGTGGTATCAATTGGACAAAGAGTAAGGGTGTCAAAGCGAAGAAAATCTCCAAATACGGTCGATTCATCCTTTACACATACGATCATGTTCTCGGTTCGTAAACCATATTCACCTAATCGGTATAAAGCAGGTTCGTTGGACATTACCATGCCTGCTTTAATGGTCTGGTCATTGAATTCCTGACGGATACTCATCGGCCCTTCATGTACGTTCAAAAAATAGCCTACTCCATGCCCTGTTCCATGTCCGTAATTCATTCCATGTTGCCATAGGTCTTTGCGGGCAAGGATATCAAGATGATAACCTCTTATATTTATCGGAAATTTAGCCAATGTCAATGCTATCATCCCTTTAAGTACCATGGTATAATCAGTTTTTTGCTGGACGGTCAATTCTGATAAGGCAATGGTCCTTGTAATGTCGGTAGTTCCATCCAGGTACTGCCCTCCGGAATCGAAAAGAAGGAAGCCATCGGGTTCGATGGTTAGGGCATTTTCTTTTGAAACATGGAAATGAACAATGGCTCCGTGTTCTTTGTAACCGACAATGGGGAAGAAGCTGATGCCTTTAAAGCCATCTTGATGGGTTCGAAATTCAATCAGCTTTTCAGCTACTGTATATTCAGTTATGTGTAGGTTACCCAGGTTGTTCTTCAGCCAGAACATAAATTCAAGCATCGCAACCCCATCCTTACGCATGGCCTGACGAATGTTTTGTATTTCATCTTCCGTTTTTATGGCTTTCAGTTTGCAGGGAATAGATAGGCCTTCAATTACTTTGCAATGATCTGGAATGTTTTTAAGAATGGCATGATTGGTTCTGTCCGGATCAACCAATATCCCCACAGTGGTTGGTAATTGTCGAAGAAATCCTGACAATTCACCATAGCCTTTGATTTGAATTCCTTCTCCTTCAAGCTTATTTTTCAATTCTGTGGGAAGTTTGTTGCTTTCAACAAATAGGTGAGTTTCCTTCCTGGAAACACACGCGTAAGCCATAAATACGGGATTGCATTCAATATCATTGCCCCGCAGGTTAAAAGTCCAAGCAAGGTCATCCAAGGCGGTGATGATTTGCATTTGGATACCTTTATGATCCAATTTTTTACAAATGGCTTCAATCTTGGTCTTGCGATCGGTACAGGCGTATTTCAGTTCGTGTTCATAGATTGGAGAATCGGGTAGGGTAGGGCGGTCACTCCATATTTGATTCAATAAATCACCTGATTCCTTCAGATGGATTCCTGATGGACTCAAACTGTTTTGCATTTGCCTGAACTGATTGATTGAAATACAGGTTTCATCAGTCCCTACAGTTGATCCCTCTTTTAGATGGAGCTTCAACCATTCTGATGGCTCTGGATGGCCGGGAGTGCGCATTTTAACCAGTTCTATGCCTGTACCCGACAGTTGTTCTTCTGCTTGAAGAAAATAGCGTGAATCGGTCCACAATGCCGCTTTATCGAGTGTGACAATCACTATTCCTGCAGAACCTGTAAATCCGGATATATAAGGACGTGTTTCCCAGTGGGCGGGAATGTATTCACTCAAATGTGGATCGGTTCCATAGATGATATAAGCATCTAATCCTTTATTCTGCATCTCACTGCGCAGGGCGCTGATTCGTTTTTTAATAAGTTCCTTCACGTTGTATCAATTCTTTGAGTATGTTTTTCATTGAGATCGAAGGTAATTCCTTCAGATCAACACTTTTTGGCTGAATAAATTCGAAGGATGAAATATCATCCATTGGAGTCATTTGATGCAAGCTTTCCGTTTGGGCCATAAAAGCCAGATCAAGTGTGTAGACCGAAAATCCTGAGAATATATATTCATTCGGATAGGAACAGAAATACTTCAGTGAATGGATCTGAATACCCAGTTCTTCCTTGATTTCACGTACGGCCGCCTGTTCTGCTGATTCCATGGGATCAATAAACCCTCCCGGTAAATCCAGTTTACCAAAATGGGGCTCAATGGCACGTCTTGTGAAAAGCAATTCTCCCTTTTCGTTAAAAAGCAATACGGCTACAGCTGATGAGGCATTGACGTAATAATTGAACGAACAATCCTTACACAGAAATGATCGGCTTCCTGTTGCCATAAATTGTGCTGATCCGCAACGGGGACAGAACTTCAGGACATTTACCGGATGGGTATTTGAGTACATGAAATTAGAACAATTAAAATATTTACTATTTGACTATTGACTATTTACTATTTAACCGGCCAACCATTTAACCATTTAACCATCCAACCATTTAACCATCCAGCCAT
>DMFR01000273.1:12277-20250 GCA_003450125.1 Prolixibacteraceae bacterium | reverse complement strand
ATATCGCGGACCTGGTTCATGTGGGAGTTCGTGCATTTGTGGTTTCAGACTATACGGAAGCATTTGTGGGATATAGAAATTGCTGCTTTATTGTAGTTCCCAATACACTTGAGGCCCTACAAAAGCTGGCAGCCTGGAACCGCTCTCAATATGACATTCCTGTTGTAGGGATTACCGGAAGCAACGGAAAGACCATTGTCAAGGAATGGTTGTTCGAACTCCTGCACAATCATGCTGTAATCAGGAGCCCCAAAAGCTACAACTCTCAGGTTGGAGTTCCCTTGTCGGTCTGGAACCTGAGTGGGGATTATGAACTGGCCATCTTTGAAGCTGGGATTTCCAAGCCTGGGGAGATGCAGAACTTACAAAGGATCATCCAACCAACCATTGGCATTTTAACCAATATTGGCGAATCCCATCAAGAGAATTTCGTCTCTAAACAGCAAAAGCTAGAAGAAAAACTGAAGCTCTTTGAATCCTGTGATACCTTGATTTACTGCAAAGACCAACCATTGGTAGAATCAGTCATCTCAAATGACGGTATCAATCCATCCGTTAAACTCATTGCATGGTCATTCATTGACGAGAGAGCTGACCTTTACTTCAGGATAGAAGAAGTGGAAGGT
Organism: Prolixibacteraceae bacterium; assembly: GCA_003450125.1. Taxonomy (GTDB): domain Bacteria; phylum Bacteroidota; class Bacteroidia; order Bacteroidales; family Prolixibacteraceae; genus Aquipluma. Next base: position 19,624 of record DMFR01000273.1, on the reverse strand, counting down.
GGAGTTGTACTCTTATATTCAGAGTCTGACTTTAAGTCAGACTCTGAATATAAGTACCGCATCTCCCTTCCCTTCCAGGATACCGCCAATCTTGAAAATGCCGCCCATTGCCTGGCCTTTATTCTTTCCCAGCATTATGCCGACAGCGCTGTTCTCGAATCATTCAGAACCTTACAGCCTGTAGCCATGCGCCTTGAAATGAAGGAAGGGATCAACAATTGTCTGCTGATTAACGATTACTACAATTCGGATATCAATTCGCTGCAAATCGCCCTTTCATTTTTAAACAACCATGCCCAATCGCCCTACCTGGGGACAACGGTGATCTTGTCTGATATCCAGCAATCAGGTATTCCCGACAAGCAATTGTACCAGGAAGTGGCCCGATTGCTGCAACTCAATAAAACCAGCCACCTGATCGGAATAGGTCCCCACATCCACAAACGTGCCGGCCTGTTTGAAATGCCATCGGAGTTTTATGAATCCACCGACCAATTCCTTGAATCTTATCAACCCCAAAGCTTTCATCAGGAATGTATCTTGCTGAAAGGAGCCAGGGATTTTCATTTCGAGCGTATCTCCTCTGTCCTTCAGAAGAAATACCACCAAACGATGCTGGAGATTGATTTAAACGCCTTGACGGACAACCTGAACCTCTTCCGCTCGATGCTTCATCCCGAAACGCGCATCATGGTGATGGTCAAAGCCTTCTCTTATGGCAGCGGGATGGCTGAAATTGCCCGTATCCTCCAGTTTCACAAGGTTGATTACTTAGCAGTAGCCGTTGCCGATGAAGGTGTTGAACTGCGTCAGGCCGGTATTGATCTGCCCATTGTGGTGATGAATCCCGAGGAGCATAGTTTTGAAAACATGATCGAGTTCAGGCTCGAACCCAATATCTATTCTGAAGAAATCTTTGATGCCTTCCGAAAGGTCTTGCAGCAAAATGCAGTGGTGCGTTATCCCGTCCATTTGAAACTGGATACCGGGATGCATCGTCTGGGCTTTGACTCCGAAGAAACCATTAAACGGCTGTTAGCCAAATTGCTGGTGCAGGAACAAATGGTGGTGCGTTCTGTATTTTCCCATCTTGCAGGGGCTGATGAAGATATGCACGATGAGTTTACCATCAGCCAGGTGGAGCAGTTCCTCCAGTTCAGTTCAATGATTACCGAAAAACTTCCTTACAAGGTATTCAGGCATATCCTCAATTCAGCAGGTATTGAACGCTTCCCCCAATACCAGTTTGAAATGGTACGTCTTGGCATTGGACTCTATGGGGTAAGCGCAATGGGTAACCAACAAATCAGGAGCATCAGCCGGTTGAAAACTTCCATCTCCCAGCTTCGAATGATCCCTGCAGGACAAACTGTAGGCTACGGACGCAAAGGAGTAATCACCCACGATTCCCAGATTGCCGTCCTTCCCATAGGCTATGCCGATGGCTATGACCGCCGCCTGAGCAATGGAGTGGGGAAGGTGTATCTGAAAGGCCGCATCGTTCCTGTGATCGGTAACATCTGCATGGACATGTGCATGATTGATGTCACCGGCCTTCCGGTTTCCGTTGGGGATGAAGTTGAACTCATGGGCGAACACATCCCTGTCAGCGACATTGCCCAAACCATCGGAACCATCCCCTATGAAATACTTACAGGGATTTCCCAACGAGTAAAAAGGGTTTATTTACAGGAATAAAATCCAGAATATTGATAAAAATCGCTTCTTCGAATCTACTAAAAGGCTAGTAGTCTCTGGTGAAGATTTGCAATTGCCAGTGTTCCAAAGAGATAAAGGTGTAGGGCGCCATATCTATTTATAGTTACAAGAATGTATGGAATTTACCCAAGGTGCAGCGCACCGTAATATTTTTTCAATAGCAGACAATTTGGTCTCTTGTCAGGAATTGGTTGGAAAATATATTGCGGTGCGCTGCACCTTGGGGGAGTCTTATTCATCCGTATTTCTACAAATATAAATGGTGCTCTGCACCATCACTTCCTCGGATCACTCCTAATTGGAAATCCACATAAGCGGCGTTAACACACGTTTAACCTATCTATTCTGTTTCGCTTCACCTTTGTTTTGTCGCAATGTCATTCAAAGATCCAAAGTAGTCCGAGACCATGATCGGTGCGTCATCCCGAACTTGTTTCGGGATCCCCTTCTTTGGCCTTCTATTCTCTTTTCTAAAGGGTGGCAGAGCGTATTTGAGGGGATCCCGAAACCAGTTCGGGATGACGCTTCGATCATGATTCCAGAAGCCGCAAGGTCATATTCGCTGACACGACAGTTGTCAATCCCCTTTTACTGATTTCTGATCCTTTGGTTATTTCAAAGTATTGACCTTATATTTGGAAACTACATTCCCTATACGAAGTCAATACAAAGTCCATACTAACTCAATACAAAATCCGGTGTTAATGGGTACATAATGGGTAGATAATGGGTACATAATAGGTATATAATGGGTTTATGAACCTATTATGTACCTATTATGTACCTATTATGTACTTATTATCTACCTATTATCTACCCATTAACTATTGAGTTGGTATTGACTTTGTATTGAGTTAATAGGTGCCATTTTATAACCAAAACTGCCCGAATGGATAGGAGAAGGTGCAGGGATTGAGTTAAGGGATCTAACTTTAAGATGGAAACAATGCTCTAAAAAGAAATTTTGCACCGAATGTTTCGAAATGATGTAGGGATAGAAATTGGCAAAGGATAACAATTCAGAAAAGACAAATCAAATCATATGGGCATGCAATTAATGAAGCCATCATTACGCTGATCATTTATAAGCAAGAAAACTTTGAGCTTCACTACCCCTGGCGGCTAATCTTTTCCAGCTTGTGGATGTCGAGGATGCGGATCTTGCGGCCATCGAGGGCAATGACCCTTTCCCCGGCAAAGATGGACAAGGTGCGGATAGCATTGGAGGAGGTCATGTTCGAAAGGTTGGCAATTTCATCGCGCGAGAGGTAGACTTTCAGGGTGGCGCCATCATTCTCCCAGCCGTATTTCTCTTTTAACAACAATAAGGATTCGGCCAGGCGACCACGGATGTGCTTTTGAGTCAGGGTAACGGTACGGGCATTGGAAAAGCCAAGCTCCCGGGACAGGGTTTGCAGCAAACGAAGCGAGAAGGCGGGGTTCTTTAGTAAATGGGTGTACAGGTAATCCGGGGTAATCATGCCAACGGTTGAATCTTCATTGGTAATGGCCGTGCCGATGTGCTTTTCCCCAGCCAGCAGGGCGCGGTAGCCTATGATCCCAAGCGGTTTTGTCATGCGGATGATTTGTTCCCGTCCACCGACGCCTTCTTTAAAAATTATGGCTTTCCCCTCTTTCAGGAATAGGAAGCCTGTGGGTTTTTCACCTTCGGTAAAAATGATTTCGTTTTTCTTATAGAAAGTAAAGGTAATGTTGTTGCGCAAGTCTGCTTTCTCTTCAGAGGTCAATGTACTGAAAATTGATTTTGGATTTTCGAATATCTCCTTCATGCTTGCTTCCTGACTCGCCATAGAAATAATTTTTCATGTTCTACAGCATCAAAGTTACATAAATTTGTTAAAAATGGAAATTCCAAGATTTATTTTCACTTTTACCTTACCCAAGAACACTGATATATTATTAAAAAGGGAAAAGGGAACACAGATTTAAAGGAAAAAAGAAAGAGGAACACAGTTTTAAAGAAAAAAAAAGGAACACTGATTTAAAGGAAAAAAAAAAAAGGAACACTGATATGACTGATATAACGGATTTACACAGATTCCTTAATTTCGTGTAATTTGTTTAAATCGATGGAAATCGTATTTTTTAAAAGATCAGTGTAAATCCGTTATATCAGTCAGATCAGTGTTCCTTTTTTTGTGTTCATGCCTATGGTGATTTATTTAATATCAGTCTGAAGATGAACGTTTCTGGATGTGATTTGTTAATAGAGAGCATTTTGTCCTAAACAGGCAAAGGGTCGCATGATTGGAAAAAGCAGATGATCTTAATTAGCCAAATCTCTGGTTAATTCTTCTGTGTTCGATTGCAATTTGCAATCGGATCGTTTGCAGCCAACACTTCTAGATCTCCAAACAAAAGTTAGGGCTGGTTTCGTTTATAGATTCAAAATCAATTCTACAAATTAACGAAAGGAAAACAAATTATGTCAGCTGAAGATGAAGTCCGCAATGCGTCAAAACAGTTTTATGCAGCGCTAAATACAATGACAAATGGAAATTCCCAACCCCTGTCTGATATTTGGTCACACAATCCGGCAGTTACCACGATGCACCCCATTGGAGGACGGCAGGTAGGATGGAAGAACGTTTGGGAAACATGGGATAAAACCGCACAAGTAGCTTCGGATGGTCAAGTCAAACTGGAGGATCAGCTCATCCGGGTAGTCGGGGATATGGCTTATGAAATTGGCGTGGAGAACGCAGGTTTCAGGATTGCAGGGGAAAAAGTCACTGATCAAGTTCGTGTAACGAACATCTATCAGAAAGAAGGTGGAACGTGGAAGATTATCCATCATCATACCGATCTCTCCCCCACAATGGTGGAAGTTATTCACAAGTTGCAAAACGTGTAAGGGCAAAGTGAAATGAAACCTGTGAATCGCTCAGGTTGATGGTTTCATGAGTGTTTTTAATATTCAACCGGAGTGTGCAATAAATATCAAGCACCTCCGGTTTAATCACGCTGGCGCTGAAGTTACCAGGAGCAACAAGCCATACAACCCCTAAAATTGGCATTGGCATTTTAAATAACTATCTTTGATTCATGATTATTAAGGACGAAATATTGAAACGAGTAACTGATTTTAAGACTTTGTGTCAAAAACACAAAGTTAAGTACTTGTATGCGTTTGGTTCTTCAACAACTGATTATTTTGATTTTAATAAAAGTGATATTGACCTTCTTGTTGAGATAGAAGATGTTGACCCTATCGAGAGAGGCGAAAAGTTAATTTCACTGTGGGATAATTTTGAACTTTTTTTCCACAGAAAAGTCGATTTATTGACTGATTCGTCCATACGAAATCCCTATTTAAGAAAGAGTATTGATTCAACTAAAATTCTTATTTATGACGGAGAAGGGTCAGAAGTATTTGTCTGATATAATTCAAGCGATTGATTTGATCGAGGATTTTACAAAATCTACACTAAGTTTTGATGACTATGTAAAAGACTTGAAAACACAAAGTGCAGTTGAAAGACAATTAGGCATCATAGGAGAGGCTGTAAATAAATTTGATATCCTTCATCCAGAGGTTACTCTTGAATCTGCCAGAAAAATTGTTGGATTTCGGAATAGACTAATTCATGCATATGATGCAGTTGATACATCTATGATCTGGGCGATCTTAAAGCGCCACTTAAGTCCATTAAAAGAAGAAGTTAAGCAAAAAATTCAATAAAGGCCTGTTGCTTACAAACGCCAAATGCCGTATTCTTTAATCCGAAACGTATTTGTTTCTATCGGTAAGAATGAAATCCCTGCCTTTAAAATGGAATCAGCAATACAATTGGCTAAGCAAACAATGTAAATAAGCGTAAAATTCACCCATCTATAGTATAGTAAATTCAGAGTGATTACCTTTGCGCAGCCAAAAAGGCAAGGAAGGATTTAACTAAACTATAAACCAATGAAAAGCAGATTAACAATTGGCCTGATATTTTTATTGCTGATAGGCGTTCAGGTAAGTCAAGCACAGGTAGAGACTTCTCAGGCAAGATTTCAGGCTTTATCCGCCAAGTATACCACGACAACGTTTGGAGAGAATGTCTTTGTATTCGATCCGGGCATGGATGTGAAAGAGATTCAGAACCTCATTGATACGTTGTACAATCAACAGCATCCCCGGAAAAGCGAATTCGGTTTACATCGGTATGCATTGCTCTTTAAACCCGGAACCTATCAAGTAGATCTAAAAATCGGGTATTATATGGATATCATGGGTTTGGGTGAGTCGCCCAATGATGTTGTCATTAACGGATCATTGATTTCAAAGGGGGAGAAAAATGGAAATGTAACCTGTAATTTCTGGCGCTCGGTGGAGAACCTTACCATCGTATCTCCTGCCGGTGCAATCAATATATGGGGGGTTTCACAGGCTGCCCCTATGCGGCGGGTACACATCAAAGGTGATATCCAGTTGCATGACAATGGTTGGGCAAGCGGTGGGTTTCTTGCCGATTCGAAGATTGATGGAACTGTATTAGCCGGAGGTCAGCAACAATGGTTTACTCGAAATACAGACTTAGGGAAATGGCAGGGAGGCTCATGGAATATGATGTTTGTCGGAGTACCCAATGCCCCGGTGGATAAGTGGCCCGATAATCCATATACGGTAATTGATAAAACTCCTCTTCTTCGTGAAAAACCATATTTGATTATAAAAGGATCGGATTACAGGATTCAAATTCCAAAACTTAAGAAAAACAGCACAGGGATCAGTTGGATTAAACCGGGTAAGGATGAGGATCATCTTAATATCGCTGATTTTTACATTGTAAAATCAAATGTTGATAATTCAGAATCCATTAATGCAGCACTTAAAAAAGGAAAAAATTTAATCATTACCCCAGGGATCTATCACCTGGATAAAAGTATTAAAATTACCCGTCCGGGTACTTTGATCTATGGGATGGGAATGCCCTCGCTCCAGTCAGAGAATGGAAATTCGGTGATTGAAATTTCAGATGTTGATGCTATTACGGTCTGCGGATTAACGATAGATGCAGGTGTAATTCCTTCAGAAACACTCTTTGTTGTGGGAGAAGTCAATTCTGCAAAAAGCCATGCAAAGAATCCATGCTTTCTGTTTGATATTTTTTTCAGGGTAGGAGGTTATGGTGAAGGTAAAGCTTCAAGCTGCATGGTTATCAACAGTCAGGATGTCACTGTAGATCATACCTGGCTGTGGCGCGCCGATCATGGTAAAAATGTTGGATGGGATCAGAACACGTGCAAGAATGGCCTGATCGTAAACGGCGATAATGTGACTGTTTATGGTCTGTTTTGCGAACATTTCCAGGAATACCAAACCCTTTGGAATGGGAATAAGGGGAAAATGTATTTTTATCAAAGCGAGATGCCTTACGACCCTCCTACGGTTGATGCATGGAAACACGGCGATGTTGGTGGCTATGCATCCTATAAAGTGTCGGATGGGGTAACCAGTCATGAGGCGTGGGGATTAGGCATTTATTGTGTATTCTATAAGGCTCCCGTCATTGTGGACAATACCATTGAAACACCGGTCGCTGTAGAAGAAAATATTCACCATAAAATCATTTTCTGGTTAAACGGGAATAAGGAAAGTGTGATGAAAAGCATTAT
>DMFR01000273.1:451-12172 GCA_003450125.1 Prolixibacteraceae bacterium | reverse complement strand
ATGAAAAGCATTATCAATGGAAAAGGCGGAAAAGTGGATGTTTCGACAAGAAAAGCAACTATGAATTAATTCTTTTATCGGATCTTTAAAATCAATAAACTATCAAGATGAAACGTTTCAACTATAATGGGATTCTTACGGCAATTTTGCTTTTAACAAGCATACATCTATTCGCACAGGAACCCCAGATTACCAACATCGGAAACCGTACTTCCCTTACTTTGAATGGAGTGTGGAAATATGTAGTCGATCCTTACCAGACCGGCTATTACGATTACCGAAGGGATGTGCGGGATCAGATGCCCAATCCGAGCACTTCAGAATCGCTGTTTCTGGGTTACAAGGCTCAGGACCCTTCAGATAGGGTTGAATACGATTTTGACAAATCAGACAATATTCTGGTGCCCCGTGACTGGAACTCTCAGAAGGAAAAACTATTCTATTACGAAGGCTCAGTATGGTATTACAAGAACTTTGATTATCCGGCTCCTGCTGCCAACACCCGTCAGTTTATCTACTTCGGGGCAGCTAACTATGAGGCCGATGTGTACCTGAATGGAAAGAAGTTGGGAAAACACATTGGAGGATTTACTCCCTTCAATTTTGAAGTAACCGGTAAATTGAAACCTGCAGGTAATTTTGTCATTGTGAAAGTGGACAACACCCGCGGATTGGAGAAAGTACCTACCATCAATACCGACTGGTGGAATTACGGAGGATTGACCCGTGATGTGAAAATCGTTGAAGTAGCGGGAACATTTATCCAGGATTATTACATCCAATTGGGCAAGAACAATCCCAATGAGATTGACGTTTCTGTGGTCCTCAATGGCCCGGAAAAGGCTGGCCAGCATATCACCATCGAAATACCGGAAGCAAAAATAAAGGCTGATTGTCTGACCGATGGTGAAGGAAATGCTAAAACCACCATTGCGGTTAAGAATCTGAAGCTTTGGTCTCCTGAAAATCCTTATTTGTATGAGGTCAAACTGATCTACAACAACAATGTACTGACCGATAAAATAGGTTTCCGTACCTTGCTGACAAAGGGCACAGATATTCTGGTGAACGGCAAACCGGTATTCCTTCGTGGCATCTGCATCCATGAGGAAAATGGAATCCGTGGCGGACGTGCCTACTCCATGGAAGATGCCCGCATGTTGTTGGGATGGGCCAAGGAGCTGGGTTGTAACTTTGTGCGCCTGGCCCATTATCCCCACAATGAAAATATGGCCAGAGTGGCTGATGAACTGGGTATCATGGTCTGGTCTGAAGTCCCGGTTTACTGGACCATTCAGTGGAAGAATCCGGATACCTACAACAATGCCCATAATCAGCTGACTGATATGATTACAAGGGATAAAAACCGTGCTTCAGTCATTATCTGGTCCATGGCCAACGAGACACCCGTCTCAGCCGACCGTACCGACTTCCTGAAAAGAATGATTGCCTCTGAACGTCAGCTTGATCCGGTTCGTCTGGTGAGTGCAGCCCTGGAGAGACACACCAAGGAAGGTTCAGCAAATACACAGGTCATTGCCGATCCGCTTCAGGACTATGTCGATATCATTGCCTTCAATGAATACATTGGCTGGTACGATGGACTTCCTGAGAAATGTAAAACTGCCCAATTTGAAATCAACTTTGACAAGCCTGTGATGATTTCAGAGTTTGGAGGCGATGCCCTGCAGGGAAACCATGGTTCGAAAGATGCCCGCTGGACAGAAGAATTCCAGGAAAATTTATTCAAGGAAACCCTCCAGATGCTGGATAAGATTCCACAATTGCGTGGTATAACTCCCTGGATTTTGGCTGACTTCCGCTCTCCACGACGTCTTCTTCCCGATATTCAGGATGGATGGAACCGCAAAGGGCTGATCTCTGAAACAGGCGATAAGAAAAAAGCATTTTTTGTGCTTCAGGACTTTTATAAAACGAAGAAAACCGAGTACGATAAAAAATAGGGTATTTCATTTGTCGAAATAGAACGCGGATCTTTACTGATGGAGCGGATAAAAAAACGGATTTCATATTTCTAATCCTTTTCTAATCCCCTCAATCAGTGAAAGGTCCGCGTTTTGGTTTTTATCCGGTAGGATGTTCTCCTTTGGAAAAATAGCATCTCTTTTAATGCTCAAAAGGTCAAATAGGGTCAAATAGGGTCAAATAAAGTCGTTTTTATGGCCAATCGCTATCAATTACTTACCTTTATGGTCACAATAGAACAAAAAGGATTTACTTTACTTTCAAGTTCTGTTTGAACAAGCGCTTAGACCGAACTCATAACTAACAAGGATAAACTAACCAATTATGAAACAAGTACTTATTTCACTGTTCCTATGCATCTCTTTTTTGGTCCATGCAGCCAACGAGGGAGAGGGGCGTGTGGTGATTAACCTGAACGGAACCTGGCAGTTTGATCAAACTATTTATGCTTTTCCTCCCATGCATTTTACGCGCACTATCCCTGTTCCGGGGCTTGTCCATCTGGCAGAACCCAGGATTGAAGATTACGACAAGTTCTTCAAACGGGCCGATAAGGTGGAAGCCAAGGATCAGCACAACCTGTACAACATTGATTATACCCCCCGTTACAGTTGGTACCTCAAATCGGTATTTATCCCTAAGGAACAGCAAGGCAGGCAAGGGGTGATTACCATTAAAAAGAGCCAGTATGTGACCCAGGTATATGTGAATGGCATGGATATGGGAACTTCTATGGCTTGTTATACCCCCGTTGAATTCCCCATTACCAGCGCCTTGAAGTTTGGAGCAGAGAACGAGATACTCATTAAAGTGGGGGACAGGGTTTGGCTTCCAAGTGAAGCCGCCGGAGGTACCGATAAAGAGAAGGAACATTACCTGCCGGGAATATGGGACGATGTACTGATCTCTTTTACCGGGAAAGTGCGCCTTAACCGAATACTGGTCTTACCCTCCTGTGCAGAGAAGAAATTGACGGTAAAGGCACAGCTGAGGAATTTAAATCCCGCCCAAATATTCTTTGGCGATGCCATGAGCGATTCTGTTACCCTTGCTATTTCAATTGCTGAGAAGCTTTCGGGTAAAGTAGTGGCTACCAAGAGCGGGCGCTTTGCGACCAAAAGAGACAATAATTCGGTAGCTGTGCTGGATATCCCAATGGAAGAATTTACCTACTGGTCACCCGATCAGCCTTTCCTTTATGTGGCAACGGCTACCCTGAAAATGGCTGATGGTGTTTCAGATGAAGTGGGCAAGCAATTTGGAATGCGTGATTTCACCCGGAAAGGAAAGTTCTTTTACCTCAATGGCGAAAAGATCATCCTTCGGGGAACCAATGTGACCCTTCAGCGCTTCTTTGAAGATCCCGATTGTGGCAACCTGGTGTGGGACAAGGAGTGGGTGAAGAAACTGCTGGTTGATTTTCCCAAGAAACTAAATTGGAACATGATGCGTGTTTGCGTGGGCATTGCACCTGATTTCTGGTACGACATTGCAGATGAAAACGGACTGATGTTTCAGAATGAATGGCTCTACTGGCAAAATCATGGTTGGGACGACCAGATCAGAAAGGAATATACCGATTGGGTATGGACTGACGGCAACCATCCGAGCATTGCCATTTGGGATGCCATCAACGAGAATTGGGACAATTATATAGGCAATTCCTTGATCCCGGAATTGAAGAAACTAGATCCCACACGTGTTTGGGATGCAGGGTTCATGGCCAACGATCAGATGGCCATGGATGAAATGGATGAACCGCACCCTTACCAGGGGCCGATGCCCTGGACATCAATTCCTGCCTTTGATCAGAATCCTTATCCACTTGGGAACCTTGATTTCAAACCAGAAGCCATACAAACATTGGATAAATCCAGTTCTGCACAACTGATCAACGAATACGGATGGGTATGGTTGTGGCGAAATGGAACTCCAAGTAAACTCACAGTGGATTTCTACAAGTATTACCTGGGCCCCAATTCTACAGCAGAACAAAACAGGGATTTTCAGGCCTACTGGATGCAGTTGGAGACTGAATGGCTAAGAAGTGATCCCAATGCCGCAGGAGTCCTTGCATTTTGTTATCTGGCCAACAACTACGGCTATACAGGCGATTGGTTCATCGACAACATCAAGGATTTGAAACCTTCACCAACGCTCGATTGGTTTCAACATGCCTTTGCTCCGGCAGCTACCTTTATTAATTTGACCGATGAACGATATACCAAATTTGTTGAACCCCATCAACCTGGTTCAACACTGAAGTTTAATCTGGAGGGGATCAACAACCGGCCTGTAGCAGTGAATGGAACTGTGAAAGTGAAATTGATCAACCAAAAGGGAAAGTCTGTTTCAACCCAAGGTTACGAAGTCAAACTGAATTCCTATTTGAGGACTGATATCCCGGTATCGGTGAATCTGCCGAGTATAGCAGGCGGATATATCCTGGTTGCCGAATTTACTCCTGAAAAGGGTTCTCCAGTGATCAGCCGCCGTTACATCAGGGTAGGCAAACCGGCCCAGTATTCTTATTTTGACCTCAAACCGGATATTTGAAATTGATGGCAAGCCAGTACTAATTGAAAGTTAATTCAAAATATAAACAGATGAAAAATAAACACATAGGCACATAGTGCAGATAGATTATTTTTTTCTATGTGAACTATGTGCCCATGTGTTTAAAACAAAAAAAAGTATGAAAATATATGTTGTTCTAATATCAATAGTGGCGGCCCTTGGCGGATTGCTTTTTGGATTTGATACAGCCGTCATTTCGGGTACGATCAATTTTATTCAGCCCTATTTTGGGTTGTCAGAAGCCGGATTGGGGTGGACTGTGAGTAGTTTACTGTTTGGTTCAATGGCCGGGGTATTTATTGCCGGAAAAGCAGGAGACCAGTATGGCCGTAAAAAGGTGCTGATGCTGGCAGCTTTCCTGTTTTTGATTTCGGCAGTAGGAAGCGCTTCGGCCCATTCGTTGATCTTCTTCATCATGGCACGCATGCTGGGTGGTATTGCTGTAGGAATTGCATCCATCCTATCGCCCATGTACATTGCCGAGCTAGCGCCTGCAAAATCCCGTGGTAAATTGGTGGCATTAAATCAACTGGCCATTGTATTGGGTATTTTGATTGCTTTTTTCAGTAACTGGTTGCTCGTTGATACTGGTGAGAACAATTGGCGATGGATGTTGCTGGTCATGGCAGCTCCTGCAGTATTGCTTTTTTTCAGCCTGTTCCTTGTTCCTGAAAGTCCCCGTTGGCTTGTTGCCCGTCATAGAACGGAGGATGCACTCCGGGTATTGGTGAAAACCACAGGCGCAGAATTTGCTCCGTCAGAATTGAAGGAAATTGAAGAAACACTCAAAAATGAGATGGAATCAACGTACCGTGATTTATTGGCCCCTAAAGTAAAGCCTCTCTTATTTATAGGGATTATCCTTGCTGTATTTCAGCAGATTACCGGCATCAATACCATCATGTATTATGCCCCCAAGATATTTGCCAACGTCGGTCAATCCAATAATCTGGCCTTGTTACAGACCTTATTTATCGGCGGAGCCAATGTGGTTTTCACTTTGATAGCCATGACTTTAATCGATCGGTCAGGGCGAAAAATGCTCATTATGACGGGCTCACTGGGAATGACCCTGATGCTTTTCGGCCTTTCTACCTTATTTTTCCTGAAGATGACTTCCGGAATGTTGGTTCTTGTATTTATCCTTGGATATATTTCTTTTTTCTCGGCTTCACTGGGACCGGTAGTTTGGGTAATTATTGCAGAATTATTCCCAAATCGATTACGCAGTAAGGGTATGTCGTTTGCCATCATTTGTCTTTGGATTGCTTGTACCATCGTAACGGTTGCCTTCCCGATCATGCTTGAAAAGCTAAGCGGAGGCATTACCTTCCTGATTTTCGCACTGATCTGCCTGGCCAATTTGATCTATGTCTGGAAGTACGTTCCTGAAACCAAAGGGAAAACGTTGGAGGAACTGGAAAAGGCGTTTGCGAAATAAAGAGTTTCAGGTTTCAAGTTCCAGGTTATGCTCCGATCAGTGCGCAACCTGGAAATTGAAACCCTATTAGCCCATTTATACCCAGTTTGAGAAAAACCTTCTGAAGTTTGGTTGGGTTTATGCTATCTGGGTTCCGCAGTTCCGCAATTCCGCATGTTCTCCTTTTTTTGCATATCCCTTTTGGGAACAGGGCTTGCTGTTTGTTTTTCTTTGAAAAATAAGCGAGTGCACAAAAATGGAAACATGCGGAACATGCGGAAATAAAAAAGGTCAAAAATCGTGTTTCAATACCTTCGACCCATAAAATACTTCTAATTTTAGGCTTGTGTAATTGAGGACGACAATTATAATCTTTAAAATAACCCTTTATCGAATAGAATTATCAGTCGTCCCTAAAGACAGTACCTTAACCAATCAAAATATTACCACCTTATGAAATTAAATCTACAAAAACGGATCTTTCTGATTATCATCTTATTGGCCATTGGTCTGACGAGTTTCACTCAAGCCCCGGCAAAGTGTCTGAAAGATGTCTTTCAGGGTAAATTCTACATCGGAACAGCCATGAATACCTGGCAGATTACAGGAAAGGATACCGCTTCTGTCCGCATTATCAAGCAACAATTCAATACCATCACTGCCGAGAACTGCATGAAATGCGGCCCCCTTCAACCCGTAGAAGGAAAGTTTAATTTTGAACTTTCAGACCAATTTGTGGAATTCGGATTACAAAACCACATGTTCATTATTGGGCATAACCTGGTATGGCATTCGCAGGCTCCCAGATGGTTTTTCGTAGATGAAAAGGGTAATGATGTGTCGCGCGAGGTGCTGATCAGCCGCATGAAAACCCACATCCAGACCGTCGTTGGCCGTTATAAAGGCAAGGTAAACGGCTGGGATGTGGTGAACGAAGCCATCTTGGACGATGGCTCCTGGAGACAGAGCAAGCTTTATAAAATCATTGGACCAGACTTTCTAAAGCTCGCCTTCCAGTTTGCCCATGAGGCAGATCCTGATGCCGAACTGTATTACAATGACTATTCCATGGCCCTTCCCGGAAGACGAGAAGGGGTGGTGAATATGGTCAAGGACTTGCAGAAAGACGGTATCCGCATTGATGGAATCGGCATGCAGACCCATTTGAGCATGGATTTTCCAAAGATCGAAGAATATGAAAAGAGCTTGATGGCTTTTGCCGCCCTGGGCCTTCAAGTACATATTACCGAAATGGATATCTCTGCACTGCCCAGTCCCAAAAACCAACAGGGGGCAGATGTGGATTCCAATGTCGATTACAAAAAAGAACTGAATCCTTTTACCGAAGGCCTTCCTGCGGAGGTGGAGGCAGCTCATGCCAAACGCTACAAGGAATTCTTTGATTTGTTTCTCAAACACCAGGACGTTGTCAAAAGGGTTACCCTGTGGGGCGTTCAGGATGGCCAATCCTGGAAAAACAATTTCCCGGTTCGTGGACGTACTGACTACGCCCTGTTGTTTGACCGCAAATATCAGCCCAAAAGCTTTGTAAAGAGTTTGCTCGCCCCAGAAGTGCCGATGGGTGCCAGCGGCAGCAATTACCTGGTGAAAGACCTTTACATTGCCGATCCTTCAGCCCATGTATTCAATGGCAAAATCTACGTTTATCCTTCCCATGACATTGAATCGGGCATCAAGGAAAATGACAATGGCGACCATTTTGACATGCGTGATTTCCATGTTTTCTCCATGGATAAAATAGGAGGCCCGGTAACGGACCATGGCGTGGCCATTGACAAAAAAGACATTCCATGGGCAGGACGCCAATTGTGGGCTCCCGATGTGGCTTTTAAAAAAGGAACCTATTATCTTTATTTCCCGCTTAAAGACAAGACTGATATCTTTCGCATCGGGGTAGCTACCAGCAAAAAACCTGAGGGCCCCTTTAAAGCTGAAGCCAACCCGATAAAAGGGAGTTACAGCATCGATCCGGCTGTCTTTAAAGACAAGGATGGGGCACATTATATGTATTTCGGGGGTATCTGGGGAGGCCAATTGCAACGTTACCGCAACAACAAAGCTCAGGAAGCCGGCGTACAGCCTGCTCCAACAGAACCTGCCCTTTGTGGCAAAGTGGTTAAATTGACTGACAACATGCTCGAATTTTCAGAAGAACCCAAAGATGTGGTTATTTTGGATAAGGAAGGTCAGCCACTGAAGGAAGCCGACCACACCCACCGCTTTTTTGAAGCCTCTTGGATGCACTCTTACAATGGCAAATACTATTATTCCTATTCAACAGGCGATACCCACAATATTTGCTATGCCATCGGTGATAATCCTTACGGGCCGTTCACCTACCAGGGCATCATCCTGACCCCTGTTGTAGGTTGGACCAGCCATCACTCCATCGTTGAATTTGAGGGCAAGTGGTACCTGTTTCACCACGACAGCAAACTATCGGGAGGCAAGACTCACCTGCGCAATGTAAAGGTGGCAGAACTGAAGTACAATGCCGATGGAACCATTCAACCCATCGACGGAATGAAATAGAGGACAATTGAAAGGAGAAAGGTGCATTCTACATTAATCATGATGCATGAAAAGTAATAAAATTGCTATTTTGTAGTTTATACTTTACAAATACACTATATTTGCTTCGTTTGTAAAGTATAAACTACATGAAAATATTAGATAGGCCATCTTATAGTAGCCGGATAAAACCTTTTATAGGCAAAGGAATTATAAAAGTACTTACCGGTCAGCGTCGTGTGGGGAAAAGCTATATCCTGATGCAGATCATGCAGGAGATAAAAGATGAAAAGCCGGAGGCCAATATCATCTACATCAATAAGGAATATGAAGAATTCCGTTATATCAGAGGCGAAGTAGAGCTATTTGGTTACTTAAAAGAAATGATTGATCCGGCTAAAGAAAATTACCTTTTCATTGATGAAATACAGGATATTGAAGGATTTGAACATGTTTTAAGAAGTTTGCAGGCTACTGACAGTTGCGATATATTCTGTACAGGGAGCAACGCCAGGATGTTATCCAGTGAACTTTCCACTTATCTATCAGGTCGTTATATCGAATTTAGGATTCATAGCCTGGGCTATAAGGAGTTTCTCTACTTCCATTCATTACCAGATGAGGATAGTTCCTTGAAATCATTTCTAACTTATGGAGGATTGCCATATTTGTCACGTTTGACCCTTAATGAAGAGATGGCCTTTGAATACCTGAAAAATGTATACTCTACCATTCTCCTAAAAGATGTGGTTAGCAGGGAGGGAATACGCAATGTTGATTTTCTGGAAACCCTTGTGGATTACCTATCCGATAATGTAGGCAGCTTGTTTTCAGCAACCAATATTCATAAGTTTCTAAAATCGCAACGGATAGACATCTCTACAAGCGTTATTATCAGCTATTTGAAAGCTTTATCAAACGCCTACATTATTAATAAAACACAACGGTTGGATGTGCAGGGCCTGAAAAAATTTGAGATCGGTGAAAAGTATTACTTCGAAGATTTAGGACTTCGCAACTGTATGCAACGTCTTGATTTTGGAAGAGATATTAATAAATTAATGGAAAATGCAGTTTTTCAGCATCTTAGGATATTGGGATATGATGTCTATATAGGAAAGCTCAATAACCTTGAAATTGATTTTGTTGGAGTAAAAGATGGCTACAGAATCTTTATTCAGGTCGCCTATCTGATTGCCGATGAAAAGACGCATGAGCGTGAATTTGGAAATCTATTGAAAATTGATAATAACTATCCCAAATATGTGGTTACGATGGATTCATTCAACACTAGCAGTAATTATAAAGGGATACTTCATATTCATCTGCGCGAGTTTTTGAAGATGGAGAAATTTTAATCTAAATCATATGAAACGAGTCATCCAGAATCCGTGTAATCCGTTTCAATCCGTGTAATCTATAAATATATAAATGAAAAAAGCTTTTGTAGTTGAGAATCCCGATTTTGCATTAAGTCCTTTTTCAGGGATGACCAGACATCATTATATCGAATTGGCAAAATACCTGTTGGAAAGGGCCTTTGAACATGTGGATTCCTTGGAAAGCCCATTGTCATTTCCATCTGTTCCCGGCAAGACCTATCCACAGCCTGGTGCCCCTGATTGGCGTCATCGCTCACAAGAGTTTGAAGCCCTCGAAAGAACTTTCACCCTTGCTGGCCCCTTGATCCATATTGACCCTGCTACGACCATTAAAGGGATCAATCTTCGGGATTACTATTGCCTGCAAATCTACAATGCCCTTACCCCGGGACATGTCAACTCACTCCCATTGCCTGAACAACTACCCGATTCCAACTACCAGTTCACCTGTGAGTTTGGGGGATTGTTCAAAACTCTTTTGTTAATGCCCGATACCATTTGGTTCCACTTCACCCAGGATCAAAGGGATGAGATGGTCATTACCATTTCAAAATGGGCACACCACAGAACAACTCAAAACAACTGGCGCATCTTTAATATCATCACCCTTTCATTTCTTAAAAAGTACGGTTATCCCATTGATGATGATTTACTGAAAAGTCATCTGTTGTGGGTGGCTTCTTATCATTCAGGCAATGGCTGGTACCTGGAACAGACCTATAACTATTATTCCATCAGCCTTTTCATCGTTTATACCACCATCTGGAACAGGACCTTTGGCGATGAACATTATCCCGAGATTGCTGAAATCATTGAAAAATCGGCTCAGAAATTAATGGAATCGATCACCAGCTTTTTTGCCCGTGATGGCTATATCAACATGTGGTCCAGAAGTATCTGTTACCGGACATGGGTTTCGGGAGCCTTCCCCGTGGCCTTCATGCTCAAGGATAAAACCCTTGTGGATGCAGGTTGGGCCAGACGACTCTGTTCTGGTTCCCTGCTGCAGTTTGTCACCCGTGAGGAATTCTTTTGCAATGATATCCCCAGCCTTGGATTTTATGGACAGAAGGAATACATGGTGCAGAACTATAGCTGCGCAGGCAGCCCTTTTCTCATGTTTCTGCCCTTTATATGCCTTGCACTGCCCGAAGATTCCCCATTCTGGACAGCCAAGGAAAACGAAGGAATGTGGGAAGAACTGGGAAACAATTCCCATAAAGTCGTGCTTGAAAATCCAGGCCTTGTATTGGTGAATCATGGGAAGACAGGCACCTCTGAAATTATCCCCGGAAAAGTCTATTACGACGATCCGAACTATTCCAAGCTGGTCTACAATACCCATTTCCCTTGGGAAGACCACAATCCCAAGGGAGGCACTTCCATGGAATACAGTTTTCATAGCCTCGATCCAAGGGATGTAAGAGGTGACGATGTCAATTTCTATCTCACAGGTCAGGCCCTGCAAAACGATTCGGATAAAAACACCTCCTATACCACCTCTCAAAGCATGCTTTACAATGGGGTGAGAAAGGATGTTTTATACCGTCAGGCCATCATGCGGAAGCCTCCCAACAACGGGGTTGGTTACATTATTGACCTGGCTGAAATAACCATTCCCGGTGGAGTGATCCGGGTTGACCGTTCCCGCCTGGCTTTTGAATATGAATTAACCCTGGGGCATTTTGGCCTGCCACACATTGATGGCATAGAGGCCGAAATTCGTCAATTTGAAGAGGGATCCAAAAAGGTGATTACTGCATCCATTCCCGGAAGAAGCGTCGCCCTGATCACCTATAACGGCTGGGATACGCTGCATAGCCT
>DMFR01000273.1:0-361 GCA_003450125.1 Prolixibacteraceae bacterium | reverse complement strand
GCATAGCCTGGTGCACAGTAACCGCAATGCAGAAGCCACAGAGAGCACGGTCATCTACACCCATAAAAAAAGGTTGGCTAAAAATCCTGCCATGGAATTAATGATCACAGTCCTATTGCATAAAATGGATAATACCCCATGGACTGCAGAAGAACTTTCTCCCATCAAGGACATTAAGATCATGGATATTACCCCTACATATTCAGCCTTGGGAGCAACAATTACCTTGCTCAATGGCGAACAATATGAAATCGACTTTAAAGACATCGATGGGAAAAGAACTTGTTAAAACTTTGGTAAAGTTTTATTTAAATAAATAAAACTTTACCAAAGTTCATAATTAAAAAAGGCCAATTAACTA
>DMFR01000172.1:3798-4237 GCA_003450125.1 Prolixibacteraceae bacterium | reverse complement strand
CATTTAAACATTTAAACATTTAACCATTAACCATTTAATTATTCACAACAACATCAATAATCAACCAGGCAAATGGAGGCAATTGGAGGCAATTGGAAGCAAACGGAAGCAAACGGAAGCAAACGACGCCGTTTTTTGGAACCGGGAAAAGGTGTCCCTACTTTTAATGTCGGGTTGACGAAACTGGATTTCCAGAGGTTCAATTCAAACCAAGTTCATTCACATTTTAAACCAATCTTTTATGAAAAAGGATATAGATTACAAAAGACACCTTAAAAAAAATGAACACATATATTATTACATATCAGCACCATACAGAGGCACTCTTTGCATTTACGTCATTTGGCACCGATTTTTGGCTGTCCCCTTTGGCCTATTTACCTTTAGTGAGTCAACTGATTTTGTATGTACCAATAAACCATTTACTATTTAACCATTT
>DMFR01000172.1:0-3621 GCA_003450125.1 Prolixibacteraceae bacterium | reverse complement strand
AACCATTTACTATTTAACCATTTACTATTTACCATTTAACCATTCAACCATTAACAATTTAACCATTTAACCATTTAACAATTAACCCTTAACAATCAAACTATGAAAAAGAAAATTATTGCCCCGCTTCGGTTAGACATTGATCCTCGAATTATTAATGTTGATAGAGACGTTGCATGCAACGTCTCTACCCCCGCAACTGATCCCGAATTGGTTGATCTGCCCACCTTCCCTGATTCGGTATTTGAAAACCTTCCTGCGTTCCTTCAAAAGGTGGTAGCCCGGTGCGACTCCAATGAAGAGCGTGACATGATGCTCCTGGGATCACTGACCACCCTTGGCGCGGGCCTTCCCAAGGTCTATGGCTATTATGGCGGCAAGCGGGTTTACCCTTACCTCTACCTGTTTATCACCGCCCAGGCATCGGCTGGCAAAGGCAAGCTGGAGCTTTGTCGACAGTTGGTGAACCCCATTCACGACTCCCTGAGGGAACTGACCAAAGAAAGCAAAGAGGAATACAAAACAGGCATGAGGCAGTACAACATGATGAGGTGGGAAGAGGCTGCGATGCCAAAACCGGACAGGCCGGCTGAGCGGATGCTTTTCATCCCTGCCAACAACTCGGCCTCGGGCTTTTTTGAGCTGCTTGCCGAGAACGAGGGCCGTGGGCTACTCTTTGAAACCGAAGGAGATACCCTCTCCAATTCCTTCAAAGCGGGTTGCAGCGATTTCTCCGATGGCATGAGAAAAGCAGCCCAGCATGAGATGATCTCCATCTACCGCAAGACCAAACATGAACATTTCGAGATTAAAAAGCCCTGCCTGGCCGGGGTATTCTCGGGAACTCCACGCCAGGTGTTAACCCTGATCCCCAGTGCAGAGGACGGCCTGCTCAGCCGGTATATCTTTTACCACATGAACACCCGCCCTGAGTGGAAAGATCCCCTTGCCAAGGGCAACAGGGACCTGGAAGACCATTTCGATGCACTGGGCAAGGAGTTCTTTCCCCTTTACAAGGCCCTCTCAGAATATCCTGACATCGAGTTTTCATTTACCGATGAGCAGCACGACCTGTTCAATGCCTTCTTTGTCCAGATCCAGGAGAAATACCTGGGGCTGCAGGGGTTGGAATACATTGCTACGATCCGCCGCTTAGGATTGATAGCCTTCCGCCTAGCCATGATCCTGACCTCTTTGCGCATTATGGAAACGGGTAATTTTAATCCAAAGATGCAATGCTCAGACATTGACTTCCAGAGGGTGCTGTCCATGATCAGGGTATTGATAAGGCATTCGAGTCATGTGTTTTCACAATTGCCATCGGGGAATAAGTCAACCAAAGCTGGCAGCAATAAGGAACTTTTCCTGAACAAGCTTCCCCTTAGGTTTACACGCTCAGATTTTATTGATGTAGCTAAGCGGATTTCTATCAATGAAAGAACGGCAGAGAGATACATGGTCGTCTTCTGTACTAATGGATTGGTAGCTCGGGAACAGCGTGGCACTTATACCAATCTGACACTGGAGAAGGGAGGAGGAGAGGATAAGAGAAGGGAGCAACGGGAGTGAGGCGTAGGGCATGGGGCGTGGAGCGTGGAGCGTGGAGTTTGGGGCGTGGAGAAAGGGCACGGGGCATGGGAGAAAGGGAAAAAGGGGGCTGATGAAAAGCCCTATACCCCAGAAGCTTGATGATCCTGCTAACAAGGCTCAGTTACACTTTTTTAAAATGTCTAATTTCAGTTTTTCGAGGAGAAGCATGATCACCACCCCATAGAAAGTAAAAATAACTCTGTTGTCGGATTGTCGGAATGTCGGAATGTCGGAAACTTTACAAGAATGGGGTTTGGGGCATGGAGAAGACGGCTGATGTAAAGCCCTATACCACAAACCATAAGCTCAATGTCTTCTGTCGACGAAAGGCACTTGAGGCTTTAGATGCTCGTCACATTCCGACAATCCGACAATCCGACAGTAACAACTTTTTTAATACAGTTGAATTTCAGTTCTTAGGGGAGAGGCAGGATCGCCACTTCTTGAAGATACCCCACACGTCGCTGGTGTGTCTCAAGAACTCGGGATGGCTCGTTTCATTATGTAATTGTAAAAGTCCCTATAATTTATTAATTTAGATTAACCAAGAACACCAGAAATTCAGACATACCTTTAAGATCATGGTACAACTGCGAAAGTTATTTCACAAAGGGAACGACCAGATTGGGATTTACTTTGGATTCGACGAAGGATTGAAGATCAAAGCCAAAAGCATTGGCGCCCAATGGAGCCATAGCCATAAATGTTGGTATGTGTTGTATAACAAGGAAAATTATAACCTGATAAAGCGTAACTTTGATGATATTGAGATAGTAAAAGATGAAAACAATAAACGGCCATCTGAACCTGCTGTCGTACAGCATGAAAATGTTCACATAGCTGAGGTCATCAGCGAAATTCAGCCTACTTTAAGGGCTGTCCATAAGGGCTTAGACCCTGAAACTGTCGGGAGAATTGTTTTTACAGGAAGTATTGGTAAATACTGGATTTTAAAAGTTCCATACAAAGAAGGCCTCACCCCTAAACTGATGGACATTAAAGGGGTTTACTGGAACAAGGGACAAAAAGCATTTTTTGTTCTAAGGCATGTCAATGTAAAAATCAAGGTAGAAGCTTTACTGGGTATTGGTGAAATCTTTCCACGCGACTATTTTAACCTGGAGCGGGTTGTAGATGTAAAAAAGAATAGAACGCGGATAAATACGGTTTTAGCGGATTTAAAAACGGATTTTATTCCAATCCCGAGTTCTCGGGAGAATAGATTTAAACATACACTTTTGTTTATTTAACTTTAATCAATATCTTCTTATGGACTTACTTCACAAAGAAATCACAGAAAAGATTATTAAAGCATACTATAAAGTTTATAATACGCTTGGCTATGGATTTTTAGAAAAGGTATATGAGAATGCAATGGCGATTGAACTCCGCAAAATGGGGTTGGAAGTGAAATGCCAATACCCTATTACTGTATTCTATGAAAGCGAAATAGTTGGTAAGTATTTTGCAGATATAATTATAAATGACTTGATTACTATTGAATTAAAAGCCTCTAAATCATTGCTTAAAAAACATGAATGTCAGCTAATTAATTACCTGAAAGCAACTGAAGTACAACTTGGATTACTTATGAATTTCGGAAAAACAGCTGAATTTAAAAGGAAGATATTTATGAATGAATTTAAGAAGATGAAGATCAATGGAATACTGATTTAAAAGGATTGTCATAGAAAATCGTCCTGACTTGTCAGGAAAAAATCCGTTTTTAATCCGCTAAAGCCGTATTTATCCGCGTTCTATTTTTTTGTATCAGCTTCGAGTCTGAATATGCTGAGTAATATGAACTAAATAATGTCGTATTTTAAAAGGTAAATTAAAGAAAAATAGAACGCTGATTTACACGGTTTTAGCGGATATAAAACGGATTTATGATACTTCATATCCGGATCTTTAAAGCGGGCTATTGAAAGTATCCAATCCTTTGCAGCTCTTTTGAATCCGTTTCAATTTATTGAAAGCAAATCCGCTTTAAATCCGCTAAAACCGTTTTTATCCGCGTTCTATTTTTTT
>DMFR01000447.1:2660-6759 GCA_003450125.1 Prolixibacteraceae bacterium | reverse complement strand
TACAGATAGGTTACAGAAAGGAATAAGCAGGTAGTACGCAGGTAGGGTACAAATATTGATTTAGCAGGAATTGGGTGAAATGGGAAACGGGAATAGGAATTTTCTTCTCCTGAGGCGTAATACAAGAAATTATCCAAAGTTCAAAGGTAGAAAGTTGTTCTGGCAAAATTCAAAAAGGCATCTCTTATTTTTTTAGTTTTGTAGAGTTAAATTAGTCCGATGATTAAGAGAAATCCCGAATTACTAGCCCCTGTGGGAAATACAGAGTCGTTTTATGCAGCACTGAGTGGCGGGGCTGATGCCATCTATATGGGACTTCCTGAGTTTAATGCCCGGGGAAGGGCTAGTAATTTTACCAGGCCCATGCTGCAGCTAGCTGTTGGCAAAGCCCATGAAAAAAACATTAAAGTTTATATTACCCTTAACATACTGATAAAGAATAAGGAAATTGATCAGTTAATTGATGTTTTATCTTTTCTGAGTTCGGTGAAGGTAGATGGAATTATCATCCAGGATTGGGGTGTTTACTTGATTGCGCGAAAGTATTTTCCAAAGTTGCCTCTTCATGCCAGTACCCAAATGGGCAATCACAATTCGGTAGGGGTCAACTTTGCAGCCTCAAAAGGGATTGTACGCACAGTTCTTGCCCGTGAATTAACCATGTCAGAACTGGAGAAAATTGCTAGGGAAAGCAAGGCAGAACTTGAATTGTTTGTACACGGGGCCTTGTGTTATTCGTTTTCCGGAATGTGTCTTTTTAGCAGCTATGCAGGCGGGCAATGTGCCAATCGTGGATTGTGCAAACAGAGTTGCCGCAGGTTGTACAAGGACGGTGAAGAGCAGCATGCTCTTTTTAGCTTGAAGGATAATCAGCAGCTCAATAATCTAAAACAGATTACCCAACTGGGAATTCATTCTTTAAAGATTGAAGGCAGAATGAAATCGGCGGACTATGTCTATCAGGTGTGCAAGGCCTATCGCATGGCAATAGATGATCCTAATAACATGGAAGCGGCTGCCCAAATGCTTGAATCGGATACAGGACGAGAAAAAACCTCCTATTTCCTAGGCGGTGATATCAGTGATGGAATTACGGATGATCCTTCAACCGGAAAGCTGATTGGTAAAATTTCGGAGGTAACCAAAAAAGCCATATCGTTTGAAAGCAGTCTAAAACTGGATGAAGGCTATCGTTTGCGGATCAGGAATAAAACGGAAGACGACCAGCTGTATGTAAAAGTGGAGAATTTTACCTCAAAGGGGAACCTTTATTACATACCAACTGATCTGGCCGGAAAAATAAAAAAAGGGGATGAAGTGTTGCTGGTAAGGCTTAAGATTCAAAGCTTTTCTTCACGGCTTGGAAACGTTAATACTTTGCCTGAACTTAAAAAACAGCCGGTAAATAAACTGGAGATTAGAAATAGCCTGATCGTTGGAGGAAAACCAGCAAAGCCACTGTTGCTGGTTCGTATTGGCAGTCCGGAGTGGATTGCCAAGCTGCGCTTTGAAGATTATGACGCCATCATTTTGTCGTATAAAAAATCAGATTGGGAAAGCTTCGATTTGAATTCAACCATACTCCAGTTGAACCGTCAAAAAATACATATAGAGTTACCGAAGTTCATTTCAGAAAACAACCTTGCATTATACAGGACTTGGACTGAAAGAATGGCAGCTTCAGGATTTAACCAGTTTTTCATCAGCCATCTGTCACAGAAATTACTGCTTCCCAAGGGAGCAAAGGTGAGCTGCAATGAAAATGTATATGTACTGAACGATGCTGCGGCAAAGGTTTTGCAGGACGAACAGGTAAGCCACTATATGTATCCTCAGGAAAATGATCTCGAGAACCTGCTGTCGATGAAAAACAAGCAGGGAATTGTTCCCCTGTATTTTTATCCACAGTTGTTCTATTCTCGGATGCCTGTAAAGTCACACCATGACTCCAGGATGTTTGCCGATGATAGCAACAAAAAATTCAGGATAGAAGTTAAAGATGGGATTACCATTGTATATCCTACAATCCCTGTAGCCTTGTTTCAATACCGCAATCAGTTGGAGAAGAGCGGATTCAACAGGTTCGTCATCGATTATACAGGTGAAATAATGACCGCCAATGTCGTAAAGCGCATTTTGAAAAAGTACCTTCAATCCGAGGGTGTTCAGCCTTCAACAAGTTTTAATTTCAAGCTAGGACTAAAATAAAAAAGAGGGCTTATAAGGCCCTCTTTTAATATATAAATATCAGTTAGTTATTCGTCATTCATCGAAATCAGGAATTCTTCTACAGAATCTGTTTTCATGATCCTGTTTTTAAGGAATTCCATGGCTTCGTTGGAGTTCATATCCCCAAGGAAATTACGCAGGATATATATTTTATCGAGGACACTCTTCGACATCAACAGATCTTCGCGACGAGTGCTTGAAGCATTGATATCCACAGCAGGGAAAATACGTTTGTTCGACAATTTGCGGTCGAGTTGTAATTCCATGTTACCGGTTCCCTTGAATTCTTCAAAGATTACCTCATCCATCTTAGAGCCAGTTTCTGTCAGTGCAGTTGAGATAATGGTCAAAGAACCACCTTCTTCAATGTTACGGGCCGCTCCAAAGAAACGTTTTGGCTTGTGCAGTGCATTGGCATCCACACCACCGGAGAGTACTTTACCAGAAGCAGGTGATACGGTATTGTAGGCCCTGGCCAGTCGGGTGATTGAATCCAGAAGGATTACAACATCGTGACCACATTCTACAAGACGTTTGGCTTTTTCAAGAACCATGTTGGCAACACGAACGTGTCTTTCTGCAGGTTCATCAAAAGTGGAGGAAATAACCTCGGCATTTACGTGACGGGCCATGTCGGTAACCTCTTCGGGCCGTTCATCGATGAGCAATACCATCATGTACACTTCAGGGTGATTGGCTGCAATGGCATTGGCAATTTCCTTTAACAGCATTGTTTTACCCGTTTTTGGCTGGGCAACAATCAAACCGCGCTGACCTTTGCCGATAGGGGCAAACAGGTCCACTATGCGGGTGGATAGATTATCGTGTCCCTTGCCCGTGAGGTTGAATTTCTCGTTGGGAAACAAAGGGGTCAGGTGTTCGAATGGTACACGGTCACGGATATAGTCAGGAGTCCTGCCGTTGATTTCGATCACTTTAATCAATGGAAAGTATTTCTCTCCTTCTTTTGGTGGACGAATGGTTCCAGTAACGGTATCACCGGTTTTAAGTCCGAAAAGTTTGATCTGTGATTGAGAAACATAGATGTCATCAGGTGAATTCAGGTAATTGAAATCCGAAGAACGAAGGAATCCATATCCGTCCACCATAATTTCCAGCACACCAGTATTGCTGATAATGCCGTCAAATTCATAAGGCTTTTCCTGATTCTGTTGATTCTTTGATTGTTTAGGACCAGCATTCTCACGGTTTTCCCATTTGGGATTGTTTTCAAAGTTCTTTTTCCTATTCTGCTGTTCATTCCTATTGTCAACCTGCTCTTCTGGTTTCACTTCTTCAGAAATAGAATTTTCAGACCGTGCGTCCAGTCTTTGGACAACAATCGGCTTTTGTTCTTCAACTGGTTCAGGAATTAAGATTTCAGATTCAATTTCAATTGGATCTTCAGGGAAGAGGATTTCCTCCCTTACCTTTATCGGTTGATAAGAGTTTTGCTTTTGAACAGCATTGGGATTGGGATTGGGATTCTGATGCTGTTTTTGATTGGGATTTTGAGCAGGATTTGGTTTTGGCCCTTGATTGGGGTTATGATTTGAAGATCCGGCTTTAATGTGCTCGGTCCTGGGTCTTTTTTTAATTTGATATTCCTTTTTCCCTTCTCTTTTGGGCTCATTGCTTAAGGTTGGAGCCACAACTTCAGGTTCAACCTTTTCTTCTGGTTTTTCTTCAGGTGTTTCCATACGCTTTTCCTCTTTCCTAAATCCAAATAATTTATTTAAGACTGAACTTTCTTCACGTTTTGGTTGATTTAAATCACGGGGTGATTTAAATTTCTTTTCTTCAGGTTTCTTTTCTGAAGCTTTTATAGCCTGATTGTCTAGGATTTTGTAGATCAGATCTTGTTTCTTAT
>DMFR01000447.1:2127-2447 GCA_003450125.1 Prolixibacteraceae bacterium | reverse complement strand
TCTTTTAAGTCAGGAAGTAATTTTCTGCTTAATTCAATAATATCATACATAATTTTTGTTTGATTTTGTTAATATCCAAAAAATCAAGTAATGTAAAAATAAAGATGTGGATTTGATAACTTGGATAATCGGTATTTGTTCGAATTTTTTGCAAGTATAGGTAAATTCTTAAAAATAGCCAAATAAAAAGGGAATTAATTCATTATTCGCTGCCGAATCGGAGCTTATTGACCTCTTTATGAGTGTTTTTCTTCATCCGGGAGACATCGAAAAATGACCGTTCATCTGTAAAAATGAATCATTCGCGTTAGAATTCATAC
>DMFR01000447.1:0-1967 GCA_003450125.1 Prolixibacteraceae bacterium | reverse complement strand
GAATTCATACAGTTCATCCAATTTTGTCCTTAAATTTGTTTAGATCGTTCATTTATAATTACTTTTCACCCCCCTAATAAATTCATCTATTAGGCCAAAACAAGGACTGAATTTTATTTGTTGTAAACTTTCATTATTTTATATTGTTGTATGTTCTTAAAATATCATAGGATATGAGACAGCTTAAAATTGCAAAACAGGTAACAAATAGAGAAGCTTTATCACTTGATAAATACCTGCACGAGATTGGTCGGGTTGAATTAATTACGGCTGAAGAAGAAGTCGATTTGGCCAAACGCATCAAGAAGGGTGACAAAGCTGCTTTGGAGCGAATGATTAAGGCAAATTTAAGGTTTGTAGTTTCGGTTGCAAAGCAATACCAGAATCAGGGTCTTAGTTTGCCCGATTTAATCAATGAAGGAAATCTGGGATTAATAAAGGCTGCCCAACGATATGATGACACTCGTGGGTTTAAATTTATCTCCTATGGAGTATGGTGGATTCGTCAGGCTATTCTCCAGGCATTGGCTGAACAAGCCAGGATTGTGAGGTTGCCATTGAATAAAATTGGTACAATTACCCGGATTAATAAGACGTTCGTTAAGCTTGAACAGGAATATCAGCGTGAACCCACGGCAGATGAGGTGGCTTTTTTGCTTGAAACTTCCAGTGATGTTGTGGAAGATGCACTCAGAGTTTCTTCTCATCACGTCTCCATGGATTCTCCCGTTCATACTGACGACGGAAACAACTTGTATGATTTGATCTTAAATGAAGATTCTCCTAGCCCTGATCATCGGTTAATGGAAATTTCGCTGAAAAAGGAAATCGATCGGTCATTGTCAACTTTGGATCAACGGGAAGCTGATGTGATCCGTTACTTTTATGGGCTATGCGGTCAGCACCAACACACGCTGGACGAAATCGGGCATGAATTCGGGCTTACCCGGGAACGGGTCAGGCAAATTAAAGAGAAAACCATCAAGAAATTGAGGAATAACTACCGCAATAAGTTATTGAGGTCTTATTTATAACCTAATCTAAGCTGCTTTTTGCAGCTTTTTTTTATTCATGCAATATTCAAAAGGATAAAGTCTTACTTTTGAGTTAAAATGTATTCCTTATGAAACTTGTTGCGCCTTCTATTTTAGCCGCTAATTTTAACCATCTAGGCGATGTAATTGAGATGCTCAATAACAGCGAAGCTGATTTGATCCATTGCGACATTATGGATGGAGTCTTCGTTCCCAATATCTCCTTCGGGCTGCCAATTGTAGAGCATGTTCATCAGATAGCACGCAAACCATTGGACGTGCACCTGATGATTATCGATCCGGACCGATACATCGATGATTTTTGCAAGGCAGGCGCCTCCAGCATCACCGTACACTATGAAGCATGTACTCACCTTCACCGGACTATTCAGCAAATACATGAACTTGGAATCAAGGCCAGTGTTTGTCTCAATCCGCACACTGCGGTGGCATTGCTGGGCGATATCATAGAAGATGTGGATATGGTCCTGCTCATGTCAGTTAATCCCGGATTTGGCGGACAAAAATTCATCGAAAATACCTACCGGAAGGTAGGGCAATTAAAGGAATTGATTATCCAGAGAAACTCAAAAGCTTTGATTGAAGTTGATGGTGGCGTTAACCTTCAGACAGGAGAAAACCTATATAAGGAAGGGGCTGATGTGCTTGTTGCCGGAAATTTTGTATTCAATTCACAAAATCCATTGGAAACGATTGCCGCACTTAAAAGATTATAGCTTTCCGACTGGTTCTGTTCAATTCAAATTGTAAAAATGAAGGGTGTATTTCGGGTGTTTTAAGAAAATATTTGGTACCTTCATTCCTTGTTACTCAGCACTCCTTTCTTAGATGGATAATTACCCTTCAGTTGGGTATTGGTTGGGTACAGGTTGCCTGTTTGTGTGTAGCTTGTGTATACCTTGTGTATACCTT
>DMFR01000139.1:24633-24904 GCA_003450125.1 Prolixibacteraceae bacterium | reverse complement strand
GGCCTCGTCCCACACCGCTTCATTGATATGCCCGTCGATGGTTGGAGCGGTATTCACCCTGACAGCTTTGGCAGCCATCTGGGCTGTTAGTTGTTGACTTGAAAGTAAAAGCAGTGCAACTGCTGCGGAAAAGCAGAAATATTTCAATTGAATTGGTTTAGCAGGTTCAGATATACTCAAGGTTCCTCGTCTGAGATGATTGGTTGAACAAAGCTAAATAATAAATCTAAATCTAAAAGCATTGAGTGGGTTTTCCCTGCCCTTTGAGTAG
>DMFR01000139.1:22475-24490 GCA_003450125.1 Prolixibacteraceae bacterium | reverse complement strand
GGTTTTCCCTGCCCTTTGAGTAGGGTTCTCTTGCATCAATAAGTACTGTTTAAGTAGTGTATCTGTACTAAATTTCAATTTTTAGTACAGATACAGTACAGAAACAGTACAGATAGATGCAAGAGATCCCTACTCAAAGGGCAGGGAAAACCTATTCTGCTTAAAAGGAAAATAAAACTGTTAGATTTTTAAGGGGCGTCAACAATTTTCAAAAGAACAATGGCGATCCAAATTCATACTATTTTAAAATACAAAACATTGCATTTTAGCCATCACTTCAAGAGAATTATTGTTGTTTTCCAACTTGAATCCGTTAATTTTGGAGCGGTTTTGAAATTAAATAAATTGATCATGCAAAAGCATTTGTTTTTGGGCGTTGAAGCCATCGGACAGGGCGCCATTGATGGAGGAATGTCAGGTGTATATGCCTATCCGGGTACACCTTCCACTGAAATAACAGAATTCATTCAGGATCATCCCTTGGCGGAAGAACGCAATATTCACCGTAAATGGTCGGCCAATGAGAAGACAGCCTTTGAAACAGCTCTGGGCATGTCGTATGCCGGAAAACGGGCCATGACGTGCATGAAACATGTGGGATTGAACGTTGCAGCGGATGCTTTTGTCAATTCAGCAATGACAGGGGTAAACGGGGGACTGATTCTTACCGTTGCAGATGATCCTTCCATGCATTCCTCTCAAAATGAACAGGACTCGCGCTTCTATGGAAAGTTTGCCATGGTCCCCATTCTTGAACCTTCCTCACAACAAGAAGCTTATGATATGGCCCGTGAAGGGTTTGCCCTCTCGGAACTTACGCAGGTACCGGTCATGCTTCGTATTACTACCCGTATGGCGCATTCACGTGCCGGGGTTGTGTGCAAAGAAGTGATGGACGAGAACCCGCTATCATTGCCAAAAGATCCACGCCAATACATCCTGCTTCCTGCCATTGCAAGACGTAAATTCAAGGGATTGCTTCAAAGCCAGGACTTGTTCCTAAAACTTTCAG
Organism: Prolixibacteraceae bacterium; assembly: GCA_003450125.1. GTDB lineage: Bacteria > Bacteroidota > Bacteroidia > Bacteroidales > Prolixibacteraceae > Aquipluma. The sequence goes on along the minus strand of DMFR01000139.1, from coordinate 23,478 downwards.
AAGAATCCATCTACAATAGATATGAAGAAGGAGCAGATAAAAGTATGGGTATTGTCGCCTGTGGTATTGCCTACAATTACCTGATGGAACATTATCCCAACAATACATGTCCATTTCCAGTTGTGAAAGTGTCACAATACCCGATTCCGGCCAAACAGATCAATCGACTCAACAAGGAATGCGATGAAATATTGGTTTTGGAAGAAGGTGCCCCTATGGTGGAAGAATCACTCAAGGGCTTTTTTGCTAACGGAACTCCTATCAAAGGTAGGCTGGACGGGACATTGCCCCGCGACGGAGAGCTAAATCCTGATCTCATTGCCAAAGCCCTTGGAAAAGAATTCTTCCCAGGATTTGCCATTCCTGAAGTGGTAGCCAACCGTCCACCGGCTTTGTGTATGGGTTGTGGTCATCAGGATGTATATGTGGCCATGAACGAGGCCCTGGATAGTTATTCAAAAGGTCGCGTATTTTCAGATATCGGCTGCTATACATTGGGAGCATTGCCCCCGTATGAAACCATCTTTTCGTGTGTCGATATGGGCGCTTCGATTACGATGGCAAAGGGCGCTTCCGATGCAGGATTGATTCCTTCAGTGGCAGTAATTGGGGATTCCACCTTTGCCCATTCAGGGATTACAGGCCTTTTGGATGCAGTGAACGAAAAATCAAGTATAACGATTGTCATTTCAGACAATGAATCGGTTTCCATGACAGGAGGGCAAGACTCTTCAGCTTTTGGAAAAATTGAAACCATTTGTATAGGTGTTGGAGTTGACCCATCGCATATCCATACGATTGTTCCTTTGAAAAAGAACCATGCAGAAATGGTACGTCTGTTTAGCGAGGAATTTGCTTACGATGGCGTATCAGTCATTATTCCCCGTCGTGAATGTATCCAACGGGCAGGGAGGAAGAAAAGGAACAAGGCATAGGGCAGGGAGCTTGAAGAAAGAAGACGGGAAACGGGAAAAAGGAGAAAGTGAGAAAGTGAGAAAGTGAG
>DMFR01000139.1:9865-22274 GCA_003450125.1 Prolixibacteraceae bacterium | reverse complement strand
CTTTAAACCTGAAACTTTGAACTGGAACATATGAAAGCAGACATTATATTAGCCGGTGTTGGCGGACAAGGAATTTTATCCATTGCCACCGTCTTGGGGGAAGCCGCATTGGCAGACGAACTTTTGATCAAACAGGCAGAAACCCATGGGATGAGCCAGCGCGGAGGAGCAGTGTATTCACACATGCGCATATCGGATCAACCCATCTTTTCTGATTTAATTCCTGGTGGATCAGCCGATTTGATTTTATCGGTAGAACCCATGGAATCGCTTCGGTATTTACCTTATTTATCGGAAACAGGATACCTGGTAACCAACATTACTCCTTTTGTCAATATCCCCAACTATCCGGAGATTGAAAAAGTGATGGAAGAAATCCGCAAACAGCCTCGCTATATTGCCATTGATGCCGATACCATTGCCAAAGAAGTCGGCAGTGCAAGGGCTTCGAACATGGTCATGCTGGGCGCTGCTTCTCCTTTTATCGATATTGAATTTTCAAAAATTGAAGAAGGCATCCGTACCATCTTTGAACGCAAAGGGGAAAGTGTAGTCAACCTGAACCTGGATGCCCTTCGCCGGGGAAGGAAGTTTGCAGAAGAGAACAGGTAGGAGACGGAAGACGAGAGTACGAATCAACTTGGAACCTGAAACTTGGATTACCCACAGGTGATCATATTTTGATATTAATTGCTACAAAAATGCCCGTTCGACAATCGTTGAACGGGCATTCTTGTTTGATGAAAAAAAGAGCAATTACAGGCCATCAAAAGATAGACTTTTGACATCACATTAATAAAATATTAAATTGTCTCTTTCTATAAACAAATTCATTGGCAGTACGTTAAAAACGATGATAAACAGTTAATTATAAAAATTATAAATTCAACGCCAATGAAGACATTTTTTACTTGCTCATCCATTAGAACGCTTTTCATAACGTTTGCAGTTGCAATTTCTACACTGAGTCTGACAGGCCAGACAACGCACAATGTGGCGGTTACCAACTATAAGTTTACACCCGCACAATTAACCATCACCGCAGGGGACATCGTTGTTTGGACCAATGCCACCGCTACAGGGCACAATATAGACGGGCAACAATCCATTTTCCCCAATAACCCTGAATCGTTCGGGAATGACGTAGGTGCTAACTGGACCTATCAATTCACATTTAATACTCCCGGAACTTATGATTACCATTGCGACCCGCATGCTGCCTTTGGAATGGTTGGAAGCGTGATTGTTAACCCCAGCACGACGGCCAATGAAGATTTGGTAGGCAAAATTTCAAACATCGAGCTATATCCTAATCCTGCAAGTCAATACATCCAATTATTGGTTCCTGCCAATTACGAAAGAATTAATTCTTTGAAAGTTTATTCAGTGGTCGGGACATTGATTGATCAAAAGGTGCTGTCCGGAGATGTTGAATCGTTCAGATACGACGTGAGCGGATTTAAAAACGGCGCCTATTTTGTAGAAATCAATTCTGAAAGTCATAAGGCTATCCTGAAATTTTTAAAGTATTAGCAGATACGAGTTAAAAGTTGTTTATATTTTGAATACGGATTCCATTCTTCATAAAGGGTGGAATCTTTTATTTGGTAACCTGGGATTGATTTGTAAAACATTTCTGCAGGAAACCTCCAACTATAGGAACAACTTATCGTATCCATATGTAACAAATGCAACATATATTCTTATCTTTATTGCATCAATATTATTGAGGACTATGTATGGGAAAAGATGAAATTAGGGTTTTAATGATTGAAAGTGATTTAGACGAACAACAGAAGATTGTCCAGATACTTCAAGCCAATCCTATAGAATCGACTTTAGAAATAGCGGAAGATACCGACTCTGCATTGATAAAATTATTTGAAGTGAACCCTGACATTGTGTTCCTGGAATTTCCATTAAAAGGGAAAACTGGAACCGGGATCATTGGGTTTATTCAGTCGAAGCTTCCGCAGGCCACAATCGCTTTTATGTCACACTCAAAGGACTATGCTGCTGAAGCCATCCATTTTGAGGTTTATGATTACTTATTGAAACCTTTAAGAAAAACGGAAGTCAATAAGCTGCTTGAAAAGGCACAAATCAAAAAGAGGACCAATTCATTGGCGAGGATCAATGAGATCATTGAAAAGAAACAGCCGGATACCATTTTGAGATTTAATACCATCAAGGGTTTTATAATCACCACTCCGGAGGAAATCCTGTATTGTAAAGCCGATGGCTCTTTTACCGAACTCCATTTCACCAACAAAAATATGGAATTGACATTCTTGTACCTTTCCCAGATTGATGAAATTCTTAATCCTTATAATTTTATCCGAGTCAGCCGATCGATCATTGTAAACAAAAATTACATTCGCAAGGTTAATTTAAAGAGCAACACAATAATTTTGTCCTCAAAGGGAGGAGAGTGCGAAATCATTGGTTCAAGAGCGACTTTACGGGAATTTGGTAAATATATTTAGCAGAGAGAAAATGGAGACTATTGATATTACAGCCATTATCATTGACGACGATTCCGAAGCAATTTATTTGCTTGAGATGTACCTCAGACAGTTCCCTGAAATCAGGATTATCGGCAAAAGTACCAAAGCCATCCAAGGCTTGTCGCTGATCAACAAAAAGTTCCCCGACCTGGTGTTTCTGGATATTGATATGCCTGATATGACCGGATTGCAGGTAGCCGAATCAATGAAGAATAAAAACTTCCATTCAGAAATTGTTTTTACTACCGCATATCAGCAATATGCCTATAAAGCGTTATCCGTTGAGCCACTTGATTTTTTAACCAAACCATTCTGTCAGGAAGATCTTAAAAATGTAATTAATAAATACCAAGCCAGGGCAGAAAAGCAAAAACATGAAATAAAACTGGAAAGTTTTATTCAATCACAGTCAAGTCCTCCCCCCATTTCAGTGCCCACGATTCATGGATACCTATTTATTGATACCAAAGACATCGTCTATCTCAAGGCGAAGATCAACGGGACAGAAATTCACCTTCAGGATGGAACTGTAGAAACAGTATCCAAAAGAATCAATAGATTGATTACCATGCTCAATTCAACGCTTATCTTTCAAATCAACAGGGGAACCTATGTGAATCTGAACTATTTGGTACGGATCGAAAAGAAGAAAGCAATTTGCATCATCCGATTCAACAATACCATACACGAAGAACCCATTAGCAAAAGTAATTTTAATAACTTCAAGAAACTGAATATTTTTCCAGCCTTCTAGAAACTGTTTATACCAAAGTTTTATATTAATATATAGAACTTTGGAAAAGCTAAGGAAAAATTTTTATTCAATTTGCACCGGAGAATCAACCTTGGTGGTTAGCAATGCAATTTGCAGCACTTCTTCAATGGTGTTTACATGGTGGAATATCAACCCTTCGAGGTAAATCGCTTTGATTTCTTCCAAATCTTTTCGATTGGCTTCCGATAAGATTATTTCCTTTATTCCGGCACGTTTGGCTGCCAGTATCTTTTCCTTAATCCCACCTACAGGCAACACCTTTCCACGTAAGGTAATTTCACCGGTCATGGCCAGGTTTTCTTTTACTTTTCGTTGAGTAAATGCTGAAGTAATGGAAGTGACCATTGTTATTCCGGCAGAAGGACCATCTTTGGGAATCGCTCCTTCGGGAACATGCACATGGACATTGTATTTATCGAACAATTCAGGGTTCAAACCCAATTGCTCAGCGTGACTGCGAATATATTCATGGGCCAGCATGGCTGATTCTTTCATCACCTCACCCAGGTTTCCGGTTAAAGTTAAAGATCCCTTTCCTTTGCTCAGGCTGGTCTCCACATAAAGAATCTCGCCTCCAACTGCCGTCCAGGCCAATCCTGTCACTACACCTGCAAAATCATTGCCCTGGTATATCTCCCTGGAGTATTCAGTCACACCCAGGTATTCCCGGATATCCTGTTTGGTAAGCGTTTGGTTATATACTTCTCCAAAAGCAACTTTCTTAGCTAATCGCCGGGAAACCTTTGCAATTTTCTTATCCAGATCCCTGACTCCTGATTCACGGGTGTATTTTTCAATGATATGTTGAACCACGTCATCTGGAATAACCAAATCGTTAGATTCAATACCGTGGTTCTCGAACTGTTTGGGTATCAAATGCCTTTTGGCAATTTCGATTTTCTCTTCCACCAGGTATCCACTGACCTCGATGAGTTCAAGCCGATCGCGCAAGGCCGGGGCAATGGTATTTAAGGTATTGGCCGTGGCGATAAACATCACTTTTGACAAATCAAATTCCTGTTCAATATAATTGTCATGGAACTCAAAATTCTGCTCTGGATCGAGTACTTCCAGCAAAGCCGAAGCTGGATCGCCATGAAAATCCTGAGATACCTTGTCTATTTCATCTAAAATAAACACAGGATTGGACGATTTCACCTTCTTGATATTCTGCAATATACGACCTGGCATGGCTCCAATGTAAGTCTTACGGTGCCCCCTGATCTCTGCTTCATCGTGTAAACCACCCAGGCTCATCCGAATATAATTGCGGTCCAGGGCCTTCGCGATGGAGCGTCCCAATGATGTTTTCCCAACTCCCGGAGGTCCATAAAGACAAAGGATAGGGGCTTTCATGTCATTCTTTAATTTTAGAACGGCAAGATGTTCCAGGATTCTTTCTTTTACCTTTTCCAGACCATAGTGATCTTCATCCAGAACTTTGGCTGCACGGATAAGGTCAAAATTGTCTTCGGTAAATTCATTCCATGGTAGATCAACCAAAGTATGGCAATACGAAAACTGCACCGAATATTCACCCGCAGCAGGATTTAAACGTGAGAGCTTATGCACTTCTTTGTCGAAGTATTTTTTCACTTCTTCACTCCATTTCTTATCTTTTGAGCGTTCTTTCAAATCCACAATTTCCTGTTCTGCCGGACTACCACCCAATTCATCCTGAATGGTTTTCATTTGTTGGTTCAGCAAGTATTCCCGTTGCTGCTGATCGAGTTCCGCCTTCACTTTGGTTTGAATATCGCGTTTCAACTCAGCCATCTGAACTTCACGAACCAGGTAACCAATGGCCTGAATCCCGCGCTCCTTTAGTTCACCAATACCCAACATCACCTGCTTTTCTTCCACTTTCAGGTCCGCATTGGAGCAAATATAATTGATCAGAAAAGTAGAATTCTCAATGTTCTTTACCGCGAACGAAGCCTCTGGTGAAATTTGAGAGGAGTACTGTGCGATTTTGATGGACAAATCTTTTAATGACCCAACAACGGCTGAAAACTCAACGGAATCATCCTGGGGCTGTATATCGCTTAAGGCGTTTATTTTTGCCCTGAAATAAGGAAATTCCTGCGTGTATTCCACCACTTCAAACCGACGTTTACCCTGAATAATCACAGAGGTACTTCCATCGGGCATTTCCAGAATCTTTAATACCTGGGCAATGGTTCCGATTGAATACAGGTCTGCCTGTACCGGATCCTCAATACTTCCATCTTTTTGGGCAATGGTTCCGATTAACCGGTTTCCCCGATAAACTTCCTGGATGAGCTGCAAAGATTTTTGTCTGCCAACGGTAATGGGCAAAACCACACCAGGAAACATAACCGTATTACGCAACGGCAATATTGGCAAAATGTCAGGAACTTCCATATTGGTCAGTTCCGAGTCATCGCCATCAGCTATAATTGGAATAAAATCATTTTCATCGTCCATCAAACTGGATATTAATATATTCTGCATAATTTATTATTTTTCTTACTTCCTAAATCCATACAACTTTACATGACATACTGACCGATATAAATCAGCATAAAATAACAGGGCTGATTTTGCAATAGCCATGCCAAAGTTCTATCGACTGATCCGACTTAAAGAATAGTTTAAAGTTTCAGGTTCAAAGTTTAAAGTTGCGTGCCGATCTGAACCTGAAACTTTGAACTTTGAACTTTTTCCTAGACCCAGGCAATTCCCTTTTTAAGCATTTCCTGTACCTGGGCTTCCGGACTGCCCGGTTGAGGCTGATATTGATATACCCATTCCACTTCAGAAGGTAAACTTACCAAAATGGACTCGATATTGCCCTCAGACTCAAGACCAAATTTAGTACCGCGATCATGAATAAGATTGAATTCAACATAGCGTCCCCGACGGATCTTCTGCCATTTTTTTTGGGCTTCCGTATAAGGCTTGTGCCCGTTATCTTTCATCAGCCGGCTGTATATGACTGGATAAATACGTGCAAGGTCTGAGGTAAAGTTAAGCAACTTTTCAAAGTCATTTTCATTGGAAGGCTGAATGCGATCGAAAAATATGCCTCCAATACCGCGGGTCTCATGTCTATGGGGCAGATAAAAGTAATCATCGGCCCATGTTTTCCATTCAGGATAAAACGTTGTGTCATAATGATCGCAGACATCCTTGACCGCCTGATGAAATTCCCTTGCTTCCTCCAGATTGATATAAGCAGGGGTCAAATCAATTCCACCACCAAACCAGGATGAACCGTTGTCCAGACTAAAATACCTAACATTCATGTGGATAGTGGGAACAAATGGATTCCCGGAATGGATAATGGAGGAAATTCCTGTTGCTGCAAATGTAGAGGCATCTTCTCCCAGAAGCTTTGCCATGTTATCCTTGAAAATTCCACGTACAGAGGAAAAATTGACACCCGCCTTTTCAATGATCGATCCATTTTGCATGACGCAGGTGACGCCTGAACCAACTTCCTTCTCCCATTCACTCTCGGTAAACTTTCCACTTCCATCGGCCGTTTCAAGAGTCCGGCAAATGGTTTGTTGGATGCCTTTGTATATTTCGGCCGTTCGGGTTACATTCACAGTTTATAGCTTTAGAATTAATACACATCTGAACCATTCGGAGTAATTAAAGTTTAATATTAATCAATAATTATTATAATTCTTGCACTTTCATTGCCCCATGATTGAAGTTGGAATGGGGACTTCCTCCCTGTTTGTGTGTACCTTGTGTGTAGCTTGTGTATAGTTTGTGTATAGCTTGTGTGTTTAGCAACACAGCAGCTATACACAAGGTACACACAAGCTACACACAAGGTACACACAAACAGGCAACCTGTAAGCAACCTGTAGGCAAGCGTAAGGTCAGAGATCTAGGGGTCATTGTGAAATTATGACATATAGCATGTATTTTATTAAAATTATGTATTATCTTTAGAGAAGGTAATTTAACAGAGCAAATAATTGCTATCAGAAGCATCTGTAAATAGATTCCTTGGTTTATCTTAATTTCGATCAAGATGAAAAAACAAATTCTGCTTCTTATTGTATTATTGGTGTCGCTTGTCATGCAGGCACAAATCCATAAAACGGTCAATAACCTGACACCGGGAAGCTTATTCTCATTATTGACTCATGATGAATTAGCTACGATCAATAGTCTTCGGCTTACAGGAACAATTGATGCCCGTGATTTTAAAACCATGAGGGATCAAATGCCCAAATTGACTGTTGTTGATATAATGGATGTTACGATTGCTGAATACATAGGTCAAGGAGGAACTAGCCTTTTTATAGGTGAACCTGTTCAGGATTTCACTTATCCTGCAAATACGATCCCTTACGGCGCTTTTTATGAAGACGCTTATTTTAATAAAGATAAGAATTTAAGCTATGTGTTGCTTCCCGGCTCAATTACTTCTATTGGGAATGGCGCTTTTTTCTTTTGCGATCATTTGAATTCAATTAACATTCCTGGTTCAGTTACTTCTATAGGGTCCTTGGCTTTTAAATATTGTAAATCATTGACATCAATAACTATTCCTGCTTCAGTTACATCTATTGGCGATGAAGCGTTTAGCAATTGTACCGGTTTGAGTTCAATAATTGCTTATCCAACAACTCCGGTTACCTTATCTTCATCCTCAATTTTTAATGGGGTTGATAAAACTACCTGCACATTAAATGTTCCTTTCCATTCCTTGAGCTTGTATCAATCGGCAAATGGTTGGAAAGACTTTTTGAATATAATTGCAATACCTCTACCAACCAGTAAAACGATTGAAAACCTTACCCCCGGGAACTTGATCACACAAATGACTTCTGAAGAATTACACATTTTAGAGCGACTTACCCTTTCAGGAACAATGGATGCCCGTGATTTTAAAACTATGCGGGATTCGATGCCTAATTTGTCAGACGTTGAAATGAGGGACATTACTATTGCAGCCTATACAGGTGAAGAAGGAACTGATCAAAGGGATGAAAACAACAGGATTGTTTCGTATCCGGCAAATACGATCCCTATTTGCGCTTTCGAAAAATGTGACAGCCTACAAACAATTACCCTTCCAGCTTCGCTTATAGCTATTGGTCTGGCCGCTTTTGAATATTGTCATCATTTGACTTATGCATATATTCCCAAATCGGTCACTTCTATTGGAAATGTTGCTTTTGGTTATTGCACCGATTTAACCTCCCTTATAATTTCTTCAAAAGTGACAACAATTGGAGCCTACGCGTTTATCTATTGCGATCATCTGAAAGAAATCACCTTACCTTCTTCTGTGACCAGCATCGGGGAGGGAATTTTCCAATTTTGCACTCAGTTAACATCTATCATCATTCCTCCTTCTATTACCACTATTTCAGACAATGCTTTTTTGGGATGTAAGGGATTAAAATCAGTTTATATTCCAAAATCAATTCATACAATTGGAGCCAAAGCATTTACAAATTGTGACAGTCTACAGTCGGTAGTCATTCCCAATTCAGTGACGGAAATAAAGATGAGTACATTTTCCAATTGCATTGGTCTAGAGTCTGTTATACTTCCTGCTTCTGTAACTACTATGGGTGATGGGATCTTTAAAAACTGTATTAAGCTAAGTTCAATAACCGCTTATCCATTAATTCCAGTAGCATTGCCCTCTGTTGATGTATTTCATGGGGTTGATAAAACTGCCTGCACTTTGTATGTACCAACAGAATCATTGAATCAGTATCAATCGGCCAATGTTTGGAAAGACTTTATAAAAACCAAAGCGATTCAGTCCTCCACCCATAAAACCATTTCTATTTTGACTCCAGGAGGTTTAATCACTCGAATGACTTCTGAAGAATTAAACACCATCGATCAGCTTACTCTTTCGGGAGCAATTGATGCCCGTGATTTTGCATGCATGAGGGATAGTATGCCTAAATTGGCGGTAATTGATTTAACAGGTGTGACCATAGTCAAATATTTTGGGCCATTAGGCACAAGGGGCCAATGGGGCTATGATTATCCTGCCAATATTACTCCATTTAGCGCTTTTGAGAATAAAATGAGTTTAACTACTGTTACACTTCCGAGTACAATTCATACCATCGAAATTGCCTCTTTTGAAGGTTGTAGTAATTTAAGTGCTGTAAATATTCCTTCTTCAGTCACTATTATTGGAAATGGAGCCTTTAATCGTTGTAATTCTTTGACATCGGTCATCATTCCAAATTCGGTTATCTCAATTGGAGCTGGTGCCTATTCTAGTTGTACGGGTTTAAAATCCGTTAACCTCCCTACTTCGGTTAAAACCATTGATGCTGGTGCATTTTCAGGTTGCACCGGTTTGACATCCTTCACAATACCCACTTCTGTAACTACAATAGGGATCAATGCATTTTGGGGAAGTGATAAGATCACTGCATTTAAGGTTCCTGCTTCAGTAACATTTATTGGCAGAACAGCATTTTCAGAATGTACCGCTCCGATCACTGTAGAGTCGGAAAATCCAAATTATTCCAGTTTAGATGGTGTATTGTTTAACAAGGCTCAAACTCATTTAATATATTGTCCAATTTCCAAATCAAACGTCTATACCATCCCTTCAACAGTTAAAAATATTGTAGAAAGTGCCTTTAGCGGATGTAAACATTTGACATCCGTCAAGTTGCCAGCCTTGGTTGATACTATTGGAATCAGTGCCTTTTATAATTGCACCGGAATTGTGAATGTTAATATACCTGTGACTATAAAATTCATCGGGAACGGTGCTTTTGACAACTGTATGAGTTTATCATCAATTAATATTCCCAATACAATTGCATCTATTGAAGGCTATACTTTTTTCAGGTCTGGTCTTGGGTCAATCACTATCCCATCTTCTGTTCGATCGATCGGCAGTTATTCTTTTTATAATTGTATTGGATTGAAATCGATAAATTTTCCGAATTCTTTAGATACAATTATCAGGCAAGAGGCATTTGGGTATTGCACTAGTTTAAAGTCGATTAATCTTCCGGATTCTGTAACTATTATTGAAAATTATGCATTTGCTGCCTGCTGTTGTCTAACGGCGGTTACCCTACCTGCCAAAGTCAATTTTATAGGAGATCGAGTTTTTTCGGGATGTACCAAATTATCATCGATAACTGCTTATCCAAAAACTCCGGTCCAATTACCTACTCCAGATGTTTTTAAAGGAGTGGATAAGGCGACCTGCACTTTATTTGTTCCTGCCGAATCATTGGATTTGTATAAATCAGCCGATGTCTGGAAAGACTTTTTAAAAATAGAAGCGATTGTTCATTCAGCAACTAAAACCATACCCAACAAAAAGGTTACGGTATGGCCAAATCCAGCCAAAGATATGCTAACTATCAATGCAGATAAAGGAGTTGTATCCATCTTTAACGCCTATGGCAAACTGGAATCCACACATTCATTAGACGCGAATAATAGGATAAATATCAGTTCACTTGCTTCAGGATTGTATGTGGTGGTGGTTAATGGGGAAAGATTTAAGGTCATCAAGAAATAGTAAAGATCGCTGAATTAAAAACTAAAAATCCCTGTAAGTTTTTAATTTACAGGGACTTTAATTTACAAAATGTATCCCGGTTGGGATTCGAACCCAAGACCTACGGCTTAGAAGGCCGTTGCTCTATCCAGCTGAGCTACCGAGACATCCTTTTTAGCGGTTGCAAAGATATATAATTTAGCCAACCTTCAGCTACCAGATTTAGAAAAAACAGGAAGAAATAGCCAATCTCAATCAAATTGTCTGTAATTGCTGAATTCATAGATGTTTCAGAACAATTGCAATGCGAATAGGTCCAGCATATTTCACTATACTATTAATTCTGAAGATCCCATTCTGGGGGTAAATCATGATGACACAAAGATTTTCTATTTTTATCAAAAATTCAGATTGAAAAACCTGCCGGAAAATACCATTCAGTTATACCTGATCAAGATTGCCAAATGGTTTAATCTGGTGATGCCCATTGTAGTCTTATTCTATCAGGACAATGGGCTTACCATGTCACAAATCCTACTATTAAAGTCGGTGTATTCCGTTGCCATGGTAGTTGGCGAATTGCCCTCAGGTTACCTGGCCGACGTTTGGGGTTGCCGCCGCACACTTCTTTGGGGAGCCATCATGGGAACGATCGGTATTGTCATTTACAGTATTTCATCAGACTTTGCCAGTTTCATGGTGGCCGAAGTGATTCTGGGTGTAGGGTTTAGCTTTGTTTCAGGGGCTGACTCAGCCTTGCTTTACGATTCTCTTAAGGCCAAAGATAGGGAAAATGAATATATAAAATTCGAGGGCCAGATTACTTCCGCAGGTAACTTTGCGGAGGCTTTTGCAGGTGTAGCTGGTGGATTTTTGGCTACTATCAGTTTGCGAACACCCTATTATTTCCAGATTTTTATTGCCGCTATTGCCATTCCTGCTGCATTCTTCCTCAAGGAGCCAAAACATGTACAAGAAAAGATTCAACTAAAAATGAGAGAGATCCTCTCCCTTGTCAAACGGACCTACCAGCAACGGGAAATGAGAAGCGCCATTTTGGTCTCATCGTTTACCGGAGCGGCAACCTATACCTATGCCTGGTTTGTTCAGCTCTATCTAAAAGAGGCCGGATTGCCAATCGCTTTCTTCGGTATTTTATGGACAATGCTCAACTTGACTACCGGCATCACTTCCATGTTTTCCTACCGCATTGAAAGAGAGCTGGGGCGTAAAAAGACCCTATTGCTCATTGTAATTCTCCTGACAGCCGGATTTATCCTCACTTCAGTATTAGTCAGCCTTGCAGGGATTGCAATCCTCTTTGGCTTCTATATGGCACGCGGTCTGGCAACCCCGGTGCTGAAAGATTACATCAACCAATATACCGATTCAAAGGTAAGGGCAACGATTCTCTCTGTAAGGAATCTGGAAATACGGCTCATCTTCGCTGTCGTAGGTCCTGTATTGGGTTATTTAAACGATGCCTTTAGTTTACAGACAGCATTGATTGTTGCCGGTACCAGTTATTTCATTGCAGGGATGCTGAGCATATTACCACTCCTTGCCTCCCCTATCACTCCGGTACGAGAGTCCCCATAAAAGTTTGAATTTTTGGCTTTTCATTTCCTACAAATCCTA
>DMFR01000139.1:0-9726 GCA_003450125.1 Prolixibacteraceae bacterium | reverse complement strand
TCCTATTTCGTAAAAACGCGTTTTTACGAAATAGGACGTAGGAAACGTAGGATTTGTAGGAAATGATTTTTTGATGATCGCTTATTTCGAACTTAGGTTACTTAAATAACTTCTTCAGTTCATCGCCTAACTTTTTAGCCGAGCCTTTGATTTGTTCCACGGAAGCTTTTTTCACCTCCTGTTCAATTTGTGCACGGGCTTTGCTTAAATCCAGCGAGATATCCGGGTTGGTGAGCGAACCTTTTAAAACTATCGATGCATCGACATTTTTAATATTTTCCGATCCCGGTAAAATATCCAACCCTTTGGTGACGTCGGTACCCAAAACATCACGGCTTACTACAAAATCCATGGTCATGTTGATCTCGCGTGCAGCAGATAAACTTCCGGTGACGGTCGTGGGCTGGTCGGCAATGGTTGTTTTGAAGGGGTTCAATTTAAGTTCCCCGTTTTCAAATTGAAATTTGGCTGCAAAATCGTTAATCTTAACATTTTTAAGACTCTCTTTTTTAATGATCCCCCTAATTTTATCAAAAACAGGAGACTCGTTGATCATCAGATTCATGGTATTGAAAATACCAGCTCCATTTAGGCTGGTGGGCACGATGTCCATCTTTTCGTTCATGATCCCTGAAAGGCCCAGCTGGGTAGAGATCTTTCCCTGACTTCTTGCAGCAATAGGTACATATCGCTGAAATGTAGAAAGCGATTGATAGGCAGTTGGCAAATCAATGTTTTCCATGTTTAGCTTGAAGTCGAAAGCTGGTTTATTGGTCTTATTACTGGCATACGAACCATTAATGCCCACTTTTCCCTTCAACATATCCATGGCGAGATTGGACAGTTCCATCCGGCGGTCCTTTATTTTGATCATTCCATTGATATTGTTGATGGGCATTTTATCATATACCGCCTTTTGAATGGCAGATTGAAAAGTCAAATCTAGTTTATCGGGTACCTGGAATGCTGCGGCTGAATCAGCAGAGGCAACCGTAGTCGCAGGAGCAGCTTTTGCTTCTGTTTTTGGTCCTGCTGCCTTTGGTGCAGGCTTCATGATATTCGACAATTCAGTAAAATTCATGAAGGACGACTTCAGATTAAAATTACCATTCAGTACTCCGTTTTTGAAAATATAAGCCAGGTAATTACTCACATCACCACGAAGAGAAAAATCACTCTCCCCTATTTTTCCATCAAACTGATCGACTGTAATCTTGGTGGTATTGGCATTGACCTTGGCCTGGCTGATTTCCACTGGCTTGGTCAACTTGTTGCTTTCAAACCTGAAATTTTGAACCGTAGCCTCACCATCGGATTTAAACTTTTCATATTCCTTTTTTTCAATCGATGACATGCGTCCTGCAATCTGCATTCTGGCCTTCATGATTCCCTTGATATCAAGGCTATCAATTGGAATGGCCTGTTTTAAGGTGCTAAAATCAACAGTCCCGGCAAACGTAGCTGCAATATTGGGATCAGTCATCAATTCACTTAAATTCATACTCAAATCAATGGGATTGTTCTTGATAGAAGCATGTGCCTTTTCAACATTTACTTTCAGCAGGTTCAAATCGCCCTCAGGCTTGGTAATCTGTGCCTGTACCTGAATGTCCTGAACGCTTTCAGGAAGTGACTGGTATTTAAAACTGGCATTGGTTACTCCAAGCAAAATGTCGATTGCCGGATAAATTTCCTTGTAAAACAATCCTTTTACCGAGCCTTTAAACTCAGCAGCCCCGCTGATAGTGGCTTTCTCCAGATATTTCTGATAATCTGCAGGCACCAGGGCCAGAATGGTCGCAAAATCACTTTTTTCACTTTTAAAACCCAGATCAAAAATCATGCTGTCATTGGGCATTGAAAACGAACCATTTACTTCAAGTGGAAGCTGGTTTATCATTAATTTCCCCCGGTCAAAAACAAAGTTCATCTTGGCGTAATCAACCTTCAGTAAGGTTTCTGCCTTCAGTTTTGTGTTGGAGATATACTTTACCGAATCATATTCAAAAACAATGTCTCCCACATCGCCTTTCATATCAAAGGTGGTAAGTGTACCGGCTATATTTCCCGTTGAACTGAGGTTCGTATTTTTCATCGACAATTTCATGGGCATTGTCTTGTCATTGTACAGCAGGTTCATGTTCGTGACCTGAATATTGTCCAGCTTCATTTTAAAAGCCTGGTCGTTACCCGTAACTTTTGCAGCAGGGGCTTCAGATGGTTTGGTAATGTCCCAGTTTACTGCTTTGGAAGCATTAATCACAAGGCTTATCCTGGGATTATCAATGAACAGGCTTTTCAGCTCCAGGTTTTCTCCCCTGATCATTTCCATCAGAGAAATAGCCGTGGAGATCGACTTAGCGGAAAGGATGGTATCATTTGAAAACTCATTGATACCAATAACAGTGAGCTGTTGAATTTCCATTCCAACTTTGGGAAAGTGGGTAAATAAGGACAACTTAAAATCCTTAAAATCAACTTTTGCATTGACCTGCTTATTGATTGTTGCCTTTACTTTTACAAGCAATTTGTCTTTGTATAGATAAGGCAAAACTGCCAAAGTTCCAATGACCAGAACTATAATTCCAATGATGATGAATAATTTCTTTTTCATTTTGCTGATTGATCTTTTAAAATGAGTTTACGCAAAAAATTTAACGCAGTTTGTGTTGAGCGTATTATATTTCGTTCACGGTTATGTCTGAATATAAATTCCTGACTTTTTACTCCTGAAGGACCGGCTACTGCAATCCAGATGGTTCCTACAGGCTTTTCAGAAGTTCCCCCATCGGGACCCGCAATTCCGGTTGTTGCAATGCTGTAATCAGCATTCATGGCCTTTTGAACACCAACAGCCATGGCTTCTGCTACCTGTTGGCTCACGGCTCCATGAGTTTCAATCATTACCGGAGGAACTTCCAGCAGCCTGGTCTTAATTTCGTTGGAATAAGCAACTACACCTCCCTTAAAATATGCAGAGCTACCGGCATTGGACGTAATAGAATGGGCAATATTTCCACCGGTACAACTTTCAGCTACCGCTAACGTTTTAGACGATTCTACGAGCATTCTTCCAATGACAAGGGCCATATTTTCATCATCAAACCCAAAAATATATTCAGGAATAATGTGCTGCAATTCTTTTACCTGTTTCTCAATTTCAGCCTCAAGCAGGGACTTATCTGTTCCATAAGCGCTCAATCGAAGACGAACCGTCAATGCACTGGGAAGATAAGCCAGCTTAATGAAACCGGGCAGGGCACTCTCCCACCCCTCTATCTTCTCGGAGAGCGTTGATTCAGGCAATCCGAGGGTAAGAATGGTTTTGTGTACAATCGACTGTGCATTTCCTAGCTTCATTAACCGTGGAAAAACTTCTTCTGTCATGATCGCTTCCATTTCAAATGGCACTCCAGGCATGGATACAAAAATCGTTCCGTTTCGTTCAAACCACATTCCTGAGGCTGTTCCTGCAGAATTGTGTAGCACGGTACAACTGGCAGGCAACAATGCCTGATCACGGTTTAGTTGATTGATAGACACATTTCGTGAAGACAATAGCGTCTGCACATGCTCAAAAACTTCAGGATGATAGACCAACTCGGTATTGAAATACTCGCACAGGCAATGCTTGGTAATATCATCTTTTGTAGGACCGAGGCCCCCCGTAATCAAAACCAGGTCAACTTCTTTTTCGGCATTGGCAAGCGCTTTCAAGATATGATCATGGTCGTCGTGAACAGACGTTACCTGGTAAACCTCAATGCCGTGCAAATTAAGTTGCTCACCCATCCAGGCCGAGTTGGTATCGACAATCTGTCCGATTAAAATTTCATCCCCTATGGTTATTATTTCTGTTTTCATTCTAAATGTTCAAAGTTCAAAGTTTCAAGTTCAAAGTTGCTCCGCTCATCGGATAAACCTCTTTTCTTGTTCCTTATTTCTGGTTTATTATTTCTTATTTCTTATTTCTTATTCAAAATTCCAAGTTTCCTTCTCACGTCTCCATGCCCCTAGCCCCTAGCCCCGTTCTCCTAGCTTTCCCAGCGCCTTCAACCTTTGCAACAGTGTTGGATGCGAATAATGAAAGAACACATAAAACGGATGGGGACGCAAGTTGCTCAAATTCTTTACCGACAACTTTTTTAAGGCCGAAGCAAGCTCCATGGCATCAAAGTATTTGGCAGCAAAGGCATCTGCCTGGTATTCATTCTTTCTGGAAAAAAGATTCATTCCTAATCCGGTAATCATTGAAATGGGTGAATACAATATCCCAAATGCAATTAACCCGATATGAAAGCTGGGTTGTTCAACACCCAAAGCTGCCGACAAGGCAGGGCTTCCTACAAAAAGGGAGAAAATAAACAAGACAATTCCTGTCTGTACGATCCCAAGCAGCAAGCCCCAGATGACATGGTTCTTTTTATAATGTCCAATTTCATGGGCCAACACGGAGACCAGTTCTTTGGTGCTCAGGTCATTGATCAAAGTATCATAGAGAACGATTCTCTTTTTTGCTCCAAGTCCCGTGAAATAGGCATTGGCCTTTGTCGACCGTTTTGAACCATCGATCACATATATGTTGTCAAGTTTAAATCCTACCTTATCCGAGAAACGTTCAATGGCCGTTTTCAATTCACCTTCTGTAAGTGGCGTTTGCTTATTGAACAGGGGAACAATCAAGTTGGAATAGAACAAAACCATAAAGACTGAAAAAACAGTAATGATTCCCCATGCAAAGATCCAGAAATTACTCGTTGTGAGTTGATAAATATAGATTATCAGCGCCAGCAATCCCCCGCCAATGGTTGCTCCAATAAGCCATCCTTTTATCTTGTCAAGTATAAAAGTCTTTGGGGTGGTTTTATTAAAGCCAAATTTCTCTTCAATGACAAATGTATCATATACCGAAAAAGGAGTCGTAAGCAGATCAGAAGCCAACATCAAGATACCGAAAAACACCAATGCCGTCCATATTGGATGGACCGATACCGAAAGGGCGATATGATTTACCCAGGCAAATCCTGTAAACAGGATCATCTGGAGCAGTAATACAAAGCTGAACGAGGAACTAATCATCGAAAACCGCGAATTCACCTTCTCATAAGCTTGTTGCCTGCGATATTTTTCTTCATCATAAATATCCTTCACTTCCTCCGGAAGGATTTCACTCCATTGGGTAGAATTTAAATATTGTAGGAACCGCTCGAAAATAAAATCAGCGACTACAATACCAACGATCATATAAAACAACAGGTGTGGCATATTTATTTAATTTATCCCAAAGTTAATAAAAAGCATTCCCTTTTAAGCGGAATTGCAATTCGAATGATAATATTAGGATTAATTAAACTTTAGATGGAATTATAATCTCCCGGAAAGTTAATATTCACAAATAGCCGGGGAAATTGTTTGATCATGTCATTACAATTCACGTACTGAACATTGAGTTTAGAGAGCAGCCTCATGAGTTTATAATCGCCCTGGTTGATCATCTCTTCCACAACCGGCATAATTTTCTTGTTGTAGAGTCCCATCAATGGTTCAATTCCCCCATCATGCCGGGGAATAATGCAATCATAGTTTCCAATGTGAGAAATTAAATGTGCAATGAAGGTCTCGTTCATAAAAGGGACATCTACACTGACCAACAAGTTCCATTCAGTGGAAGAATGCTTCAATGAGGAAATGATTCCAGAAATCGGTCCACAGCCCGTGTAGATATCTGCAACCATTTCAATGTTAAAATCAGAATAACCTGGATTATTCCCACTGATTGCAATACTTTGGCAAAATGGCTCCAATAGGCGAATCATCCGTTTCAGCATAGGCTCTTCCTGAACCGATAAAAGGGCTTTATCGGTTCCCATGCGGCTGCTTTTCCCTCCAGCCAGAATATATCCCGAGAGTTTGCTCTTAATTTCCATTGCCCTTTTATGATTCATGCGCTACAAAGCTTGAAGTTACTCATTTTATTCTGAAAAGAAGCCAAAATTCAGTTAAAACAGTCAAAATAAATGTTGTATATACAGGGTTACTTTATCAAACGTGGGCGTCTAAATTACACTAACAGAATTACATATAGCACATTCTGAAATACGGGATAACCCTTTATATAATTGGATTGTTTAACGCTTTTATGTTATTTTTTGGTGTCTCTCTTTATTATTACGTAGATAGGCTGTAGCTACTAAAAGTGGAAATAGCTCAATCAATTTGGGAAATAACAAATAAAGCTGCTGCAGAAAAAAACCGGGAAAGTCATTACAAAATGTCTTTTCCCGGTTTCCTTTTTATACTTGAAATCTCTTCAACTTATATCCGAATGATAACCAAAGCCTTTCGGGGTAAAGCATTCAAAATGGCCTTTGCTTCGTTTGCAGGAATACTGATCAGGATTTCAGGGGTATAGACCGGTTTCTGAAACTTCAGAATGTGCTGAAACGAATTGGCAATGTTGTTTAAATCTCTTTTAAATTCAAATCCTTTGCCCAACTGGTATTTCGACTGAGCTGCCGTCACAGAATCTATTCCCTGGATGTTCAGTTCAAAATCCCGGTCCAGTTTAACGGTCCAAAATACCTCGTGGTGAAGTGAATCCTTTTTCGTTTTAGCCGCCTCTGCTTCTTCTACCGATTTTGGAGCCTGAACCACTTTAAAGGCATTCTTTTCGATGGAAGATTCATATTTTTGGATGGTCAACGGAGTTCCAAACATAGAGAAATATACATTTCCATCCATCCTTTTAAAGAATCCTGAGGTTGAATAATCAACAATTTTTGATGATAAAACCACCACCCCCTTTAATTCCAACTGGAGCAAATGGTTTTCCAGGTCAATGGATAAGCCGATGGAATCGCTGTTAGCCATTTTCAGGCGTGATTCGTACCATGCTTTTTCCTTCTGCAATCCAATCAGGGAAGGGCTCATTGGAGTTGCCCCCTCAGTTTTAGCCTGTGCTGACTTCATGCGGTCGCGTACTGCTCCAACGTTCAAATAAGTATAAACGCCCGTAAAACCTAGTATAAGCAAACTGAAAAGGATCAAAAAGGTCTTGATGCCTGTGTTGCTTTTCTTTTTAATGAAGAGGCTATCGAAGTCTTCAGCCGAATTTTCTTTCATACTAATAAATATAAACTTTTGAACCAATAGCCAAGGTATTAAACACCACTTCCAAATCCTCATCCCCCAGACGGACACAGCCATGAGTCACGCTCATACCCATAAAACGTTTGTAGATCGTTCCATGAATCATATAGCCATCCCCTAAAGTGAGTTTATACTTACCCAAGGTCCCTGATTCAAAACGGGAAGGATCACCCGGAGGAGGGATAGGCATTCCATCTTCAATAAAGGCCCAGTTGGGTTTGGCCCAAACAGGATCCTTTTGTTTGCTGAGTACTTTTCTGACTCCAAAGGGCGTATGAAATACATATTCTTTGGGACTGTCGTTTAATACCAGCTTTTCATTCTTCCCGGTCGAGCATAATCCATCACGGATCAACTGCTTGTTTTTGTATAAATAAAAATGGTTATCATTGGTATTGATAATGATATAAGCCTCTGTGGGGGTAAATTTATCCAATTTATCCTTTAGCTTACTAATTTCCTTTTCAAGTGACTCTTTATTTGTTCCAACTTCATCAGCCCCTACCTGTGTGGTCATTCCAGGTAACACGATGGTCGATTCCTGCAAGGCCGGAATACCAAAAAGAATCATGTATCCCAAAAATAGGACGCCAACAATTAAGATAGCCAGATAAATAAATAAATTTCGAATCATAGTTTAGAATTATATAGCTTTCATTTTTTTCTTAAAACAACAATAATGCCAACTGTTCCTTTTGAAATTGAAATATTAAAACTCCAATCCTTCTGAAACTACCGACAAAGGTTCAATGGAACCGACAATGGTCACCCTGGTACCAGAACCGACCAATTTATATAAATCATCAATATCACGATCCCTTAAACCGATACATCCAATGGTCCAATCAAATCCTCTACCTCCAGCACCATGTATTTCGATCAAATTACCAATTCCTGCACTGCGTGAAATCAATCCTTTTCTCTTTTTGGCTTCAAACCTGATCCTGTCTTCCGAATTGGGATAATCCAGCAACATGGCTTTATGATACGTGGTGCTTCCTCCCTGCTTTTTATTGGAAATATGGTAGTTTCCTTCCGGAGTCGCCCTATCGCCGGTACGTTCCTTGTGAGCCATCCAGTTGGGACCAAATTCAGCATCATAGCTTCTGATCACTTTTCCTGATTGGTAAACATACAGAATATGGGCAACTTTATCAACTACAATCACTTTATTTCCTCCCCGAGAGGCTGCAATGGCATCATTGACCCAACCTCTCCATTTGGGTTGATCATCGAAATAATCCCGCAACATCTTCCCAGCAGCTACATTGGCGTGATTGGCGTATACTTCCGCTTTCTTAAATAAAATTTCAGCATCCTTTAACTTGCCGTTTTCATGGGCAATTTTTGATTCGCTTAAAAACATCTTGGATTTATTATGCGCATCAAAAACTGATTTCTCCAAAGGCAGGTCTTTAAATAGCTTATTGTAAATTTCTAT
The DNA here is from genome assembly GCA_003450125.1 of Prolixibacteraceae bacterium. Classification (GTDB taxonomy): domain Bacteria; phylum Bacteroidota; class Bacteroidia; order Bacteroidales; family Prolixibacteraceae; genus Aquipluma. Next base: position 1,136 of record DMFR01000139.1, on the reverse strand, counting down.
TTTTTTTGACAAACTGACAAACGCAGCCTCTACATTCTGATTTAAATTCGTTGATTTTTTAATCGACTCTTCACTTGCTTCTTCAGCTCTCTTTTTTGCACGTTTGGCAAAGCTAATGACACGCGTATAATCCCGGAATAAAATAAACCTGGCATTTTCCCGCTTCCAGTTGGTCATGGCTGAATCATACAAGTCAACTGATTCTTTGTATATTTTATCCGAATAGACATCCGCTTCAGCCTCTTTGGCAATTGTCAAGGCTTCACGTGCAAGCTTCAAATCATCTGTTGGCAGCACTTTTTGGGAAACAATGATCACCGAAATGCTCATTGCAATCACCACAACAGAAAATAAAATAATGACCACCCACTTAATTATCGACTTTTTAACTAAACCCATCACCTATGTATTAAAAAAATACCCGGGGGGAAACCCCGGGTATTGTAAACGTTCAACTCCGAGGAGTTATTATTTTTTAGCTTTTTTTGCAACAGGAGCAGCAGCGCCTTTTTTTGCGATAGCTTCTTCCAATTCAGCTTTGATAGAAGTTGCTTTTTCTTTTGCGGCTTTGATTTTGTCGTTAGAACCAAGCAAATCACCATTAGCCAATAAAGCTTCTACTTCAGTTACTGATGTTTCAGCAACAGTTAAGTCACTTTTAATAGCTTCTAAGGCTTCTCTACCTTCTTTACCTCTTGGAGCTTTAGCGATCAAAGCTTTGTTTTCTTCAACCAATGCTTTAACTTCACCAATCATAGTTTCAGTTTCAGCTTTCAACTCAACTTTACGAGCTTCAGCTTTTGCTTTGGTGTCAACAGCCATTTGGTTAATTGCAACTAATTCAGCTTTTACTTTTGAATAGTTAGGAAACCATTTAGCTTTAGCAACTTCTGTGTTTTCGTTAGCTGCTTTCATAGAATCAACTAATGCAGAATAAGCTTCTGGTACATACAAGTCAGCACCTGAATCTTTAACACCCTGAACAGCAGCAGTAGCTGCATCAATTTCAGTCTGAGGAACTTTAGCACATGAGCTAAATAACACGGCAACACCCATTGCTGCAATAGCAATAATTAATTTACTTTTCATACTCAATTTTAAAATTTGGTTTTCTCTAAAATTATTAACTGATAATA
>DMFR01000140.1:31951-33034 GCA_003450125.1 Prolixibacteraceae bacterium | reverse complement strand
CATGCCCGGCACACCAAATATTTCGGTGCGCTGCACCTTTGACAGACGCAATGGTAATTGAGATGTATTTAAGGCAGCAGAGCTGCAAAATATTTTTAGAAATAGATGCGATGAGGCTATAGAAGGTGCAGCGCACAGAAATATATTTACCCAATCCGTGTAATCCTTTTCTAATCCGTGCAATCTTTTTTAAGCTATATCCAGCCCCGTAACTTATAGTATCCCAATGCAGCCATTTCCCGTGCAATCAAGATCTCGTATTTCAGGTGATTCCAGAACTGGTAGCGTACGGAGGTATGATTGCCAATATCAGGAACCGGGAGTTTATTTCCCCCTAAATCATCATCTTTAAAAACAAGGTTTGCCTCCAATGCATTTTCAAAAGCAGGCAAAGCATTCAGACGGGTAAATCCGGCCTTTTTAAAGGTCAATATTGCACGACGCATGTGTTCGGGTGAGGTGACAATCAGCAGTGATTTATTGGATAATATTTCAGAATTGAAATGTTGCAGGTGAAGGGCCTGTGAACGGGTATTGGTGCCCAATTGTTCATATAGAATGCGATGGACATCGATTCCTTTGCAGATCAATTCCGAGGCAACCAATCGGGCTGTGCAGGTAGAATCCTCAGCATTGCCTGGAATGGATATCACAATCTGGCTTTGCAGGGATTCCGAGGCTGCCCTAAAGACAAAAAAGGCACGCATCAGGTTCGACTCACTGGGCATTCCGCCTCCACCTAAAAGGATGATATAATCAGGCTTTTCAGTAATCTTTGATTCACTGGTACCCAGCCAGTAATATCCCCAGAAGGGCAAACTGGTAAAACTTAACAGGAGCAATACCAGAAACAGTATTCCGAATCCGGTAAACACCATTCGAAAGATCCTCCAAAGGCGGTTGAACCTATTTTGTTTTGCCATTTTTTGTTAGGTTATAAAACCGAAAGGTAAGGAAATTATCAGAATGGAGCAAGGGGTAGGGAGCAGGGAGAAAGTGAGAAGACGGGAGAAAGAAAGATGGGAGACGGGAGATGGAAGTAAGTGAGAAAGTGAGAAAGTGAGAAAATGAGAAAATGAGAAA
>DMFR01000140.1:24932-31649 GCA_003450125.1 Prolixibacteraceae bacterium | reverse complement strand
TTAAACTTTAAACCTGAAACTTTAAACTTGAAACTTAAACACCCCTATACGCTGTTCATGGCATTGACAGGATCGAGCCGGGCAGCTGAAAGGGCTGGTATAAAACCAGCAAGTACACCAATTACTCCCGAGATGGATAGTCCAAGCAGAATGTTTGCCAGGGTCATGGCAATGGTCATATCGGCCACATAGCTAAAAATGGTGGTTGCAATGAAGATGAGAAAGAGGCCCAGCACCCCGCCTACCATCGAAAGGACTACTGCCTCAAAAATAAATTGGAGTAAAATGAAGTATCTTTTTGCACCCAGGGCTTTTTGAATACCAATAATCTTGGTTCTTTCTTTTACCGACACGAACATGATGTTGGCAATTCCGAAGCCTCCTACCAGGATACTGAAGCCGCCAATGATCCATCCGGCGAAATTGAACACTTTAAAGAAAGTATCGAACCGTTTGGAAATCATGCTTACTTCGTTGATGGCAAAATCGTTTTCTTCCATGGGTTTCAGGCGATGCAATGAGCGCATGATCCCTGTTATTTCAGCCACGAACTCATCATGGTCAGCATTGGGTTTTGCTTTCACATTGATGGCCTGTCCCTGGTCATGGTCGCGTATATCGACCATATTCATGGCAAAGACCACCGGAATGTGTATGCGTTTGTCCATGCTGGTTCCAAACATGTCGGTTCCTTTTTTTACATAGACCCCAATCACGAGGAAACGGTATCCCTGAAATTTAATGGTTTTGCCCACCGGATTATCCTCACCAAACAGGTTATGAGCGATCTCATTGCCCAGGACGGCAAGGTTGGCCCCTGAATTGGACTCTGACTCGGTAAAATAGCGTCCTTTTTCAATTTCAAGGTTCCAGGTGTTGATTAATCCATGAGTAGTGGCCAACACTTGGGTATTTTCTATTTTGCTGTTTTCGTACTGAACGGTTCGGTTGAATCCAAAAAAATAAACGGCATCTTCAATATTCTTTGACTTCCGGCTTAAACTTTCGGCCTCTTCCATCGTAGGAACCGGACGGTTCAGGTATTTCCACCAGGGATATTCTGATTCACCCTCAGGTGGAGTCCATGGCCATTTCTGGATATAGACCATATCACTTCCCAGCGAATTCAGACTGTTGCGGATGTATTTCTCCAGGGAATCGATTACAGTGAAAACCGAAATAATGGCGAAAATGCCTATGGTGATGCCCAATAGCGAAAGAAATGTCCTTAGTTTATTTCCTCGCAGAGAACCAAAGGCAAATGAAAAACTCTCAAGAATTAATCTGGTTAACAGCATAGCCTATCCTTTGAATAGTAAATATACGATTCTGAATCTGAAAAATTAGTTACAGAAATCTGAAATGATTACAGAAGTTCGTTAATTTTTATTCAATCCCCTCAATTGGATGATGGATATTTAGTTTTTTCCTTCCATACCATCCTACAATGACTTACGTTATTGCACTAGACTGGCTTCATGATGGCAAAACTTCAATTAACAATATTTCACATTTCATTGTTATTATACACTTAATTAAGCAGTTTTGAAGGAAACAGAATCAAGGTGTTTTATTATCTTTGAGGCCAAATTACAAAAGGATTATAAATGAAGGACTTAAAAAAGATAAAATCGGCCTTAATTTCAGTGTATCACAAAGATAAGTTGGACCAGATTGTTAAGAGATTGGAAGAATTGAAAGTAACAATCTATTCCACTGGAGGAACACAATCATTTATTGAAGAAATGGGAATCCCCGTTATTCCTGTTGAAGAGCTGACCAGCTATCCTTCTATTCTGGGAGGACGTGTAAAAACGCTGCATCCAAAGGTATTTGGCGGCATCCTGAACCGTAGGGACCATGCGGGAGATCAGCAACAAATTGCCCAATACGAAATCCCTGAAATCGACCTTGTAATCGTGGATCTTTATCCATTTGAAGAGACGGTAGCTTCAGGGGCATCAGAGGAAGACATCATCGAAAAAATAGATATTGGCGGCATTTCACTGATTCGTGCTACGGCCAAGAATTTCAACGATGTGGTGATTGTTTCCTCACGTGATCAGTACGAGACATTGTATACTTTACTGAACGAAAAGGAAGGGTCCACTTCACTGGCAGACCGTAAAGAGTTTGCACGACTGGCGTTTGCCACCTCTTCTCATTACGACAGTGCCATCTTCAATTATTTCAATCAGGATCAGTCAGAAGAAGCACGCATCAGCGTTAACAATGGTCAGGTATTGCGCTATGGTGAAAATCCCCACCAGGCTGCTACATTCTTCAAATTCAACAATTCAAATTCAGCCATCACTTTAGCCAATGCAAAAGTTCTACAGGGCAAAGCGCTTTCGTATAACAATATGCTGGATGCAGATGCTGCATGGAAATCAGCCAGTGATGCTTTTCATTCAGTAACTCATTTAAAAGATAAAGTAGCCGTTTCAGTGGTTAAGCATCTGAACCCTTGCGGGCTGGCTGTTGCGGGTACTATCAAGGAATCGCTTGAACTGGCATGGGCTGGTGATCCTGTAAGCGCCTTTGGGGGTATTGTATGTTTTACAGGCCCGGTAGATCAGACCATCGCACAATGGTTTGACAAGCGCTTTGTCGAGATCATAATTGCAACAGACTATACTGCGGAAGCCCTGGAGGTTTTCAGCAAAAAGAAAAACCTTCGCGTACTTGCAACCCCCGTTAAGCCTGAACTTACAGGCGAGCGGTTATACCGTTCGATCAGTGGTGGTTTGCTGATCCAAAACGAAGATGAAGGGTTGGAAACAGAATTTAAGAATGTAACAAAAATACAGTTCGATAGTTTGAAGATGAACTTGTCGAAATTTGGCATTGTAGCCTGCAAACATCTGAAAAGCAATGCAATTGCATTGGTGACTCAAAATGCGGACGGATCCTTCTGGCTAACAGGGGCAGGCATGGGGCAACCCAACCGGCTGGACAGTTTACGCCAGTTGACCATTCCGCGTTTTAACCTCAAAGAAGGGGTGAGAATTGAAGATTCAGTGCTTATTTCAGATGCTTTCTTCCCCTTTAGAGACAGCGTTGAAGCAGCCAATGAATTTGGAATTAAATACATTGTAGAACCGGGAGGAAGCATCCGTGATGAAGAAGTGATTGCTGCTTGTGATGAATTTGGTATTGCAATGATTTTTACCGGGGTGAGACATTTCAAACATTGATTTGAAATTGCCACCCGGTCATTTTTTTAGTATAAACTCAGAAAAACATACAAATGGGATTGTTTTCATTTTTAACCCAGGAAATTGCCATTGACCTTGGAACTGCCAATACGATTATTATCCACAACGATAAGATTGTAGTTGATGAGCCGTCGATTGTAACCATTGACCTTAAAACAGAAAAGCTTATCGCAATTGGAGAAAAAGCCCGGCAGATGCAGGGAAAGACCCATGCCAACCTGAAGACCATTCGCCCTTTGCGAGATGGGGTGATTGCCGACTTTAACGCAGCCGAACAAATGATCAGGGGAATGATCAAGATGATGAATCCCAAATCAAGGTTCTTTTCCCCCTCCCTGCGGATGGTCGTTTGCATCCCTTCCGGTTCAACGGAAGTGGAGATTCGTGCAGTACGTGACTCGGCTGAACATGCAGGAGGACGCGATGTATATATGATTTATGAACCTATGGCTGCGGCTATCGGAATTGGCCTGGATGTTGAAGCGCCCGAAGGAAACATGGTAGTTGACATCGGCGGTGGAACCACTGAAATTGCTGTGATTTCACTGGGAGGACTGGTGACCAACAAATCCATTCGTATAGCAGGGGATGACCTGACAGCCGATATCATGGAGTACATGCGTCACCAGCACAACATTAAAATTGGAGAGCGTACGGCTGAAGAAATAAAGATCAATGTGGGATCGGCCTTGTCGCAACTCGATAATCCTCCAGCTGACTACTTGATTCAGGGGCCCAACCAAATGACTGCTCTTCCCATAGAAGTTCCGGTTTCTTACCAGGAAATATCGCATTGTCTGGAAAAGTCGATTTCAAAAATTGAAACCGCAATTCTCAGCGCCTTGGAACAGACGCCTCCAGAATTGTATTCCGATATTGTCAATCGGGGAATCTGGCTTGCAGGTGGAGGCGCATTGCTTCGCGGGTTGGCCAAGCGTTTTACTGAAAAGATCAATATTCAGTTTCATGTGGCCGAAGATCCTTTGCGAGCAGTGGCCAGGGGAACAGGCATCGCACTTAAGAATGTAAATAAATTCAGCTTCCTGATCAGGTAATTCTGAAAAGGAAGGAGTAAACCTTCCAGCCAATGAGAAGTTTATTTCGTTTCTTATTACGAAATTATTTTTTGATGATGTTCCTGATACTCGAAGCCTTTTCATTGGTGATGATTGTTAGTTTCAATAATTATCAACGGGTAACATTCTTTAATTCAAGCAATAATTTTACAGGAGCTGTTTATGAAAAATTCAGCTCTTTTGACGATTATTTCAGCTTAAGTCGTACAAACATACGGTTGGCTACTGAAAATGCTTCGTTGCGCAAACAATTGCAGATGCGGATCATGCAGCAGGAAAAGTATCCGGTCAATCGACCCGATACGGTTGATGCACCTGTCTATGTTTTTACTTCAGCAAAAGTGATCAACAATTCGGTCAACAAGCAGTTCAACTATATTACCCTCAACAAAGGTTCACGGCAAGGGATTAAACCAGACATGGGAATTATTGATGCCGATGGGGTGGTTGGCGTAATTACCAATGTCTCACCCAACTATTCAACCGGGTTGTCTTTACTGAACAAACGATTGAGTATCCCTGCAAAGATTACTAAAAACAATAATATTGGTTCGCTCGTTTGGGATGGTGAAAGCTACAATACAGCCGATCTGAGAGAGATTCCGTTTCATGTCATTGTCAATGTGGGTGATACGGTAGTGACCAGTGGCTTTTCCAATATTTTTCCTGAAGGAATCATGATTGGAACCATCAAAAAGTTTGATGTGGAGAGTGGAACCAATTTCTATAACATCAAGGTTGAATTGTCGGCCAATTTTAATACCGTGAAATTTGTAGAAGTGGTTCAAAATACCAAAAGGGCTGAACTGATTAAACTGGAATCAAACAACGTAGGTGAATGATAAAAGACTTTGGTAGATATGTGATCATGTTTGTATTGCTGGTGCTGATCCAGGTACTCATCCTGAATAATATACAATTCAGCGGATTTGTCAATCCCTATGTTTATATTTTATTCATTCTCCTGCTGCCCTTCACCATTCCGGGTTATCTTCTCCTGGGACTTTCATTCCTGTTAGGCCTTTCGATCGATATTTTTAACAATACCCTTGGCGTCCATGCCGGTGCAACAGTCTTGCTTGGATTTCTACGTCCAGGGATTGCCAACTTAATTTCGTCACGTGAAATTATTGAAAAAGGAAACACGCCCAATATGAAACAGCTGGGGTTTGCCAGTTTCCTGAAATATGTTGTCATTTCAGTTTTCATTCACCACCTATTCCTCTTTTATGCTGAAGCGTTTTCATTCGGAGGTTTTTTCCATACTTTGGTTCGGTGTGTCCTCAGCAGCGCTTTCTCAATTGTAATCATTCTGGCCAGTCAGTTCATCCTCTTTAAAAATGTAGATTAGGTGGATACTTTCTCAAAACGAAGATTTATAATTGCCGGTATCATGTTGGGAATAGCCGCTATTTTTGTTCTACGGCTCTTCTCCATCCAGATTACCAACAAAACATACAAGCAATTTGCAACAAGGAATGTACTGCGGAAAATAGTTGTTTTCCCTGCCCGTGGATACATCTATGATCGCAACAAGAAACTGATGGTTTACAACAAGGCGGCTTACGACTTGATGATTATTCCCCGGGAAGCCAAAGCTTTTGATACTACTGAACTTTGTAGGATTGTACAATTGGACCGGGTGGAATTAAGAGATGCCATCAGAAAAGCCAAGCAATATTCTTATTACAAACCCTCCATTATTGCCGGACAAATCGCTCCTGAAATTTATGCACCTCTTCAGGAAAAACTCTATAAATATCCCGGCTTTTTTGTTCAATCCAGAACCTTGCGTGAATACCCCAGCAAGAGTGCAGCTCAGGTTTTAGGCTATGTGGGCGAAGTGAGCCAATCGAATATCGAAAAGGATAAATATTACAGATCGGGCGATTATATTGGCGTTACTGGTCTGGAGAAGGCTTATGAGAGCGAACTGCGAGGAATAAAAGGGGTGAACAATTATATGGTGGATGTTCATAACCGGATCAAAGGGAAATACAATGGCGGCGCCAGTGACACCACCGCCATCCTTGGACAGAATCTGCTGACAGGATTGAATGCCGATGTTCAGGCTTACGCCGAATTGCTGATGACGAATAAACGAGGGGCCATAGTGGCTATAGAGCCAGCCAGCGGCGAAATTATTGCCATGGTGAGCGCACCGTCTTATGACCCCAATTTATTGGTAGGACGTCAAAGAAGCATCAATTATGGACAATTGGTCACCGATTCGATCAATAAGCCCATGTGGAACAGGGCCATTATCGGCACTTTTCCCCCGGGATCGACCTTTAAGCTGGTCAATGCCTTGATTGCCCTGCAGGAACATTCCCTGAGTCCGTTTGACCGGTATTCCTGTTCAGGACCAGCATCCACACCTATCAAATGTACGCACAATCACGTCAGCCCCTTAGCCATGCGCG
>DMFR01000140.1:23251-24802 GCA_003450125.1 Prolixibacteraceae bacterium | reverse complement strand
GCCCCTTAGCCATGCGCGAAGGTATCCGTGAATCGTGCAACTCCTACTTCTGGAACTTGTTTAGGACTATTATCAACCATTCTGCTACCCCTGCCGAAGGATTTCAAAAGTGGAGGGACTATGTCATGAGTTTTGGGTTTGGTCAAAAACTGGGTACTGAATTATCGTCCGAAGTAGCAGGAAATATTCCCCAAGTAGCCTATTACGACAAATATTTTGGGCAGTCAAGGTGGAATGCCATGACCGTGCGTTCTTTGGCCATTGGACAGGGGGAATTATTGGTGACCCCGCTTCAGTTGGCCAATATGGTTGCTACCATTGCCAACAGGGGGTATTATATTGCCCCTCATTTGGTGAAGGCCATTCAGGATACCAGCAGGGTATTCCGTGAATTGAAATTCGAGAAAAAGAACTCAGGCATCGATCCTGAATATTATCATCTTGTGATTGAAGGAATGCAGGCGGTGGTGGAAGAAACCAAGTTGAATCAGTCCATACATATAGATGATGTGATTATTTGCGGAAAGACGGGAACTGTTCAGAACCCTCATGGAGCTGATCATTCTGCTTTTGTAGGTTTTGCCCCACGCGATAATCCCAAGATCGCCATTGCCGTTTTTATTCAGAATGCCGGGTTTGGAGCAACTTATGCTGCTCCCATTGCGGGTTTAATTATGGAGAAATACCTGAACGACTCCATTGCACCCACGAGGAGAGAGCTCGCACAAAGATTGATCGAAACGGATTTAATGAATGTAATTCAAGTTAAAAAATAAACTGCCGTGCCGAATAGAAACAACGTTTGGGCAAATATAGACTGGATCACCGTATCCATTTATCTGGCGATGATGTTCATTGGATGGATAAATATTTATGCTGCGGTGTACAACGAAGAGCACAAAAGTATCTTTGACTTTAGCCAGCAATACGGAAAACAGTTGATCTGGATTTTCGCAGCTATCTTTATTGCCATGCTGATGATCAACACCGATTCTAAATTCTTTGTAGCATTCTCTTTTCCCATCTATGTGATTTTTGTGTTGGTCCTTATGCTCGTACCGTTCATCGGAACGGAGATCAATGGTGCCAGATCATGGATACAGATAGGTAGTTTTTTGCTTCAGCCTTCCGAATTTATGAAGATGGCTACTTCACTGGCCATAGCACGGTACATTAGTTCCTATAATTTCAAAATACACAATTTCAAATCTTTAATCACGCTTTGTGCCATCATATTCGTTCCCGTAGGTTTGATATTTTTACAGAATGATACCGGTTCAGCCCTTGTCTTTGGGGTATTCCTTTTGGTTCTTTACAGGGAAGGCTTGAACGGAATTGTTTTATTTTTTACCTTTCTGATCGTCCTGGTTTTTATCCTCACCATGGTGCTTGATCCATATATTACCATCTGGATATTGACGTTGATCGCCTTCCTGGTTTATTACCTGTGGCGCAAAAAGGTTAAGATGACGCTCATCGCTATTGGCATATTCAGCACGTTATATATGATATTCTGGCTCATCGGCTCGCTGCTCCAGTTAACTATTGAAC
>DMFR01000140.1:21981-23097 GCA_003450125.1 Prolixibacteraceae bacterium | reverse complement strand
GCTCCAGTTAACTATTGAACCCCAATATCCACTCCTGGCAGCTACAGTTTTGTCGGCTGGTTTATTCTATCTCTATTCAGTGGTACTGCGAAAGAATAATCTGGCCATCCTGATTGGTATTTATATAGGGAGCATACTTTTTTGTGTATCTGTTGATTATGTATTTGATCATGTCATGGAACAACATCAACGCGACCGAATCAATGAATTGCTGGGTATTAAGTCAGATGTACATGGGGCAGGATATCATGTTAACCAATCAAAAATAGCCATCGGTTCGGGAGGACTCTTCGGCAAAGGATTTCTGCAAGGCACTCAAACCAAATATGATTTTGTCCCTGAGCAAAGTACAGATTTTATCTTCTGCACGGTGGGCGAGGAGTGGGGATTTTTTGGTACCACCCTTGTTATCGGTCTGTTTATGGGCCTTCTTATGCGTTTGATATACCTGGCCGAGCGCAATCGTTCCAAGTTCAGCCGTGTATATGGCTATTGTGTAGCAACCATCCTGTTCTTCCATTTCGCCGTCAATATAGGTATGACCATCGGTCTTGCTCCTGTTATTGGGATACCTCTGCCTTTTTTTAGCTATGGGGGCTCTTCCCTGTGGTCGTTTACCTTGCTCCTTTTTGTTTTTGTCCGCCTTGATGCCAATAGGTTCGAACAATTGAGCTTTTAATGCGAGTTCGATCAAAGTAAATATCAACCCAATATTTTATGGTCTAATAATTTTCACCCCAAAATCTTTTTCAACGTAGTTAATCAAGTCGGGGAAAAAGCTTCGAAATAAGGCTTCAAACTGTTCGTATTTCTGGTTCAAAATCAACATGGCCCATTCACTGTTGTCAGGTAATGAAGTGCGCTTAGACATGATATCAAGTACCACAGTAAGGTTTTCACGGTTGGCATAAGACTCCAGCCGCCTGTGGTGAATTAAAAATGGAAGAAACTGTTTAACCCGGAAGGGAAGCAAACCAAAATTAGAGATGAAGATGGCATGGGCGTTTTTGGTAAATTGCCTTAAGGAATCGACTGAATAATCGTTCCAGTTAAAGGCCAGAAAATGAACGAAGAAGATGTCGGCTACTATCCCTGCATATTTGCCATATCCAGGGC
>DMFR01000140.1:21400-21855 GCA_003450125.1 Prolixibacteraceae bacterium | reverse complement strand
TTGCCATATCCAGGGCGCAACAATTGGATACATTCCCTGACAAGTGCATGTTGATCGGTAAACGAATCAATTCTTCGGTGCAAGAGAATGCCAAAAGCCACTTGTTCTGGAAACTCCTGATGCCGGTTACCCTTTACAAAATCGCCAATAAAATTTCCTACCGTAATTTCTTCCGAATCACCAGACAGGTATATATGAGCAAGATAATTCACCTAAATTTTCAATTTAATTTTTGTACTTTCTAATAGCAGGCATCGAAAGGCATCGTCCACAATCCTATAAATTCCCAACTTTTAGTCCGCCATAAACCTACACAAAACAATTCTTAAGTCCTTATAGCAGATGGGATGGCTTCATTGTTGGATTTAAATAATTGATAAAATAGTTAAGGAACACAGACATATCGGATGTAACGGATTTACGCAGATCTTATTATTTCGTGTAATTCGTTTCAA